>CAIMFT010000022.1 GCA_903840385.1 uncultured Holophagaceae bacterium
CGGCAAAGCGCAACGGCGAGTCCTTGTCAGAGTTCGTCCGGGCAGCTGCCTACGCGGCTAGCAGACCCGCCTCTCAGACTCCGCGAAAGCTCAGGGCTACCCCTGTCAGGGGCAGATAAAAAATGGCCTGATCCTCTTAGATAAATTGCAGGGCGGGAGTAAGCCATGGGAACCACTTTGACAAACTTGTCGCTGGCCCAGATGGAAGCCACGGTGACATCGAAGGGCCGGGTGACCCTACCGAAGGCCCTGCGGGACAGCCTCGGTATCCAGTCCGGTAGCCAGATCCGATTCAGCCGGGCCTCCCACGGTGGATTCCAGGGGGTACCAATTAGGTTCGACCTGAACGACCTCTGGGAGAAGGCCGATGCGGGCCCCAAGCCTGTGGGCGTTATGAGCTATGAGGAAATGGATGCTGCCAAGGCCAGGGGGTGCGGCTTTGTAGGTTAAAACCTACCCCGCCACATGGACCACCTTCGCCAGACCCCCATGACATCAACCAAGCCCCGCACCAGTCGAACCACAGTAGCCCCCCGCCCCACCAAGGCGACCCGGACCATCACTGCGCCCTATGACGCCGCCGATTACCTCAAGACCGAGGGGGACATGGTCGGACTTCTGGTGGCCGCGCTTGAAGACGGGCACCCCCAGGTCATCGCTGCCGCCGTTGGGGCTATCGCGCGGGCCCAAGGGATGACCAAGCTTGCCAATGAAACGGGCCTCAACCGGGAGGGTCTGTATACAACGCACTCAAGGGAAGGCAACCCCGAGCTAGAGACCTTCATCAAGGTCATCAAGGCCTTGGGGCTTCAGCTTCACGCCACTCCTATCGCCAGCTGAGGTCCAAGCCTTCGACACAGACCCCGCCACGCCGTCCTCCTCGAAACCCAGCTCGCCGACCAGACCAGCGCCACGGCCTGATGGGAAAGGGTAAGCCCGGGCCGTCCTGAACATACAAATTGCGGATTGAATTGCCAATTTTCATGGCTTTGCTGGGGAATTCCACACCCCTTGCGCGTAAGGGGAAATGCCCCAAAACATCACCCCAAACACGTCGGACAGCGCAGGCCGTCCTGTAGGTCGCGGATGAGGTCGGGCACGCGGTCCAGGGTGCGGACTTCGTAGATGAGGGCTTCGGCCTCGTGAGCCGGCCGCGGGGCCCCCTCCCGGTTCACCCACACGGCGGTCCAGCCCGCATTCACGGCGCCTTCCACATCGTCAGTCCAGCTGTCACCCACCATCACCAGGTTGCCAGGGAACACCCCGAGCTTGCGCTGTACGGCCTCGAAGGCCGCAGGATCTGGCTTGAGGACCCCGAGCTCGGCGCTCAGCAGGCGGGTCCGGATGCGCTCAGGAATGCCCAACCGGTCCAGCATCTCCAGGCCAAAGGTCTGGGTGTTGGACAGCAGCGCCACCCGGGCCAGGTCCCGCACTGCCCCGACGGCCTCGGCCACACCGGGAAAGCACTCCGCCTGGTCGCCAGCTTCCCTGAAAGCCTGGGCCATGACAGCCAGTTGCTCCTCGTCGAGCATGGCGGGCTCTCGCCAGGCGGCCAGGAAGGCCTCCACCGAGTCGTAGGGGCGCACCATCCCATCCCGCATCATCGCCCCATGCAGGGACGCCTGATCAGGCCGCAGCAGACCCTTCAGCCGCTGAAACGGGCTCCCCGCCGGGCTGAAGAGCAGCGTGTTCCAGAGGTCGAAGACGACAGCGCGGATCATGGCCCCGTCTCCCGCTTGGTGCGGAAAGGTACCCCAAAGGTGATGCCCAGCACCTCGAAGCGCGCCTGCCCAGCCAGGGTCCAGGTGGCAGGCTCGTGCCGCAGCAAGGCATGGGAGAGGGGTGACCAGGCGGCCTTCAGGTCCCGGTGGCGGAACACCAGGTCCACTTTCAGGGTGCTGTGATTGTAGGCGGGGATGGCCGCACCCTCAGGGAAGCTGGCCGTACCGATGGCGTGCTCCTCGCCCTGCACACGCAGACGCAGATCGCCGCTCACCTCCCGGGTGCGCAGGGCCTGGGCCGTGGGATTGTCCACCCCCACCTCCAGGCGTAGCCGCAGGCGGCTCTCCTCCAGCGGGAAAGCCAGCTCCAGATGAGGCTCCACCCGGTCCAGCGAGAACCGCAGCTGATGGGCGGCTTCCTCGTACCGCAGAGCCGGGTTCAGCGCCGAACACCCCAGGCCTCCCAGGACTGCGCCGGTGACAGCCAGTGCGGCAAGGGCAACCGTCACCCACCCAAGCGCCCGACCACGACCCATCCTCATCCCCAAGCCTCCCGCATACCCCATTTGAACCTACCTCGAAGAGCAAAAAGAAAAAACCTTAGCCGGGGATGCACGGGGATGCA
>CAIMFT010000023.1 GCA_903840385.1 uncultured Holophagaceae bacterium
ATGCCATCAGGTTAATCTGATTGGATGGAGAGACAGCCCATCTACATCGTGTCCGGAGGATCCGGCGAGACCGCCTACCGGATGGTCCAGGCCGCCCTCACCCAGTTCACCAAGGGGGAGAGCTCCTCCCTGGTGCGCCGCTTCCAGAACGTGCGGTCCCTGGAGGATCTGGACCGCGTGCTGGGCATGGCCGGCGACAAGCGCGCCGTCATTGTCCACACCACGGTCTCGCAGGAGCTGCGCACCTACCTTGCGGTCCGCTGCGCCGAGCTGCGCATCACCCAGGTGGACCTCTTCGGGAACCTCCTGGATACGCTGACCCTCTACCTGCGGGAGCGCCCCGAGGAGAAGGCCGGCAGCTTCCACGCCGTGGGGGACAAGTATTTCCGCCGCATCGAGGCCATCGAGTTCGCCCTCAAGTTTGACGACGGCATCGACATGACCGGTCTGGCCGACGCCGACATCGTGCTGGTGGGCATCAGCCGCACCAGCAAGACGCCGCTATCCATGTATCTGGCCATGGAAGGCTTCAAGGTGATGAACGTGCCCCTGGTGCCCGGCGTGCCCCTGCCGCCAGAGCTGGCGCCCATCCCCCAAGGCCGCATCGTGGGCCTGACCATCCAGGCCGATCGCCTGCAGGAGATCCGCGCCTACCGCCTGAAGCGCCTGGGTGCCCAGGGCAGCGCCGACAGCTACAGCGACCTGGGCCGCATCATGGACGAGCTGGCCTACGCCGACGAGGTCTTCAAGACCCACCGCCGCTGGCCCGTGCTGGACGTCACCGGCCGCAGCATCGAAGAGACTGCCGGCCTCGTGCTGGACCGCGTCTTCGGCAAAGAGCGGGCAGTCTAGCTAGAGCTCATCCTCCAGCCGCTGCACGAGGGTTCGCAGGATCTTGAGGCGGCCGTAGCGCTTGTCCTCGCTCTCGACGAGGGTCCAGGGGGCGATCTCGGTGCTGGTGCGGTCGATCATGTCGCAGATGGCCCGCTCGTACTGGGGCCACTTCTCACGGTTGCGCCAGTCCTCCTCGGTGATCTTGAAGCGCTTGAAGGGCGTGACCTGGCGCTCCTCGAAGCGGCGCAGCTGCTCCTCCTGGCTGATGGAGAGCCAGAACTTCAGCAGCAGGGTCCGGCTGCGCACGATCTGGTCCTCGAAGTCGTTGATCTCGCTGTAGGCCCGCTGCCAGTCGGCCTCGGCGCAGAAGCCCTCGACCCGCTCCACCAGCACCCGGCCGTACCAGCTGCGGTCGAAGATCATCACCTTGCCGCGGCGGGGGAGGTGCCGCCAGAAGCGCCAGAGGTAGGGCTGGGCCCGCTCATCCTCGGTGGGCGCGGCCACGGGCTGGATGCGGTAGGTCCGGGCGTCCAGGGCCTGCGTGATGCGCCGGATGCCGCCGCCCTTGCCGGCTGCGTCCACGCCCTCGAAGACCAGCACCACCGAGCGCTTCTTGAAGTTCTTATGCCGGGTCAGAAGGTTCATGCGGCCCTGGAGGGTCAGCAGCTCATCCTCGTAGTCCTTCTTCTCCAGGCACCGAGTGAGATCCAGGGCCCTCAGGACGTTCGTCTCGTCGAGGCTCACCAGCGGCTGGGGGGCGGGCGGCGGCAGCGAAGGAGCGGGGTTGTCGAGGCGGGCGCGCAGCTTTTCCAGCAGGATGCGGCCCACGGTGAGCCGCTGGTAGCGCCAGTCCGTGGCCTCCACCACGATCCAGGGCGAGACGGCGGTGCTGGTGGCGCGCAGAGCGCGCTCGGACACCTGCCGGAAGCTGTCGTAGCGCTCGAAGTGCTCCCAGTCCCGAGGCGTCACCCGCCAGCTGGTCTTGGGATCCTTTTCCAGCAGCTTCAGGCGCTTCTTCTGGGCGTCCTTGCTGAGGTGCATCCAGAACTTCAGCACCAGGGCGCCTTCGTTAATGAGCATCTGCTCGAAGCGAGCGATGCGCGCCATATCCTGATCCAGCTCTGAGGTCTTGATGTGGCCTGAGGTGCGTTCGAGGATGGGCCAGGTGTACCAGGAGCCATCGAAGATGCCGATCTTCCCCTTGGGCGGCAGCATGCGCCAGTAGCGCCACATGTGGGGCCGCTCGCGTTCCTCGTCAGAAGGCTCGTCCAGGCCGTGGACCTGGATGTGCCGGGGGTCCATCCACTCGTTGAGGGTGTTCACGGTCTCGCTCTTACCAGCGCCGTCCACGCCCGCCACCAGGATGACCACCGGGAACTTCGCCGACCCCAGGTCGAACTGCGCGTTCAGCAACGCCTCCCGCAGAACCGCCACCTCCCGGTCCCAGACGTCCTTCTCAACCTTGTGGCCGAGCTCCGCGGATTCAAACATGGTGCCTCCGGGTGGTGGTGACACTCTACCGCGGGCGGCCGTACGGCCTCAGTATTCCGTAGCCAGGTCCCCGCCCCGGGCGGCCTTCTCGAAGGGCTGGAAGACGGGGGCACCAGCGGCTTGGGCGATCCACTCGGCCACGCGGATGCCGTCCACGGCGGCGGAGGTGATGCCTCCGGCGAAGCCCGCCCCCTCGCCGCAGGGATAGAGGCCGGGGTGGGACAGGGACTGGCCATCCTCGCCCCGAAGGAGCTGGAGGGGGCTGCTGGTGCGGCTCTCGATGGCCAGGAGGATGGCCTCGCGGCTGGCGAAGCCGTGGAGCTTTTTGTCGAACAGTGGCAGGGCCCCGGCCAGCTGCTCCCGGACAAAGTCCGGCAGGCAGGTGCGCAGGTCCGCCGCCACGGCGAAGGGGCGGAAGCTGGTGCGGGGCAGCCGCCCTGTGGCCCGGCCCTGAAGGAAGTCCTGCACGGCCATGGCAGGGGCGCCGTAGGTCTCGCCAGCGGCACGGAAGGCGGCCTGCTCCCACTGCCGCTGGAAGTACATGCCGCCCAGAGGATGCTCACTGCCAAAGTCTGCGGTGCCCACCTTGGCCACCAGCCCCGAGTTGGCGAAGCCCGAGTCCCGCTTCTCGTTGCTCATGCCGTTCACCACCACCCCGCCGGGCTCACTGGCACACTGGGTGACCTCACCGCCGGGGCACATGCAGAAGCTGTAGGCGGCGCGGTTCACGCCGAAGTTGCAGACCAGCTTGTAGTCTGCGGCGGGCAGCGAGGGATGGCCGGCGCCTGGCCCGTACTGGGAGCGGTCGATGAGGTCCTGGGGATGCTCCACCCGCACCCCCATGGCAAAGGGCTTCTGGCGCAGGGCCACGCCGTGGCGGTGCAGCATCTCGAAGGTGTCCCGGGCACTGTGCCCCGGCGCCAGCACCAGGGCATCGCAGGGGAGCTCCTCGCCAGTGGCCAGCACGGCGGCGCAGACCCGGCCCGGGGCATCGAAGCGGACGTCCTCCAGGCGGGCGCGGAAGCGGTACTGGACGCCCCGGGCCTCGGCGTCTCGGCGGATCAGCACGGCGCAGCGGCGGATGACATCGGTCCCCACATGGGGCTTGGCCAGGTAGAGGATGCGGGGGTTCGCGCCGAAACGGACGAAGGCCTCCAGCACGTAGCGGGTAGCGGGGTGGCCGATGCGGGTGGTGAGCTTGCCATCGCTGAAGGTGCCGGCACCACCCTCGCCGAACTGGGCGTTGGCTTCCGGATCCAGGGTGCCGTCCTGCCAGAGGCCTGTGATGGCCTTCACCCGCTCGCTCATGGCGGGGCCCCGCTCCAGCACGATGGGCTGGATGCCGTAGTCCAGCAGGCGCAGGGCGCAGAAGGTGCCGGCGGGACCGCTGCCCACCACCACCACCCGGGGTCGGCGGGCCACCGGGGATACGGTCCAGGCCACGGCTTCGGGCGCCAGGTCCAGCTTCAGGCCACCCGGCAGAGGTCCCACGGCAAGGGTTCGCTCCGTCTCAAAGCCGAGGGTCACCAGGAAGCGGATGGCTCCCTTGTGCCGGGCATCCAGGCTGCGGCGCTCCAGGGTCACCGCCCGGAAGTCAGCTGCCGCACCGCCCAGCACCCGCACCAGGGGCGCCGCCAGGTTCCCGGTCTCTTCCCCCAGCTCCAGGGGCAGGTTGGACAGCAGGTAGCGCATCAGCTCCTCGGCGGGGGGAGTTCACGAGACTCAAAGCCAGACTCAAGCCTAACCGCTACCGCTGGAAGCGGGGGTAGGAGCCCAGGACCCGCAGCATGGTGGCGTATTCGCCCAGGTGGTCCAGGGCGCGGCGGACGGTCTCTTCCCGGGCATCGCCCACGAGGTCCACATAGAAGAGGTACTCCCAGGGGCTGCCCTGCAGGGGCCGGGACTCGATCTTGGTGAGGTCGATGTCGCGCAGGGCGAACACGCTCATGGCCTTGAACAGGGCCCCCGCCTGGTTCTTGAGGGTGAACACGATGGAGGTCTTGGCCTCGCCTTCGAAGGCCTTGGGCTCCCGCTGGATGGCCAGGAACCGGGTGAAGTTCTCGGGGTCGTCCTCGATGCCCTCTTCCAGGATCTGCATCCCATTCAGCTCTGCCGCCCGCCGGGAGGCGATGGCCGCCGTGTCCCGGGCACCGGAAGCCTTGAGCAGGCCCACGCTGCCTGCGGTGTCGTAGGCCTGCTCCGCCAGGATGCCCCGGCTGTGCAGGTACCCTGCGCACTGGGCCAGGGCCTGGGGGTGGCTGATGGCCTTGCGGATCTCGGCGCGGTCCACGCCCGGCAGGGCAATGAGGCAGTGGCGCACCCGCAGCAACCACTCCCCCACAATCACCAGGTCGTGCTTCAGGAGCAGGTCATAGTTCTGGTGGATGCTGCCCGCCAGGGAGTTCTCGATGGGCACCATTCCGGCATCACAGGCCCCGGCGTGCACCGCCTCAAAGACCCCCTCGAAGGCCTCGCAGGGCAGCGTGTCGACCGCACCAAAGTGACCCAGCAGCGCCTGCTCGGAGTAGGCGCCGGCCACGCCCTGGAATGCGATCTTCATGCCTTCTCCTTCTCAGCCCAGGCCAGGATCCTGCGGAAGCCTTCGGCCACATCTGCATCCGAAGCGGCGATGGTCATGCGCACGAAGCCCTCGCCCTGCTCGCCGAAGGCCGAGCCCGGGACCAGACCCACCTGGGCGGCTTCCAGGATGCCCTCGCAGACCGCCACGGAGGGCTGCCCCAGCGGCCGCACATCCAGGAAGAAGTAGAAGGCGCCCAGGGGTGGCGGCACCAGGATCCTGGTACTGCCCACCTCGCGGGCGATCTCCAGCACCAGCGCCCGGCGCTGGGCGTAAGCGGCGCGCATGTGGTCGGTGGCGGCCTGGACCCCTGGGTCCACCAGGGCGAAGGCGGCGGCCTTCTGGATGAAGGGAGCCACACAGGTGATCGAGTTCTGGCTGGCCTTCAGGGCATTGGCGATGACCCGGGCGGGGGCCGCCAGGAAGCCCACCCGCCAGCCCGTCATGGCATAGGTCTTGGAGAGGCTGTTGACGATGAGCGTCCGGTCCTTGGCCCCCGGTAGCGCCGCGGCGCTGGTGGGCCGCTCGCCGTAGTAGAGGCTGCCGTAGACCTCGTCGCTGACCACCCACAGGTCGTGGGCCTCGGCGAAGGCCTGCAGCTGCTCCAGGTAGTCCCGGGTGGGATAGGCCCCGGTGGGGTTCGAGGGATAGTTCAGCACGATGGCCCGGGTCTTCGCCGTGAGGGCCTGCGTCCAGGCCTCCAGGGGGGGGATAAAGCCGTGCTCGGCTGGCGCCGATACCCGCACCGCAGTGCCCCGCAGCATCACCACCATGTTGGCGTGGGTGGCCCAGGTGGGGTCGGGGACCAGCACCTCGTCGCCGGGGTTCAGGATGGCCTGGAGGGCCGTGTAGTAGGCGTGGATGCCGCCGTGGGTGACGAGGAGCTCGCTGGCCGGGTCGTAGGCCACGCCCTCGTCACGCTGCAGCTTCGTGGCGATGGCCTGCCGGAGGTCCAGGTAGCCGCTGGAGGGGCCGTAGTGGGTCAGGCCGGCCTGCAGGGCCCGGCTGGCCGCGGCCAGCACCGCCGGAGGAGTCCCGAAGTCGGGGTCCCCCACCTGCAGCCCGATGATGGGCTGGCCGCTGGCCTTCAGCGCCAGGATGCGGTCCGCCATGGCCACCGTGGCGGACTGGCGGATGAGCTCAAACTGTCGGTTTAGTGCGTTCATGGGGTTCCCTGCCCCTATGTTCGCATCCCAGCCCCTGGATTGCAGGGGGCTTGGGCAATATTCCCTGGCTCCGGCTTAACCTTGATTGGGCCAACATTCCCATACCTGGGAGCATCAGACAGGTATCGGCAGATTGAGTTGAACCGCAGGCAGGAGCAGGTCATGGCAAGCACGGGACTGAAGCGCGTGGTGGTGGCGGGGGGCACGGGCCTGGTGGGGCGGCCCCTGCTGCAGGCCCTGGTGGACCTGGGAGCCGAGGTGACGGTGCTGACCCGGAACCCCAGCGGGGTGCGCCTGCCCCCGGGGGCCGTGGCCCGCAGTTGGGAGGACCTGCCCAGCCTGCTGACTGGGACTGACGCCGTCATCAACCTGGCGGGCGAGGGCATCGCCGAGGGCCGCTGGAGCAAGGCCCGCAAGGCCGCCATCCGGGGCAGCCGGGTGCAGGCCACCCAGCACCTGGTGCAGGCGATGCAGGCCTGTGCGCAGCCCCCCAAGGCCCTGGTGAACGCCTCGGCCATCGGCTACTACCTGCCCTGCGGTGACGAACCCCTGGATGAGTCGGCGGACTCAGGCATGGGCTTCCTGGCAGAGGTCTGCCGGGCCTGGGAGGTGGAGGCTCTGGCCGCCGCCCCCCTGGGTGTTCGCGTGGCCCGGGTGCGCATCGGCGTGGTGCTGGCCAAGGAAGGCGGTGCCCTGCCCAAGATGGCCCTGCCCGTGCGCTGGTTCGCTGGCTGCAAGCTGGGCTCCGGCACCCAGGGCCTGAGCTGGATCCACGTGGATGACCTGGTGGCCATGCTGGTGGAAGCCGCCGCCAATCCCGCCTGGAGCGGGGCCTTCAACGGCACCGCCCCCAAGCCCATTTCCAACGAAGCCTTCACCCGGGCCATCGCCCAGCGACTGCACCGCCCCCTGCTGCCCGTGCCGGGCTTCCTCACCACCTTCGCCGTAACGACCCTCCTGGGCGAGATGGCCGAGGCCCTCCTGCTCCAAGGCGCCTTCATCCACCCTGCCCGGTCTTTGGAACAGGGCTTTACCTTCCGTTTTCCAACAGCGGAAAAGGCACTGGAAGACCTGCTGTGACCCGCATGCACTTTTCCCCTTCATCCCTGTTTTTCAAGAAAAAGCAAAAGGAACAGGGATGAAGGGGATGAATGGGATACAAGAAAAGGCTGGCGCGGGGGCATGTTCCAACCTCGCTTCCCTCTGCGCCCCTCCGCCATCTCGTCCTTTCTCTGCGAGCGTTTTCCCCTTTTTTATTTGTCCTGTGAGCACCTGATAAAAACACGCCACATGAGAGGTCATCACCCCATGAAGGAAGAAGTCTTCACCTCTGTGCAGGACCTGCCCGCCCCCCGCAGTGAGGTGTTTCCGTTCTTTGCGGACCCCGCCAACCTGGAGGCCCTCACGCCGGCCTGGCTGCGCTTCGAGGTGCTCACGCCGAGGCCCCTGCCCCGGGGCGAAGGCGCCTGCTTCGACTACCGCATCCGGGTGCGGGGCCTGCCGCTGCGCTGGCGCACGCTCATCGAGACCTTTGTCCCGGGGGAGTGCTTCGTAGACCGGCAGCTATCAGGCCCCTACGCCCTCTGGCACCACACCCACACCTTCGAGGACCTGCCGAGCGGCGGCACCCGCATGACCGACACCGTGCGCTACAGCGTAGGCTGGGGCTTCCTCGGCACCCTCGCCACCGCCCTCTGGGTGCGCCGGGACATCCAGAAGATCTTCGACTATCGCAAACAAGTCCTGGCGAGGATGTTCCCCGGGAAGTAAAAAGCACACCGCCAAGTCGCCAAGACGCCAAGAACTGAAGAAGATCAACTGCACTTTCTTTCTTGGCGCTCTTGGCGCCTTGGCGGTGATTCCTTTCCTACCTACCTCTGGAACATCACACCCGCTGGAGGCCTCCGAAGCGGGCCATGATGCGCTTGTCGCCGGTCTGGTCGAAGCGAATGGTGTAGGTCAGGCTCTCGCCACGGCCGGAGGCGGACAGCACGGTGCCCAGGCCGAAGCGGGCGCTCTGTACGCGGGTGCCCGCAGGGAAAGCACCTGGATCTTGACCCTCGGCAGGCTCGCCGAGCCTGCCGCTCTCCGGCTGGCTCGATGGGACCGGCGCCTCTCGCACCCGGTCGAAGAAGCTGCGGATGCGCTGGAGCTCGGTGCCCACGGAGGCGCCACCGGGGCTACGGCTGAAGGAGGCGCCGGGGCGGACACCCTCGCCGGACTGGTAGAGCTCGGTACCCCAGCGGATGGGGGCCGCCAGCGTCGCCGCCGGGAGCTCCCGCAGGAAGCGGCTGGGCATGGCCAGCATCTCGGTGCCCATGATCCGCCGCCGCCGGGCCGCGGTCAGGGTGAGGCGGCGCTGGGCGCGGGTGATGGCCACATAGAAGAGGCGCCGCTCCTCCTCCAGGCCCTCCGGCGTCTCCCGCGCGTTGCGGTTGGGGAACACGTCCTCCTCCAGGCCCACCACGAACACGAAGGGGAACTCCAGGCCCTTGGCGCAGTGGATGGTCATAAGGCTGAGGTGCGAAGCCTCCTCCAGGTTGTCCGTGTCGGCGGCCAGGGTGATGCGATCCAGGAACTCCGCGAGGCGCAGGCCCAGGGCCTCGGACTCGGCGGCAGCGCTGAGGAACTCCTCCAGGTTGCGGATGCGGCCCTCGGCCTCCAGGGTGGCCTCGTCCTCCAGGCTCTGCAGGTAGCCGCTCTCCTGCAGCACCCAGCGCACCAGGCCTGCCAGGCCCAGCGAGGTGCGCTCGCTCTCAGCGTGGCTGAACAGCTCCAGGAAGCGCCCCATCTCCCGCTGGGCGCGACCTTTCAGCCCCCCGCTGCGCAGCAGCAGGCGGAGCCCCTCCAGAGGCGTGCCGTCCTCGGGAATGGCGGCCTGGATCTTCTCCAGGGTCGTGGGGCCGACCCCACGGCTGGGGGCATTCACGCAGCGGCGGAAGCTCACCAGGTCGAAGGGGTTCGAGATGAGGCGCAGGTAGGAGATGAGGTCCTTCACTTCCTGGCGCTCGTAGAACTTCACGCCCCCCACCAGGCGGTAAGGCAGGTTCTTGGCCCGCAGGGCCTCCTCCAGCTGGCGGGACTGCCAGTTGGCGCGGTAGAGCACCGCCGCCTTGGTGCCTGGCTCGGCCAGGCGCAGGTCCAGGAGCCGCTGCACCACCCACTCGGCCTCGAGACGGCCCTCGTCCACCAGCTTGAAGACCAGGGCCTCGCCCTCACCCAGGTCCGTGGTGAGGACGCCCTTCCCCTCGACGCGCTGGGTGTTGTTGGCGATGACTTCCGAGGCCGCGTCGAGAATCTTCTTCGTGGAGCGGTAGTTCTGCAGCAGCTCGATGCGGATGGCCTCGGGGAAGTCCGTCTGGAAGTCCAGGATGTTGCGGATATCAGCTCCGCGCCAGCCGTACACCGAGTTGTGGGTCACCAGGCCCTCAGCCACGAAGTTGTGGACCCCTTCCACATCCAGGTCGTGGACCGACTGCTCCAGGGGCACGCGTGCAACGCTCGTCACCAGGTCCAGCCCGCCCTCGGCATCAAAGAGGGCCATCCCCGGCTGCACATTACAGGCCGGCAGGAAGGGCAAGCTACAGGTGTCCTTGCCGGGAGTTGCGCCCAGGCGAGCCTGCAGCTGCAGTTCAGCGTTCAGGTGGGTGCGGATGCGGTCGGCGGTGCGCCGAATATCACCATAGGAGGCGGCGCAGGTCTCCATGCGCCAGCTGGCAGACCCGGCCTTGGCTGGACGCACGGAGAGACCCAGTCCCTCCAGGAGGCGGCGACCCTCAGGATCCTGGCCCACCATGGAGAGGCGGTGCATGGGGCGGCGACCCCGGCGATCCCCGCAGAGGGTGACGGTAACCACCCGGCGCAGGCCCGTGGCGGCCTGGGCCCGGTGGTGGGGGAAGGCCACTTCCAGGCCCAGATCCCCCAGCAGGCGCTCAGCTCCGGCGGCGGAGTCCACGGCGGCAAACACCCGACGGATGCTCTCGGCATCGTGGACCAGGCCCTTGGTGGAGGCCCCTTTGCGGGGCACGAAGGGCAGGGTCGGCAGCTGATACTGGAGCGACAGCACCGCCTCCTGCAGCCGGGCCTCCTGCTCCGTAGCGTGGGTGCTCACCACCCACAGCTCATCCGCATGCTCCTGCCGGGCCCGCTGCAGGAACCCCACCACCGGCTTCACCTGGCCCCGGGTGTGGGTCTGGGTGGTGCCCACCCGCCAGCCAATGCCCCGCTTGTGCATGAGGTAGACGAAGTGCACCTGGGGCGTGACATCTAGGCGGTAGCCGGCAAAGTGGATGTGCTCGGGGGTGCTGGTGAGGACCCGCCCCGCCCGGGTCGTGATGCGAATGGCCTGCCCCTGCCTCGCTCTTGCGGCGACTTTGGTGACCGCAGCGGCACGGAAGTCTCCGCTCCCATGGGCAGCGCGGACGAGGTCGCCTGGCACCACCTGCTCGATAGGGCGCTTTGTTCCATTTGCCAGAAGGATCCGCGTGCCCGGAACCAGGCACTGATCTTCATCCCCCACCACACACAGGTTGTGGTGGTGCCGCGCCAGGTGCTGCACGAGCAGGTACTGGGCGCGGTTGGTGTCCTGGTACTCGTCCACCAGGATGTAGCGGAAGCGCTGGGCGTAGACCTGCTGCAAGACGGGGTCCCGGAAGAGGCGCTCGGTCCACAGCAGCAGGTCATCGAAGTCGCAGGCCCGGTTCTGGGCCAGACCCTTCTGGTAGAGCTCATAGGCATCCAGGACCCTGCGCGTCCAGCCGTCCAGGGCCTCCTCCCGGGCCTCCTCGGGCAGCAGGCAGCGGTTCTTGAAGTCGCTGATGAACTCCAGCACCTTCTTGGGGTGGAACTGCTTCTCCGGCAGCTTCAGCTCCGCCAGCACCTGCTTGATGAGGCTCTTCTGGTCCGAGGGATCGAAGATCACGAAGTCCCGACCCACGGGCGTGCGCTCGCCTTCCCGCCGCAGGATGCGGGTGCAGAAGCTGTGGAAGGTGCTCACCCACATCTGGGCCGCCGGCGCCGAGACCAGGCGCTGGACCCGCTCCTTCATCTCCTCCGCCGCCTTGTTGGTGAAGGTCATGGCCAGGATGGCGCCGGGGTGGACACCCTCCTCCTCGATGAGCCAGGCGATGCGCCGGGTGATCACGGTGGTCTTGCCGGACCCAGCCCCCGCCAGGATGAGCAGGGGACCCTGCGCATGGCGCACGGCTTCCCGCTGGGGGGCGTTCAGGTTGGCGAGGAGCGGGTGGTCGGGCGGTTCAGGTGGGAAGCCGGGCATCCGACCATCCTACCGGGCTTCACTCGACAGTGGCGGGCGTCCAGCCCCTGCTACCGCCCAGCAGCCGCTCCCGCTAGGCTGGACCTGCGCGCCCGTGGCGGAATGGCAGACGCACCGGACTTAAAATCCGTTGCCGCAAGGCGTGGGGGTTCGACTCCCCCCGGGCGCACCAGCTTCGGACCCTCGATGACTTACCCCAAAAACGCTCGCAGAGAAAAGAGGAGATAGCAGAGGGGCGCAGAGAAAGCCTTTTGCCTTCTTCTCCGCAACCTCCGCTAACCTCGTCCCTTCTCCGCGAGAGTCGTTATCAGTTGCTTCGCTCTCAGCTCTTGGGCACTGCCGGTGCAGGGGCAGGACCGGGGGACACCCAGATGCCGTCCATGTCGAAGGCCACCACCTTGCCGTCCACCACGTGCACGTGCCAGTCGTAGCGGTGGCTGGGGTTCCCATGCATGTTGTTGGTCCAGGTCTGGTAGTGGAGGATCTTGCCCTGGGCGTCTTCGTTGACGGACACCGGGGGACCCAGGGCCTCCATCAGCTGCTTGTCCGCCATCCCCAGCGAGACTCGGAACATGACGGGCTCGGGCTTGATGCAGCCCAGAAGGCTCACCAGCATCGCCAAGGCGGCCAACCGAATTGGATATTTCATAGATTTTCTCACTTTTGAAGTTGTTATAACAAGTATAGGCGGCTCACCTCGGGCCGCAAGTGCTGGCTGGCGTGCCTGCCTGGCCGTGGTGCCTAGGTCTTGAAGCGCCCCACCAGAGCCGCAAGGCCGTCGGCGGTGCGGGAGAGCTGCTCGGTGACAGCGGCATTACTGTCGACGGTGCCCGACAGCTGGATGCTGGCGCTGGCGTTCTGGACCGCCTGCTCGGCTCCCAGCTCCACCTGCTGAGCCACCTCCTGGCTGGCCTTGGCCTGCTCGTCCGACGCCGCCTCCACCTGGGTGGACATGGCCGCCACCTCGGTGACGTGGTCCCGGATGGTCTCCAGAGCCTGCACCACCTCCTGCACCGTGGCCTTGCCCTGGGCCACGGCCCGGTTGCTGCCATCGATGAGGGAGGCGATCTCCCGGGCCCCCGCATCGCTGCGCTCCGCCAGCTTCCGCACTTCCTCGGCCACGACGGCGAAGCCCTTGCCCATGGCCCCGGCACTGGCGGCCTCGATGGCGGCATTGAGGGACAGCAGGTTGGTCTGGCGGGCGATGTCCTGGATCACCTGGACGGCTTCCACCATCTGGCCCGTGGCTTCCTCCACCCGGGCCATGGCACGGATGGCCGCCTGGCCTGCGGCATCGGCCCCCTGGGCGGTATTGGCGGCTTCCACGGAGCGCCGATGGCTCACGCGCACATGGTCGGCCACCTCGCGGACGGAGGCAGACAGCTCGGTGATGGCCGAGGCCATGCGGTCCGTGGAGTTGCGCTGGCCCTCGGCGTTGCGGGCCAGCTCCCGGCTGGTGCTGGCGATCTCGTGGGTGGCAGAGGCGATCTCGCCGCTGTTGGCCCGCACCCGCTGGGCATCGAAGCGGATCCGGTTGATGGTGTTCTTGAGGTTGCCCTGCATGGTCCAGAGGGTGGCCAGGAGGCTCGTCCTGTCCCCATTGCGGAGGGGGATTTCCGTGCGTAGATCGCCGTCCGCCAGGGTGCGGGCGGCCCGCAGGGCCAGGGCAGGCTCGCCGCCCAGCTGCAGGTCCAGGACCTGGATGAGCTTGCCGAACACCAGGAGGCCGGCGCCCAGGGCCAGGAGCATCCCGCCCCCGAGGATCCAGAGGGCCAGACGGGACTGCTCAACCACCCGACTCAGCTGGGCCTCCACACCCTGCACGCCGGTATCTCGTAAACGGTGCATGCGCACCTTGAGGGACTCCGAGGCCTTGTCGAAGGCATCCATGGCCCGGCCGCCCTCGGCGGCCCCCTGGGTCTCGAAGGCCCCCACCATGGCTCGGCCCGTGTCATACATGCCATCGAAGTCCCGGCCAAGCTCTTCCAGGGTGCGCAGGGCGGCGGGGTCGGCAGCCGAGAGGTCCTTCAGCCGCGTCTCAGCCTTATGGAAGGCCACCGAGGCCTGGGTGGCCTCCTTCATGGACTCGGGGTTGCGGGTGAGCGAGGCGTCGGTCAGGGCCTGCTGGATCATGAGGGCCTGGAAGGCCATCTCCTCGGCCATCTGCGCTGAAGGCAAGGTGGTGTCCCGGGCTCGGGCGGCCTCACTGCGGATGGCAGCAGCACCCCCGAAGCCGAGCGCGGAGACCACCAGGAAGATGGCGAGCACCAGGCCCACGGTCGCCCAGAGGCGCTGCCGGAAGCCCATCTCCGGGAAGGGCACCCACACCTTGGGCACCGGTGCCTCGGCAGGGAGGCCGTTCCTGATGCGGGCATACATCCGCTCAGCGTGCTCAATCTGGCCGAGGGAGGGGCGGCTCCGGATGGACACGTAGCCCACCACCTTGCCCTGCTCCTCGATGGGCGTCACGCTGGCGTCCACCCAGTAGAAGTCGCCATTCTTGCAGCGGTTCTTCACGATGCCCTGCCAGGCCCGCCCGGACTGGACGGTGTGCCACAGGTCGGCAAAGGCCTCGGGGGGCATGTCGGGGTGCCGCACCAGGTTGTGGGACTGGCCGATGAGCTCGTTCTGCTCGAAGCCGCTGATGCGCAGGAACTCGTCGTTGATGAAGGTGATCACGCCCCGCAGGTCCGTCATGGAGACGATGTAGGCCCCCTCCTGCAGCTGCCGTTGGATCCGGGTCACAGGCTGGTTGTTGCGCATGGGGGGGCTCCCGGCCCCAGCCGGAGGGGGCCGCACAGGCAGCCGGACCCCGGGCAGGGCTCATGCCACCCCTTCGGAAGCAGAGAATGGGGTCTTAATTTTAGTAATTTTCCTAGGGCAGCAGCTTCTGCAGGGGGATGAGGATGCCCCGGAAGCGCTTCCACCCGGAGAGGTCCCCGTGGATCAGCTGGCGCACCTTCACCCAGTCGTCCTCGGCGGTGGCCTTGGGGACGCCCTTGAGCATGAAGGCATAGGCCAGCAGGCGGGCCGCCACAGCAGGGTCCAGGGCCAAGTCCGGATCTGCCACCAGGTCCACACCCACCAGCTTGCCGAAGCGGGCGTACTCCGCCCGGCCCACCAGGGGAATGAAGCCGCGACCACAGTACCGGGCGCCGTCTCCGGGCTCGGTGTTGCCCAGGGTGCGGTCGAACTCGTAGACCCGCCGGAAGTAGGAGGCACTGCCCTGCTCCTTCTCGGGGGCGAAGAGGTAGCCCGCTGTGCCGATGCTGGCGATGGCCGCAATCTCCACACCTGGCTCCAGGATCTGCAGAGACGCCAGCGCCTCCACCACCAGCGGCCAGTGCGCCTCCACATTCGCCGGTGGCGCATGGAGGATGGTGGCGATGGCGTCCGCACTGAAGTGCATGACTGGCTCCCGGAGGCTGACTCCTGCCCGAAGGACGGGAGGGCCAATCTACCACACCCAGGTATTCTTTCCGCATGGACTGCCACCTCCACCACGACAGCGGCGCCCGGGCCTCCATCGCCCAGGCCGGTGCCGAGTTGCGGGCCCTCCACCTCGGAGGCCGGGACCTGCTCTGGGACGCCGGCCCCCTCTGGCCCCGCGTCGCCCCCCTGCTCTTCCCCATCGTGGGCGCCCTGGCGCGGGACACCCTGCGCCACGAGGGAGCCACGTTCAAGCTGCCCAAACACGGGTTCGCCCGGGACCTGGCCTTCGACGCTGAGACCACCGCAGCAACGGCCTGCACCCTCAGCCTGACGGAGTGCCCCGCGACCCTGCTGGCCTACCCGTTTCCGTTTCGCCTGACGGTGACCTACACCCTGGCCGCCACCAGCCTGCGCCTGGACCTGGTGCTGCTGAACCCCGGCCCCGAGCCTCTGCCCGCCAGCCTGGGCCTGCATCCCGCCTTCCGCTGGCCCCTGGCCCCGGGCCTGCCCAAGGCCGCCCACCGCCTGGTCTTCGCCGCCGAGGAGCCCGGTCCCCTGCGCCGCATCGATGCCCGGGGCCTCCTCACCGAGGTGGCGCACCCCACGCCCATCACCGACCGGGTCCTGCCCCTGCGAGAGGCCCTCTTCGAGGACGACGCCCTGCTCTTCCTGGAGCCCCGGAGCCGCAGCCTGCGCTTCGAGGTGCCGGACGGCCCTGCCCTGACCCTGGCCTGGGAGGGCTTCCCCCACCTAGGCGTGTGGACCAAGCCCGACCTCGGTCCTGGCTTCCTCTGCATCGAACCCTGGGAAGGCTACGCCAGCCCCGCCGACTGGGACGGCGAGATCAGCCAGAAACCCGGCAGCTTCGTCCTCACACCAGGTACTGAGCGCAAGTGGTCCCTAACGATCAGCATCGAGGGGTGAAGAAGGGGGCTGGGAAAAGCAAAGGATCACCGCCAAGGCGCCAAGAAGCCTAGAAGCCTAGAAGCCAAGAAGCCAGGGTCTCTTGGCGCTCTTGGCGTCTTGGCGGTGAGATTTCTTTCCCTGAAATCCCGGAAGATCCGATTTTTTTGTCACCCCAGACCACTGCACCTACACCAGCTCGGCGCCCAGGAAGTGGGGGCTGGCGAGGGTGATGCGGGCTTGGACGAGCTCGCCGAAGGGGAGGCTGCGACCCGGTCCCACGGTGAGGTGGATAGTCTTCCACTCGCCGCTGTGGGCCAGCCACCAGCCGCTCTCGTTGGGGCCATGGGCCTCCACGCGCACCGGGATCTCGCGGCCCACGAAGCGCTGGTTGGCAGCCTTGGTGAGGGCCAGCTGGCGGGTCTGTAGAATGCCCAGACGCTCGGCCTTCACGGTCATGGGCAGGTCGTCCCGCAGGCGCAGCGAGGGCGTCCCGGGCCGGGGCGAGTAGACGAAGCTGAAGGAGCCATCGAAGGCCACCTGCTCCAGCACCCGCAGCGTGTCCTCAAAGTCCTCATCGGTCTCGCCGGGGAAGCCCACGATGAAGTCCGTGCTCAGGGCGATGCGGGCGCGGGCTTCGCCCAGGTAGCCCAGGCGCTCCAGGTACTCGCCCACGGTGTACTCCCGGAGCATCCGCTTGAGCACCCGGTCGCTGCCGCTCTGCAGGGGCAGGTGGAGGAAGGGCGCCACCTTGGGGTTCTCCACCAGCACCTGGGCCAGGTCCCGGGTGAAGTTCATGGGGTGGCTGGTGGTGAAGCGAATCCACTCCAGGCCATCCACCTCCGAGACCCGGTTCAGCAGGTCGGCAAAGGTGCAGCCGCCGGAATAGCTGTTCACGTTCTGCCCCAGCAGCTCCACCTCGCGGTAGCCCCGGTCCACCAGGCTGTGCACCTCGGCCAGCACATCCTGGAAGGGGCGGTGGCGCTCGGGGCCGCGGGTGGTGGGGACGATGCAGTAGGTGCAGGCGTGGTTGCAGCCCTCGGTGATGGTCACCAGCGCCTTGGCTGGGTCCTGGCGGCGGGTGACCTCCGGTGGGAACAGGTGGTTGTCCGGGTACTCACCCGTGTCCATGACCCGCGCCTTGCCAGCCTGGGCCTCGGCCACCAGGCGGGGCAGCTGCTTGAGGGCCATGGTGCCCAGCACGAAGTCGATGTGGGGGGCCCGCTTGAAGAGGGCCACCTGCTCCTGCTGGGCCAGACAGCCGGTGACGCCCACCAGCAGGGGCCGCCGCAGCTTCTCCTGCCGCAGGCGGCCCAGCTCCGAGTAGACCTTGTGGACGGCCTTCTCCCGGATGGAGCAGGTGTTGAGCAGCACCAGGTCCGCCTCGGCGGAGGAGTCCACGGCCTCGAAGCCCTGGGCCAACAGCAACCCCGACAGCTTCTCGCCGTCGTGGTCGTTCATCTGGCAGCCCCAGGTTTCGATGTGGAACTTCATGGCACCTTCCAAACCTTCAAGTCTAGCCCGATCCCCCGAAACGGCCCCCAGGGTGTATGTTCGGACAACCTCAACCAAGCCTTGTGCCTTCCCATCCCCACCCGACCCCCTGGAGGCGCCATGCCTGGGTTCACTCGCCGTGATGTCCTGCAGACCGCCCTGGCCACCGCCACCGGCGCTGCCTTCGTCCGGCCCGCCTTCGCCAACGCACCCGGGGCTGCGCCCAGCGGTGGCTGGCAGTTCGCCACGGCCACGGAGGTGGCCCTGGCCATCCGGACCAAGCAGGTCTCCTCCCTGGAGATCACCCGCCTGGCCCTGGCGCGCATCGACCGCTTGAACCCCAAGCTGAACGCCATCGTCACCCTGGCCCGAGAGGCAGCCCTGAACCGGGCCCGGGAGGCAGATGCCGCCCTGGCCAAGGGAATCCACTGGGGGCCCCTCCACGGCGTCCCCTGCACCATCAAGGACACCTTTGAGACCGAGGGCTTGCTCACGACCGCCGGGGCGCCGGAGCTGAAGGCGCACATCCCCAAGACCGACGCCGTGCCAGTGGCCAGGCTCCGGGCGGCGGGCATGGTCCTGCTGGGCAAGTCGAACGTGCCCTACATGGCCGGGGACTACCAGAGCTTCAATGCGCTGTTCGGCACCACCAACAACCCCTACGACCTGACCCGGACCCCCGGTGGGTCCACAGGTGGGGGCGCCGCGGCCCTGGCGGCAGGCCTGGGCTACCTGACCATCGGCAGCGACCTGGGCGGCTCCATCCGTACCCCCGCCTCCTTCTGCGGCGTGTTCGGCCACAAGCCCACCATCAGC
>CAIMFT010000024.1 GCA_903840385.1 uncultured Holophagaceae bacterium
AGGACCTTGGCGAGCGCCAGCACCCCCGCGCAGCCCGTGGCGTTGTCTACGGCTCCGGGGTAGATGGCGCCATCGGCGCCCTTGCCGAAGTGGTCCCAGTGGGCCGAGTAGATCACCAGCTCCCGGGACCGCTTCGGATCCCGCCCACGCAGCAGGCCCGCGACGTTCCACTGGTCCAGGCTCCGTACGGCGGAGCGCACGGTACCCCGGGCACGAAGGTCCAACGCCACCGGCTGGAAGGTCAGGGCATCGGCACCGGCGACGAGGGCCGGGAGATCGAGTCCGGCCAGCCCAAAGAGGCGTCGGGCCGCTGCCTCCGTGAGCCACCCCTGCACCGCCCCGGGCTGCCCGGAGCCCGCGCGCTGGAAGCGCTCCTGCGACCAGCTGTTCCGCACCACGGCCCAACCGTAGCCAGCGGAAGCGTCCGTGTGGATCAGCAGCGCCCCCGCGGCACCCCGGCGCCGGGCCTCCTCAAACTTGTAGGTCCAACGCCCTTCGTAGTTCTCCGCCTCGCAGCAGAGCGGCATGGGCGGGCCGGACTTGCGGTCGCCCACCAGCATCACCAGGATACGGCCCCGCACGTCCAGGCCCTTGTAGTCGTCCCGGTGGCCATCGGCGATGCCGTGACCCACGAAAACCAGCGGCGCGTCCACGGGCAGGTGCGCCTCAGGAGCCGCCGCGCCCAGGGCCAGCTCGTCGCCCAGCGACGGCGTCAGCGCGCCTCGCAGGCCCTCGAAGGTGAGGCTGCTGGTGGTGGGGTCCAGACGGAGGCCTGCGAGCGTCACCTTCTGGCGGTAGGCGGTGCCGTTCGCGGGCGCCAGACCCAGCGCCTGCAGCTGGGTTTCCAGGTAGCGCACGGCCAGCTCGCCGCCCCGCTGCCCTGTGCCGCGGCCCTCGAGGACATCATCCGCGAGGAAGGCCAGGTGGGCGCGCAGCGTGGACTCCTCCAGGCGAGGGGCCTGGGCCATTAGGGCAAGACCGGTGAATAGGGTAAACAAAATGGATCGCAAGAGAACCCCCACGGCTCCACCTTAGCCGGGCCGGCCCGGGACCGGGCGTATCCTCAGACTCAACCGCGCGCGGCCTGCCTGCGTAAGCCACCTGGACCACCCCTGAGCCCGGAGATTCCCATGCGCCTGCTTCCCTGCTTCTCCACGGCCCTGGTCGTGGCCACGGCCATCAGCGCCACCGCCCAGGTCGATGCCCGGCTCATGCGCTATCCGGCGGTCTCCGCCACCCAGATTGCCTTCAGCTACGCCAACGACATCTGGTTGGTGCCCAAGACCGGCGGTGTGGCCCAGCGCCTGTCCACCCCCAAGGGCGAGGAGTCCTTCCCCCGCTTCTCCCCGGATGGCCGGGAGCTGGCTTTCTCCGCCAACTACGACGGGAACCTGGATGTCTACGTGCTGCCGGTGGCCGGCGGGGTGCCCACCCGGGTCACGCACCACCCCATGGCCGACCGACTCGTGGGCTGGCACCCCAACGGCAAGTCCCTGCTCTTCGCCTCCGGCATGGAGTCCGGCAAGGACCGCTTCAACAAGCTCTTCCTTGTCCCCAAGGAGGGCGGGCTGCCCGTGGCCTTGCCCCTGCCCTACGCCGAGTTCGGCGCCCTGTCGCCGGACGGCAAGCTCCTGGCCTACCAGCCCATCAGCACGGACTTCCGCACCTGGAAGCGCTACCGCGGGGGCATGGCCTCGGAGATCTGGCTCTACGACCTGGAGCAGAAGACCGCCAGCCGCCTGCCCAGCCTGGGCGGCTCCAATGACTCCCTGCCCATGTGGCATGGCGGCAAGCTCTACTTCCTCTCGGACCGCGATGAGGTGAAGCGCAGCAACATCTGGTCCTACGACCCCGCCACCAAGGCCTTCCAGCAGCTCACCTTCTTCAAAGACTACGACGTCCACTTCCCCTCCATCGGCCCCTCCGACATCGTGCTCGAAGCCGGCGGTCGACTGCACCGCCTGGAGCTGCCCTCGGAGAGGCTCCAGGAGGTGAAGGTCGAGGTCATCACCGACCGGGCCACCCTGAAGCCCCGGGAGGAGAACGCCAGCAAGCTCCTCAAGCACCCCGACCTCTCCCCCCAGGCCAAGCGCGCTGTGTTCGAAGCCAGGGGTGAGATCTTCTCCGTGCCGGCGGAGAAGGGCTACGTGGTCAACCTCACCCGCAGCCCTGGGGTTGCGGAGCGCTTCCCGGCCCTGTCGGCCGACGGCAAGCAGGTGGCCTACTTCAGCGACCGCTCAGGGGAGTACGAGCTGCACGTGCGGCCTGCGGATGGGTCCGGCGAGGAGCGCCAGATCACCCACCTGGGCCCCGGCTTCCGGTATCACATCTCCTGGTCTCCGGATGCCAAGCGGGTCCTCTTCATCGATCAGGCCATGCGCATCAACCTCTGCGACCTGGACAGCGGCAAGGTTCAGGTCGTGGACAAGGGGCTCGGCCTGTATGAGAACGCCCTAGAGGCCTTCCGGGCCAACTGGTCTGCCGACAGCCGCTGGGTCACCTACGCCCGGGACAATGCCAACCAGAACAGCGTGGTGGTCCTCTACGACACCAAGACCAGCCAGCGCCACGAGGTGACCTCGCCCTTCTACAACGCCAGCGACCCGGTCTTCGATCCCGAGGGCAGCCACCTCTTCCTCACCACGGGCCAGCAGTTCAACCCCACCTACAGCGACCTGGACAACACCTGGGTCTATGCCGCCACCACGCGCCTGGCGGCCCTGCCCCTGCGCAGGGACGTGGCCTCGCCCCTGGCCCCGCGCAATGACGCGGACGCCCCCAAGGACGACAAGCCGAAGGAGGACAAGCCCAAGGACGAGAAGGACGCCGGCGCCGACAAGAAGGAGGCCCCCAAGGCCGTGGAGATCGACCTGGAGGGCATCGAGTCCCGCATGGTCCTCCTGCCGCCCCCGGCGGGCTACTACGACAACCTGGCCGCCACCAAGGGCAAGCTGGTCTACCGGCGCACCGCCCACCGGAACGCAGAAGGTGAGGACAAGGCCACGCTGTACACCTTCGACTTCGAGGAGCGCGAAGAGAAGGCGGTGCTGGCGGATGTGGATGGCGCCCTGCTGAGCTCAGATGGCAAGAAGGTCCTGGTGAACCGCAAGCAGGACTTCGCCCTGGTGGACCTCAAGCCCGACCAGAAGTTCGAGAAGAAGCTGCCCACGGGTGAGCTGCCCATGACCGTAGACCCCCCGGCCGAGTGGCAGCAGATCTTCAACGACACCTGGCGCCTCCAGCGGGACATGTTCTATGACCCCGCCATGCATGGCGTGGACTGGGCGGCCATGCGGGTCCGCTACGGCAGGCTCCTGCAGGACTGCGTCACCCGCGAGGACGTGAACTTCGTCATTGGCGAGCTCATCTCTGAGCTGAACGCCTCCCACACCTACCGGGGCGGTGGCGACCTTGAGGTCTCCCGCCGTCAGGGGACCGGCCTGCTGGGCGCAGACTTCAGCCTGGAGAACGGTGCCTTCCGCATCAAGACCATCCTCCGGGGCGCCTCCTGGGATGCCGTGCACCGGGGACCGCTGGCCCAGCCGGGCCTGAAGGTGAAAGAAGGCGACTACCTGCTGGCCGTAAACCGCAGGGTCCTCGACACCAAGAAGGATCCCTGGGCGGCCTTCCAGGGCCTGGCCGACAAGACCGTGCTGCTGACGGTCAACGACAAGCCCACCCTGGCGGGTTCTCACGATGTCCTGGTGGAGACCGTGGCCAATGACTACTCGCTGCGCTACTGGGCCTGGATCGAAGGCAAGCGGAGCTACGTGGAGAAGGCCACCAACGGCCGCCTCGGCTACGTCTACGTGCCGGACACCGGCATCGGCGGCCAGAATGACCTGGTGCGCCAGTTCCGCGGCCAGTGGGACAAGGCCGGCCTGGTCATCGATGAGCGCTTCAACAGCGGCGGGCAGATCCCGGACCGCTTCGTGGAGATGCTGGGCCGGAAGACCCTCAACTACTGGGGCGTGCGCGACGGCCAGGACTGGCAGTGGCCCCAGGTCGCCCACGAAGGCCCCATGGCCATGCTCATCAACGGCTGGAGCGGCTCCGGGGGCGATGCCTTCCCCCGCTACTTCAAGCAGGCTGGGCTCGGGCCCCTCATCGGCCGCCGCACCTGGGGTGGGCTCATCGGCATCACGGGTGCCCCTGCCCTCATCGATGGCGGCTACCTGACCGTCCCCACCTTCGGCCTTTACTCCCGCGAGGGTCAGTGGGTGGTCGAAGGCTACGGTGTGGACCCTGACATCGAGGTGATGGACGATCCGGCGCTGCTGGCCCAGGGCAAGGATCCCCAGCTGGACCGGGCCATTCAGGAGGTCGAGGCGGCCCTGAAGAAGAACCCGCCCCTGGCCACCCCCAAGCCGGCCTACCCGAAGCGCTCGGGCTACTGATAAAGCTGCACCTGACCCCCTGACTTGGAGATCTGCCTGCTGCGGGTCTTCAGGTCAGGGGAAGTGCTGGGCTGCGTAGCCAATCCACTGGATGACCGGGCTCGCGTAGTCCCAGTTGTTGAGAGTCTCGTCGGCGCCGAAGCGGCTCCGCCAGGTGGCCGAGTCCATGAGCAGCAGCAGGCTGGGCGAGCTGGAGGCCCGCACCACGCCGTTGTAGGGATCGTCCGCGTGGTCCAGGTAGAGGTCCTCGCTCGTGAAGTAGAGCAGCTCATGGCCGCAGACCCAGATGGGCTGGACCGGGATGTTGAGGATTCGCAGGGCTGCGTTAATGAACCCTGTGCTGCCATGGCACCCTTCGGTGAAGTGCTGGTTCCCCAGCTCCGGATACCGGCTGTCCACAGTGCCGAGGACGATGCGGGACACAGGAGAATAGCCTCGGTACTGCCAGATGGCGTAGTCGGAGCCGAAAGTGTCCGCCCCGCCCACTGCGTGGTAGAGGTTGTGGCGCATGTAGTCCAGGAAGCCGCCGATGGTGCTTCGGCGGGAGGCGCCGATGATCCCGGCCTGCTGGAGCCAGGGGAAGGTCCAGCGCGGATCCGCAAACTGGGTCCGGGGCCGGTTGTTGTCCCGGAGGGCGGGCTGGTTCGCGCCCGGATAGGTGCCCATGCCATAGGTCCCATTGGGCTGCAGCCAGGCCATGGTGGAGCTGTCGAAGAGCCAGCGCAGGGAACCCGAAGCGTAGCCAGTGAGGGTCCAAGGCACCTGCTGGGAGAGCTCCAGCATCAGGGAGAAGGCCACGTGGCTGGTGTAGAGCCGCCACATGTCGGCGGGGCTGACCTGCACCATGGTGGCGTTGGCATCCAGGCCGATCTGGGAGTAGAGGTTGGTGGGCTGATCTGAGAGGGTGGTGGCCGTCCCACCGGGCACCATGGTCACCTGAGGGGCCCCCGCATTGAACCAGTCCACATGGCTGCGGTAGGCCGCATCCAGATCGGCCTGTTGGGTCTGAGACCAGCTGGCCCAGGCCACTTTTTGGGCCTCACTGGGGGCGATGTAGTAGTCGAATGGATCGCCGCTCTGGGTCTGCCACTTGATGGCTGCCGCAATGGTGGGATGGGCGGTGAGCCAGGTGCCCAGGTCCAGGAAGAGGGAGAGCCGGGCCGGGGAACTGGTGGTGCTACCGCCAAACCCGTCGGAGACCACCACGGCGAACGCGGCACCATCGTCTGCTGCCTGGAAAGCCGGAGCGGTGTAGGTGCTGAGGGTTGCACCGGTGATGGGACTGCCCCCCAGGTACCACTGGTAGGTCAGCGTCCCAGCCCCCGAGGCCGTCACGCTGAAGGCAGGCACCTGGCCCAGAGCCAGGATCTTCCCACTGGGCTGGCCCGTGATGACCGGTGGCTGGATGCCGACCACAAGCACCAGGGAAGTGACGCCGCTGCCACCGGCATTGACGGCAGTGACGGTGTAGGTCTGAGTGGCAGCCGCTGCGGTGGGCGTCCCCGTGATCCTCCCGGTGGCCGCATCGAAGCTGAGGCCTGCCGATAGCGGGGGATCGATGCTCCAGGAGGTGGCGGCTCCCCCTGAGTTCACTGGCATCAGGGCACTGATGGCCTGGTTCAGGTACAGGCTGTAGGTGCCGCTGGGGTAGGCGATGTGGGGTACCGCCTGGACAACGGAGAGGGCCAGGGCTGGGGTGCTCGTGCCACCGGAGTTGGTGGCGGTGATGGTGTAGGTCTGGGCGCTGGCCACCACCGTGGGCGTGCCGGTGATGGCGCCTGTTGAGGTACTGAAGGCGAGGCCCGTGGGTAGCGTGGGCGTGATGCTCCAGGTGACCACCTGCCCCCCGGTGTTGATGGGGAAGAGGGAGACCGGCACGCCCAGAGGCAGGGGGTAGCTGCTGCTGGTGTAGGTGATGACGGGTGGCGGCTCAGTGACTGTGAGGACCACGGACGCCGTGGTGGTTCCGTAGGTGTTGCTCCCCCGGATCACGTAGGTTGTGGTCGGCACCACCGCCGTGGGTGTCCCCGAGATCACGCCCGAAGTTGGATCCAGGGATACCCCCGGAGGCAGGGTCGTCCCAAGCACCGCGTAGGCCGTGATGGGCCCGGCGGCATGGCTCGGGACATTGGGCGTGATGGCCACCGTGCGCATGTAGGTGGCTGGGTTCTGGCTGTAGGTGAGCGAGGCGGGCGGGCCCGAGGTCACGGTCGCGTAGGCATACCGGGTCCCATAGGGGCTGCTGGCCGTGAGCTTGTAAGTCGTGGCTGTAGCAGTGGCGCCCATGGGCGGAATCACATCGATGGAGGTTCCCGTAACGACGCCAACACCGTTGTCGATGGTCAGCGTGGTGGCCCCTGTCACGGACCAGGCCAGGGTCGTGGGAGCGCCTGCCGCCACAGTCGCTGGGGTGGCAGTGAAGGTGTTGATGGTGGGCGGCGGCACCACCGTGATGGCCACGGACAGGGTGATGGATCCGGCTGCGTTGGTGGCCGTCAGGGTGTAGGTGGTGTCGGCGGTGGGGTAGGCGCTGAGCATGCCGTTGGGGGTAACCACGGCCCCCACCCCATTGTCGATGCTCGCACTGGTGTAGTTGCTCAGACCCGACCAGCTCAGGTAGGCCGCCATGCCTCTCCCGACGGTGCTGGATAGCGCCGTGAAGCTGCCAATCACCGGAAGGCGGGCGAAGGTGGCCGTGAGGGTCAGGTCGGCGGTCACATTGGTAACGGTCAGCGGGTTGCTGCTGGTGGTGGGGAACCCCGGCCCTGTCCAGCTCACCAGGGCATAGCCTGGATTGGGAACGGCGGTCACTGCTGTGGCATTCCCGCCGTCGGCAACGGACTGGGTGGTGGCCCCCGTGAGGGTGCCGTTGGCCCCCGCCAGGAAGGTCACCGTGCGGAGAACTGCAAAGGTGGCCGTGACCGTGAGGTTGACGGTCACGTTGGCCACGGTCAGTGGGTTGGTGCTGGTCGAAGTGAACCCCGGCCCGCTCCAGCCCGTGAAGGTGTAGCCCGTGGCCGGTACTGCCGTCACTGCTGTGGCCGAGCCGCCGTAGGCCACCGTCTGCGTGGCGCTGCCTGTGAGGCTGCCGCCGGTCCCAGGCAGGAAGGTCACGGTAAAGGTCTGCTGCGTGAACGTGGCAGTAAGCGTGAGGTTGGCGGTCACGTTGGCCACGGTCAGTGGGTTGGTGCTGGTCGAAGTGAACCCCGTCCCACTCCAGCCCGAGAAGGTGTACCCCGTGGCCGGTACTGCCGTCACTGCTGTGGCCGAGCCGCCATAGGCCACGGTCTGCGTGGCGCTGCCGGTGAGGTTGCCCCCCATCCCCGCCAGGAACGACACGGTAAAGGTCTGCTGCGTGAACGTGGCCGTGACTGTGAGGTTGGCGGTCACGTTGGAAACCGTCAGCGGGTTGGAGCTGGTGGCGGTGAACCCGGTCCCGCTCCAGCCTGTGAAGGTGTAGCCCGTGGCGGGCACGGCCGTGACGGCACTGGCGGACCCGCCGTAGGCCACCGTCTGCGTGGCGCTGCCCGTGAGGCTGCCCCCGGTCCCCGGCAGGAAGCTCACGGTAAAGGTCTGCTGCGTGAAGGTGGCCGTGAGCGTGAGGTTGGCAGTCACGTTGGTCACGGTCAGCGGGTTGGTGCTGGTGGCTGTGAAGCCGGGCCCGCTCCAGCCGGAGAAGGTGTAGCCCGTGGCTGGTACGGCGATCACTGCTGTGGCCGACCCGCCATAGGCCACGGTCTGGGTGGTGCTGCCAGTGAGGCTACCCCCGGTCCCCGGCAGGAACGACACAGTGAAGGTCTGCTGCGTGAACGTGGCCGTGAGCGTGAGGTTGGTGGTCACATTGGTCACCGTCAGCGGGTTGCCGCCGGTGCTGGCGAAGCCGGTCCCATTCCAGCCCGTGAACACATATCCCGGTGCGGGCACTGCGGTCACCGCCGTGGCGGAACCCCCACTGGTCACCGTCTGGGTCGTGCTGCCGGTGAGGGTGCCCCCTGTCCCTGCCAGGAAGGTCACGGTGTAGGTCTGAGGGGGTGGCGCACTTCCGCCCCCGCTACCGCCTCCGCAGGCCGTCCAGAGGCTCAGGAGCAGGCAGCAGAGCAGCGGCCCAAGGCCTAGGCGAAGTTCCCCGGTCCCCCTCTGCCTAGGCATACGGTCCCCCCTGGGGGCATGACCTTGCCCCAGGACCTACTCTTCGGCAGAGAATTAAATTTTCTTGCCCCCTTTGGGTCGGGTTTAGAAAATTTCGGCAAAGAAGGCCTTCATATGGACCCAGCTGCGGCGGTGGGCGGCCTCGTTGTAGGCGGCACCCTTGCTGTTGTCGCTGCCGGCTTCCTTCTGGGTGAACGCATGGACGGCGCCGGCATAGGCCACGAAGACATAGTCGGCCTTGCTCTTGCGCATCTCGTCATGGAAGGCGGCCACTTCCTTGGCGGGCACGTAGGGGTCATCGGCTCCGTGGCACACCAGCACCTTGGCACTGAGGGGACCCGGTGCGTAGTCCGTCGGGACATCCAGACCCCCATGGAAGGACACCACGCCCTTCACCGGCAGGCCCGCCCGGGCGGCCTCCAGGGCCCCGGTGCCACCAAAGCAGAACCCGATGACCGCCAAGCGGGAGGAGTCTACGCCCTTCTGGGCCTTGAGGGCCTCCAACCCTGCAGCGAGGCGGCGGCGGTAGAGGGCCCGATCGCCCTTGAACTGCCCGGCCAGCTTGCCGGCCTCGCCGCCAGTCTTGGGCTGGGCGCCCTCGCCGTAGAGGTCCACGGCCAGGGCCACGTAACCCAGCTTGGCCAGGTCATCAGAGACCTTGCGCTCGTGGTCCGTCAGACCCATCCACTGGTGGATCACCAGCACGCCGGGCACCTTGCCCTTGGCGGCGGTGGGCTGGGCCAGGTAGCCCGCCAGCTTGGTGGGGCCCTCCTGGTAGGCGAGCGGCGCCCCGGCAAAGGCAGGCAAGACGGCAAGGGAAAGGGCAAGGACAGTGCGGTGCATGGCATCTCCGGTGTTACGACACCCATCCTAGTCTCGACAGGACCAGAATGCCAGGGGGGGCCTTGGATCACTCGGGGAAAACCTCACCGCCAAGACGCCAAGATGCCAAGATGCCAAGAAAAAATCAGGTCTAATGCTTCAGCTTTCCTTGGCGCACTTGGCGTCTTGGCGGTAAATTTTTATCTTTTTCTAGCTGCCGAAAGAGCCCTACCGCCCCGTGCTGCCGTAGCCGCCGCTGCCGCGACCGGTGTCGCCCAGGGCTTCCACGCTGGGCTCAGGGGTCCAGGTCCAGTGGGCGGCGGGGGCCACCAGCAGCTGGGCGATGCGCTCGCCGCGCCGCAGGTCAAAGGGGGCCTCCCCGTGGTTGATGAGCAGCACCTGCACCTCACCCCGGTAGTCGGCATCGATGGTGCCCGGCGCATTGAGCACCGTGAGGCCGTGCTTCAGGGCCAGCCCGGAGCGGGGCCGCACCTGGCCCTCGAAGCCAGGCGGAATGGCCAAGACCAGCCCCGTGGGGACCAGGCGCCGCTGGCCTGGAGCCAAGGTCCAGGTCTCACCCTCGGGCGTGGCCGCCCGCAGGTCCATCCCCGCCGAGTGCGCCGTGGCGGCCGAAGGCAGGTCGAGGCCGAGGCCGTGGGGAAGCTGATGAACCGGGATGCGCATAGGAAAAGAGTCCCTGGAACGAGGTGAAAACGCAAAGGGGTCAGTGGCTCAGGCCTTCGGCGCTGCCGCCTTCACCAGCTGCCCGCAGGCGCCTTGGATGTCGCGGCCTCGGCTGCGGCGGACGGTGACGAAGCAGCCGCGGGCCTTGAGGCGCTGGGCGAAGGCCTGGACGCGGTCCTCTTCGGGGGTGCGGAAGGCGCTGGCATCGTGCTCGTTGAGGGGGATGAGGTTGAGGTTGTGGGCGCTGCGCAGGTCCCCCAGCCAGTCCGCCAGGCGCTCGGCATCGGCCTCGGTGTCGTTCTCGCCGGCGATGAGCACGTACTCGAAGGTGAACTTCTCGCCCCGGCGCAGGCCCCAGCGGTCCAGGGCCTCCCGGAGGCGGGCCAGATTCCACACGCGGTTCACGGGCATGGTGCGACTGCGGGCCGCGTCCGTGGTGGCGTTGAGGCTGAGGGCCAGCAGGGGCCTTGGCTCCATCAGCGCCAGCTTCTCCAGGCCGCTCACCAGGCCCGCGGTGCTCACAGTGATGCGGCCCTTGCCCAGCCCCAGTCCCGCCTCGTGGCAGAGCAGGCGGATGGCCCGGTGCAGGTTCTCCAGGTTGTGCAGGGGCTCGCCCATGCCCATGAACACCAGGGTCAGCTCGTGGCCCCGGTCGGGGCCCAGCGCCGCCATGAGGGCCAGCACCTGGCCCAGGATCTCGCCAGCCTGCAGGTTGCGCAGGATGCCCATGCTGCCCGTCGCGCAGAAGGTACAGCCCATGGCGCAGCCCACCTGGCTGGACACGCAGTAGGTCACCCGGGGGTTGCGCACCCGCCGGGGCATGTGGACGGCCTCAATGCGCTTCCCGTCGCCCAGTTCGAGGGCCAGCTTGGTGGACCCGTCCTCCGAAGGCTGCTGCTCCACGATGCGCGGCAGACTCAGATCAGCCACGCCCTCCAGCCAGCGGCGGATGCCTGGGCCCAGTGCCGGGGCGCCATCCTGCCAGGTCCAGGGGCGGTGCAGACGGCGAAAGGTCTCCAGGGCACTGCCGGGACAGCCCAGGGCCGCCAGATCCTCCGGGAACAGGGACCAGGCCGAGGGCAGGCCCGCCCGCTCGGGGGCGGGGCGATCCCAGGGCATGGGCACAGGAAGGCTCATGGGCTCAGTCTAGCCAAGAGAAAGCCTCCACCGGGGTGGCAGCCATCACTTAACGATACTCAACTCCAGCAGAGGAGTGGTCGATTCGGATGGGTCATTCCAGATTCCCGGGTGTGCCTGGGGTCCGCCGGAGTGAGGGGGTCTGGATGGATCACCGCGAGGCCAATTCGGGTACGGCAGGGGCAGGTTCTGCAAGGCATCGGCTGGCCTTGTGGGCCCGCTGTACCCTGCTGGCGGGCCTGGCCTGCCTCCAGGGAGCCGCCTCGCCGCCGCCGCTGCCCCCCGTGCGCATCGGCGTCCTGGCCTACCGCCCGGTGCCCCAGGTCCAGGCCCAGTGGCAGCCCATGGCCGCCGCCCTCCAGAAGGCCATCCCCAACCGCACCTTCGTGGTGGAGGCCTTCACCTACCCGGAACTGACCCGGGCCCTCCAAGATGGTCGTCTGGACTTCGCCCTGACCAACCCCGGCCACTTCGTGCAGCTGAACCGCCAGCGTTTCCTGTCCTCCCCCCTGGCCACCCTGGCCGTCTTCGAGGCCGGGCACCCCACGTCGGTCTTCGGGGGGGTGATCTTCTGCCGGGCCGATGAACCTCGCCCGGATGCCCTGGCGAACCTGAAGGGGAGGAAGATCGCCATTCCCAGCCTGGACTCCCTGGGCGGCTTTCAGATGCAGGCCGACGAGCTGAAGCATGCAGGGGTGCGCCTGCCCCAGGACGCCATCCTGATACCCACCGGCATGCCCCACGACAAGGTGGTGGAGGCCGTGCTGGCAGGAACCGCGGACACCGGGTTCGTGCGCACTGGGGTGCTGGAGGGCATGGCCCGGGAGGGCAGGCTCGACCTGAGCCGGATCCGGATCCTGAACGAGCGCACAGAAGCGGGCTTCGCCACCCGATCCTCCACCCAGCGCTACCCGGAGTGGCCCTTTGCGGCGGCCGCCCATACCGACGAGGTCCTCGCCCGCCACGTGACCTCGGCCCTCTTCGTCTTCGAGCGCGACCCATCCCTCACCGAGGCCCTGGACATCTGCGGATTCCTGGTGCCGGCGAACTACGGGCCGGTGGAAGACCTGCTGCGGGACCTGCGCCTGCCGCCCTTCGAGGCGGCCCCCGTCTTCACCCTGCGCGATGTGGGGAAGCGCTTCCTCTGGCCCCTGGCCGGGGCCGGCCTGGTCATTGGCCTCATCCTGCTCCTGAGCATCCGCCTGCAGGTGGCCAACCGCCGCCTGGCCCAACAGAGGGAGCGAGTGCTCCGGCAGCAGGAGCGCCTGGACCTGGCGCTGAGCGCCACGGGCCTGGGCCTCTACGACTGGAATCCCCACACGGGGGTGGTGATCTATGACGAGCGCTGGGCGGCCATGTTTGGCAACCGCCTGGAGGACCTGACCCCGGACTTCTCCTCCTGGGCCGATCGAATCCACCCGGACGACCTGGCCTACTCCCGTGCCGCCTTCGAAAGGTCCTGCCGGGGGGAGGGTGCCTACACCTGTGAGTACCGGATGCGGCACCAGGACGGTTCCTGGCGCTGGGTCCTGGACCAGGGGCGGATCGTGTCGTGGGATGAGCAGGGGACACCCACCCGCATGGTGGGGGCCAACCTCGACATCACCGAGCGGAAGTACCTCGAGTCCCAGCTAAGCCACTCGCAGAAGATGGAGGGCCTGGGCCTCCTGGCGGGCGGCGTGGCCCACGACATGAACAATGTCCTGGGGGCCATCCTGGGCTTGGCCTCCATCCACCTGGAGCTCCAGCCCCCAGGGACGCCCATCTACAAGTCTCTCCAGACCATCACCAAGGCCTGCAACCGTGGCAAGGAGCTGATCCAGCGCCTGCTTGGCTTTGCTCGCCAGCGGCTGGCAGAGGGGCGAGAGCTGGACCTGAACACCCTCATCAGCGATGAGGTCCGCCTGCTGGAGCGCACCACCCTGGCTCGGGTCCGGCTCCAGGTGGAGCTGGCCGATGGGCTCAGGCCCATCCGGGGGGACGCCGGAGCCCTCTCCCAGCTGCTCATGAACCTCTGCGTCAACGGCGTGGACGCCATGCCAGAGGGCGGCGTCCTGATCCTGCGGACCCGCAACCTGGAAGGCGCCTGGGTCGAGGTCCAGGTGGAGGACACGGGCATCGGCATGTCCTCTGAGGTGCTGGCCAAGGCCACGGCTCCCTTCTTCACCACCAAGGAGCAGGGCAAGGGCACGGGCCTGGGCCTCTCCATCGCCCACAGCACCATGACGGCCCACCAGGGCTCCATGAAGCTCCACAGCGAGCCGGGCCTGGGCACCTGCGTGAGCTTGCGGTTTCCCACCTGCGAGAGCGCCAGCCCCGAGTCAGAGTCAGAGGCCGCCCCTGCCCTGACGGCCGCGCTTCCCGCTGGCGCTCCCCTGCACATCCTGCTGGTGGACGACGACGAGCTCATCCGCCAGTCCATGCAGTCCAGCCTGGAGCTGATGGGGCATCACCTCACCACCGCCTCCTCCGGGGAGGCCGCCCTGCAGCAGGTGGAGTCAGGCCTGCAGCCGGATGTGGTCATCCTCGACATGAACATGCCCGGCCTGGGAGGAAGTGGCACCCTCCCGCCCCTCCGAGCGCTCTGCCCGGGGCTGCCCATCATTCTGGCCACCGGTCGGGTGGACCAGCGAGCCCTGGACCTGGTGGAGGCTCACGCTCCCGTGGCCCTGCTGCCCAAGCCCTTCGACATGGCCACCCTGAGAGAGCACCTCGATCCCCTCGTCCCGGCCTAGGAGCAAGCCAAGCGAAAGGCTCGGCTCAGGCCACGAGGTCCTGGGGGCGGATGTCGCAGCCGCGGCGGGTGCCGAGGGCGCTGAGGCCCACCTGGGCGGGGTCCAGGAGGTCCTGTGCCACGCGCAGCAGGTCATCCGGGGTGACCGCCTCGATCTCGGCCATCTGCTGGTCCAGGCTGCGCAGCTCACCGTGGTGGATGGCCTGGTGGGCCAGGCTGAACATGCGGCTGCTGCTGCTCTCCTGGCTGAAGACCAGGCCGGTGCGGGCCTGGAGCTTGGCTCTATCCAGCTCGGCGACCTCCACCCCGGAGCTGCGCAGCCGGGCGCACTCCGCCAGGGCCCGCTTCACCAGCTCCCGGAGCTGGGGCGGGGCGCAGGAGGCGCTGATCTGGAGGGCACCGGAGTCGGCGTAGGGGCTGATGTAGCTGCCCACCTGGTAGCAGAGACCCCGCCGCTCCCGCAGCTCCATGAACAGCCGCGAGGCCATGCCCCCACCCAGCACGTGGCTGAGGAGGTGGACGGCGGCGCGGTCCGGGGAGCGGTGCCCGGGGGCCGGGAAGCCCAGCACCAGGCTGGCCTGCTGGAGGTCCTTGCGAGGGGTGTTGAGGAGGAAGGGGCGGGTACCCATCGGAGCCGCAGAGGCAGGGGCTGCGGTCCCCGGCAGCTTGGCCAGGAGGGGGGCCAGCAGGTCCAGGAAGGGCCCCGGCTCCAGGGCCCCGGCAGCGGCCACCACCAGGTTGGGGGCCCGGTAGGTGTGGTCGAAGAAGGCCCGGGCCTCGGGGGCCCCATAGAGCGACACCTGATCCCGGCGGCCCAGGATGGGGTGGGCCAGGGGTGAGCCCTCCCAGAAGCGGCCGTAGAACAGCTCGCTCACCCAGTCATCCGGTTGATCCTCGCTCTGGGCGATCTCCTCCAGGATGACGTTGCGCTCCCGCACCAGCTCCTCGGGGTCGAAGATCGGGGCCGTCAGCAGGTCGCCCAGCAGGTGCACCAGCTCCGGCAGCTGATCATCCAGCACCTTGCCGTAGAAGCAGGCCACCTCCTTGCCTGTGAAGGCGTCCACGTGGCCCCCCAGGCGGTCCGTGGCTTCGGCCAGGGCGTCCGGCGTGGGGTAGGACTCGGTGCCCTTGAAGACCGTGTGCTCCAGGAAGTGGGCCAGGCCCTCCTCCGCCGGCCCCTCGTGGCGGGAGCCGCGCCGCACCCAGAAGCCCAGGGCGCAGCTCCGCACATGGGGCAGGGTCTCCACCAGGATCTCGGTGCCACCGGGGGTGAGGGTGCGAAAGGGTTCGGTCATCCCGCCAGTCTATCGCCCCCCGCTGGACCTGGATCTGGCAGATTCCCATAGGACCCGACCCCGCAAGGACGATGGCTCCCAGGCCGGATTTGCCGCAGACTGCAGGCCTGGGAGGCATCCATGAACCATCGCATCCAATACGCCATGACCGGAGGACCCGAGGTCCTGCAGTGGGTGGAAGCGCCCCTCTCCGACCCCGGTCCCGGCGAGGCCCGGGTCCGCCACACCGCCATCGGGGTGAACTACATCGACGTCTACCAGCGCAGCGGCGCCTACCCTGTGCCCCTGCCGGGGGCGCCGGGCTTTGAGGCTGCCGGGGTGGTGGAGGCCCTGGGTGAGGGCGTCACCGGCCTCTCCGTGGGCCAGCGGGTGGCCTACGTGGACGGCCCCACGGGAGCCTATGCGGAGGCTCGGAACTATGCGGCCCACCGTCTGGTGTCCCTGCCGAATGGGGTCACGAACGAGGCGGCGGCGGCCCTGCTCTTCAAGGGGCTCACCACCCACATGCTGATCCGCCGGGTCTGGCGGCGGGACAACGGCCCCTGGGTCCTCGTCCACGCGGCGGCCGGCGGGGTGGGCCTGCTGCTCACCCGCTGGCTCGCCCACGAAGGGGGCAAGGTCATCGGCGTGGTGAGCACCCCGGAGAAGGCCAAGGCCGTGGCGGCCGAAGGCGCCGAGGCCGTGCTGGTGGTGCCCCGGGGCGGTTCCTACGCAGGCCTCCCTGCCGAGGTCAAGCGCATCACCGGCGGCCCCGGCGTGGGCACGTCCTTCGACTCCACAGGGAAGGACACCTGGGAGGCCTCTCTGGACAGCCTGGCGCCCTTCGGCCTGCTGGCCGCCTTTGGTCGGGCCAGCGGTCCTCAGCCGCCTGTGGAGCTGGCGGAGCTGGCCAAGCGCGGCTCCCTGGCGGTGCAGCGCCCCACCTTCTTCAACCACGTGGCCACCCCCGAGGCCCTGCGGGCTGCCGCCAAAGACGTCTGGGACGCCCACCTCCAGGGCATCCTCACCGCCCGCATCCACACCCAGATCCCCCTGCGGGAAGCAGCAGCCGCCCACACCCTCATCGAGTCCAGAGCCACTACCGGAGCGCTCGTCCTCGTGCCGTAGGCAGTGCGCCCAAAGAAAAAGACTCACCGCCAAGCCGCCAGGAACGCCAAGAAAAACAGGAAGCAGTAAAGGCCTGCAGTTCTTGGCGCCCTTGGCGTCTTGGCGGTGATCAGTTTGTTTCCCTCGCCAGGCTCAGCCTTCGGATTCGCTGCCGGCGAGGCCGATGGGGGTGCGGTGGAGCTGCCAGCCGGCCAGGGCCCAGCACAGGGCCCCGAAGGCGATGAGCACGAGGAAGGCCAGGGCCGGGTGGCTGCTCACCTGCTCCTGGGCCAGCATCTGGTGGGCCTTCACATCCGTGGCGCGGCTGCCGGCCAGGCTCTCGATGTGGTGGGTGAAGGTGAGCCGCTGCAGGAAGGGCGGGAAGACCCGCACCAGGGGCTCCCAGATGAAGAAGTACAGAGCGCCCCAGAGAGTGCCACGCTTGAAGACCAGGCCCACCAGGGTCAGCAGGGCCAGCTCGCCCCACCAGGCCCCAACCAGGGCCAGGACTCGGCCCAGCAGCTGGCTGGGGTCGCCCCCCAGGGACTGCAGGCTCAGGACACCCAGCACCAGCCAGAGGGTGCCCCAGAGGAACCAGGGCAGACCCTTGCCCAGGGGCAGGGCCCAGGCGGGCGCCGGGCGCACCAGCAGGAGGGGGAGGGTGCGCTGCTCCAGGTCCTCGCGGATGCCCGCCGGAGCGGCCACCAGGGCCATGATGGGCAGCATCACCTTGGCCAAGCCGTCGTGGAAGACCCGCAGGGCCTCGCCGGGGTGGGTATCCAGGCCCTTCAAGCGGGCGATGGCAGCGATGACCAGGCTGAGCCCAACGGGCACGGCCACCAGGGCCGCCAGGGACCAGCCGCGGCCCTGCAGGAGGCGGGGCGCATAGCCCAGTGCCGTGGCTCGGATGGTGGCGAGAGGAGAAGGTGCGGCGCTCATGCATTATCCCGTGTCAGGTACTGGAACACCGCATCCAGGTTGAGGTCCAGGGGATCCAGGGACCGCACGGGGATCGTGCCTGCGGCCACCGCCGCCTGCAGGCGGGGCAGGATCTCCCGGGGGGAGCGCACAGAGATCACCACGCCCTCCTCCTCGACCCGCAGCACCGCCAGCTCCGGCTGCTCCACAGCCCAGCGGGCCAGGGCCAGGGGCTCGCCCACCAGCCGCAGTTCCACCGGATGGCGATCCAGCAGCTGCCGGATTTCGGGCACCGAGCCCTCCGCCAGCAGGCGGCCCCGGAACAAGAGCAGGATGCGGTCCGTGAGCTGGGCAATCTCTCCGAGGATGTGGCTGGAGACCAGCACCCGGACGCCACCGTCCGCCAGGGTCCGCAGCAGGTCCATGAGGATCAGGCGGGCCTCGGGGTCCAGGCCGTTGAAGGGCTCATCGAGGATCAGCAGATCCGGCCCATGCAGGAGGGCCTGGGCCAGACGGATGCGCTGGCGCATGCCCTTGGACATGCTGGCGAAGGGGAGGTGGGCGCGGTCGGCCATGCCCACGATGGCCAGGGCCCGGGCCTGGGCCGCGGGCAGGTCGGCAGCAGGAATGCCGGCCAGCTGGCCCATCATCCGCAGCCAGCGGTCGGCGCGCAGGCCTGAGGGCATGCGGTCCCCTTCGGGCACCAGGCCCAGGCGGGCCAGCACGGCGGGGTTGCGGAAGGGTGCTTGGCCGAAGACCCGCACCTCGCCGCCCGAGGGGGGCAGCAGGCCGGAGAGGAGCTGGATCAGGGAGGACTTCCCTGCTCCATTGGGGCCCAGGAGGCCCGTGATGCCGCCGGCTTCCGGCAGCTCGAAGGAGGTGGGGCTGAGGCCGAGGATGGGGCCGTAGCGGAGGGAGGCGCGGTCGAGGCTGATCATCAGAGAATCGCCTCAGAGGGCCGTGTCCGGCGGACCGCCAGGGTGGTCCACAGGGCAAGGTGGAGGGCGGTGCCCAGCAGGGCCGGCAGCCAGGCCACGAGGGGATGCTCCACCCCCACCAGCAGCTGAGGCCAAGCCTCCGCCAGCAGGACGGGGTTGAGCGCATCCACGGCGGCGATCCCGGTCATGCCCCGCAGCAGGCCCGCCAGGGCTCCAGCGCCCAGCACGCTGCCCAGCACCCAGCTAACGCCAGCGCGCGGCGTGGCCGCCAGGCTGGAGGCACCCACCGCCAGGGACCCCATGAGAGCTGAGCTGATGGCCATGGCCGGCAGCAGCCGCAGGGGGGCCGTGGCCCACACCGGCCCATCCAGCCCCGCCAGGAGCAGGGACATGAGCCAGGGGAGGAGGACGAAGGGCAGCAGGATCAGGAAGGGCAAGGCTGTGGCAAAGCCCAGCTTGGCCAGCAGGTAGTCCCGGGGGGACACCGGGTGGGCATAGATGAGGGGGCGCACCCGGTAGAGGGTGTCCCGGGCCACCAGGCCGCCACCCACCAGGGCCACCAGGAACCACAGCAGGAAGCTGGCGGGGCTCAGCAGGTCCGCCTGGAAGGAGGCCCCCTGGGTGAGGATGCTCTGGGCAAAGTCCTTCATGGGGCGCAGGGCAACGTTGGTCTGCAGCAGGTGACCGACGTAGATGCGGGCCACCTTGAAGAGCAGGAGGGCCAGGAAGCCGAAGCCGAAGAAGCGACCGATCTTCTGGCGCCAGAGGCGGGCCAGGTCGAAGCGCATGAGCACCAGCACCGGGGGCTGACCCAGCGAGAGGTCCGGGGCGGGGGGCAGGGTGGGGGCGTAGATGGGCATGTTAGTTCCCCCCCATGGATGTGGCATCCCCATGCAGCGCACGGAGCAGCACCTCGTCCAGGCGGTCATGGCGAGGCGTGAGCTGGATGAGGGTGGCTCCCTGGGCCTGGGCCCAGCGGAAAGCCGCAGCGGGGTCAGCGGTTGTAAGTTCAAGGTCGTAGAGCCCATTGCGGGCCTCCAGCACCGTGCCCAGCTCCGCGAGGGCCGCCTCCTGCTCCGGCATCAGGGTATCCAGGAAGCGCAGCTCAACCCGCCGGGCCAGGGCCCGCCGCAGCCCAGCCATGGAGCCCGCAGCCTTGATCTGGCCCTGGTCCAGGATGACCAGCTGATCCGCCACCCGCTCCACATCGCCCAGCAGGTGCGAGGCCAGAATGACCCCAGCGCCCAGCTCCGCATGGACCCGCAGGACCAGGTCCAGCATCCGCCGGCGGCCATCCGGGTCCAGGCCGTTGGTGGGCTCGTCGAGGAACACCAGGGCCGGGCTGTGCACCAGGGCCTGGGCCAGCTTCACCCGCTGGCGCATGCCGGTGGAGTAGCCACTGACGGGGCGGTAGCGGGCCTCGTCCAGGCCGACAAAGTAGAGCACCTCATGGGCGCGGTCCCGGGCGGCGTCCGGCGCCAGGCCGCTCAGCTCGCCCCAGAAGGCCACCTGTTCGTAGGCGGAGGCGTCCTCGATGAGGGCATCGTATTCGGGCATGTACCCGATGCGGCCCCGCAGACGCCGGGCGGCTTCGGAACCCAGGGGGACACCGAGCACCGTGCCCGTCCCCGCACTGGGGGTGAGCAGGCCCAGCCAGGTCTTCAGAAGGGTGGACTTGCCAGAGCCATTGGGACCGAGGAGGCCCACGATGCCCCGCTCCAGAGACAGGGTCAGGCCCCGGAGGGCGGGCGTGGTCGCCTGGGGGTAGCGCACTTCCAGGTTCTCGAAGGCGATCAACAGGGGCCCCCCATGGTGCAGTCAGTGGTCCAGCATAAGCGGTTCAGCCAGTGGGCCGCACCCAACCCCTCAGGTCGGGGGCCAAGGCGGCTACGGAGGGGTCCCGGATCGGATTAGGGTGGCCTCGGCACTGGGGTCGGGAGACTTGCCCACCGAGGCCCCATCCAGCAGAGAATGGGGCATGAGCTTCGCGCACCTGCACCTGCACACCGAGCACTCCCTCCTGGACGGCCTGACCCGCATCCCGGACCTCATCAAGAAGTGCCAGGCCACCGGCATGCCCGCCGTGGCCGTCACGGACCACGGCAACATGTTCGGCATGATGAAGCTGTACGACGAGTGTGCGAAGACGCAGGACAGCAGCGGCAACTGGGCGGTAAAGCCCATCCTGGGCTGCGAGGTCTACGTGGCTCCCAAGACCCGCTTCGACCGGAAGCTCGAGGCCCGCAGCCCCACCGGCGAGGAGGGCCTGGAGGACTGCGAGGACCCCAGTGGCTCCCGGGATGCGGGCTACCACCTGGTGCTGCTGGCCAAGGACCACGTGGGCTTCACAAACTTGTCCCGCCTCGTCTCGGCGGGCTTCACCGAGGGCTTCTACTACAAGCCTCGGGTGGACAAGGACCTCCTGCGCCAGCACAGCGAGGGCCTCATCGCCCTCTCCGCCTGCCTGGGCGGCGAGGTGCAGGCCCGCCTGCTGCAGAACCGACCCGATCGAGCCGAGCAGGTGGCCCGGGAGTTCCGGGACATCTTCGGCGACGACTTCTTCCTGGAGATCCAGGACCAGGGCTTCGAGCGCGAGCAGCAGATCATCCCCCTCCAGCAGGAGCTGTCGGCCCGCCTGGGCATCCCCCTCGTGGCGACCAACGACGCCCACTACCTCAACCACGAGGACGCCGACCTCCATGACACGCTCCTCTGCATTGGCACCAAGACCACCAAGTCCAAGGAGAAGCGCATGCGCTTCGCCACGGACCAGTTCTTTGTAAAGGACCCCGAGGAGATGCGGCGGGTGTTCCCGGGCCACCCGGAGTACCTGGAGCGCACCCTGGAGATCGCTGAGCGGGTGACCCTCTTCCCCATCACCCGCAAGCCCATCACGCCGCGCTTCCCGGTGCCTTCCGACCACACCCTGGAGAGCTACTTTGTCCAGGTGGCCAAGGAGACCTTTGAGCAGCGCCTGGCGGCCTGCCAGCCGCTCTGGCAGAAGGGTGTCCTGAAGCACCCGGAGACCGCCTACCGGGAGCGTCTGGCCTTCGAGCTGGACATGATCCTGAAGATGGGTTTCCCCGGCTACTTCCTGCTGGTCTGGGACTTCATCCGCAAGGCCCGGGAGATGGGTGTCCCCGTGGGCCCGGGCCGTGGCTCCGCCGCCGGCAGCATCGTGGCCTGGTCCATGAAGATCACAGACATCGACCCCATGCAGTACGACCTGCTCTTCGAGCGGTTCCTCAACCCCGAGCGCAAGTCCATGCCCGACGTGGACATCGACTTCTGCCGGGACGGCCGCCAGAAGGTCATCAACTACGTCACGGAGAAATACGGCCAGGACAAGGTCAGCAACATCGTCACCATCAACCAGCTCAAGACCAAGGCCGTCATCAAGGATGTGGCCCGGGTCTTCGACAAGGACTTCGCCTACGCCAACAACCTCACCAAGCTGGTGCCGCAGGAGCCGGGCAAGCCCATGACCGTGAAGGATGCCCTGGAGAAGAGCGAGGGGCTGCGCAAGCTGTACAACGAGGACCCGGAAGTGCGGAACATCCTCGACATCTCCGCCCGCCTGGAGGGCCTGTCCCGCAACACCGGCGTCCATGCGGCCGGCATCATCATCGCCCCCGACGAGCTGACCCGCTTCGCCCCGCTGTGCAAGGACAAGGACAACAAGGTGATGGTGCAGTACACCATGGTCGAAGCGGAGCGCGCGGGTCTGCTGAAAATGGACTTCCTGGGCCTGGAGACCCTCACCCAGATCGCCAAGATCCAGGAGGTCATCGCCCGCCGCCACGGCCAGCCCCTGGACATGACCACCATCCGGGGCTACGACGACAAGAAGACCTTCGACCTCTTCTCCGCGGGTGACACGGACGGCGTGTTCCAGTTCGAGTCCGGTGGCATGAAACAGCTGCTCCGACAGCTGGGCCCCAACCGCTTCGATGACCTCATCGCCCTGAACGCCCTCTTCCGCCCAGGCCCCCTGGGCGCTGGCATGGGCAATACCTATGTGGAGCGCCGCCACGGCCGCGAGCCCGTCACCTTCCTGTTCCCGGACATGGAGCCCATCCTGTCGCCCACCTACGGCGTGATCCTCTACCAGGAGCAGGTCATGCAGCTGGCCAGCCTGCTGGCCGGCTACTCCCTGGGCGAGGCCGACACGCTGCGGCGGGCCATGGGCAAGAAGGACCACGACAAGATGGCCCAGGAGAAGTCCAAGTTCATCGAGCGGGGCGCCTCCCGGGGCTACGACCGCACCAAGGTGGCCGACACCTTCGACCTCATCGAGTACTTCGCCGGCTACGGCTTCAACAAGAGCCACAGCGCCGCCTACGCCATGGTGGCCTACGAAACGGCCTACCTGAAGGCCAACTTCCCCGTGGAGTTCATGGCGGGCCTGCTGTCCACCAAGTCTGGCCGCACGGAAGACATCGCCAAGTACGTGCAGAACTGCCGGGAGCGCGGCATCGAAGTGCAGGGGCCCGACATCAATGAGTCCGCACTCGATTTCACGGCCACCGGCGATCGCCTCATCCGCTTCGGGTTTGCCGCAGTAAAGGGTCTGGGGGAGGCTGCGCTGCAGGCCATCCTCGAGGCCCGCGCGGCAGAGGGGCCCTTCAAGGACCTCTTCCACGCCCTCAAGAGCACGGACCTCCAGAAGGCCAACCGGAAGGTCTGGGAGTCCCTCATCAAGGCCGGGGCCTTCGACAGCCTGGAGCCCAACCGGGCCGCCCTCCTCCTGGGCCTGCCGGATGCGGTCTCGGCAGCCTCCAAGGGCGGCGGGGACATGGGCATGACCAGCCTCTTCGACGATGCGGAGATGGCCAGCCTGAGTGCGGAGTGGCGGGTACCGGAGAACGTCGAGCCCTGGGACCGCAAGACCCGCCTCGCTGCCGAGCGGGAGGTGCTGGGCCTCTTCGTCAGCGGCCATCCCCTGGAGGAGTTCGCCGACGCAATCCAGGTCCACACCCGCGGCACCATCACCCAGACCCTGGAGGAGGTGGCCGCCGGCCGCCTGCGGGACCGCAGCGAGGTGGTCCTGGGGGCCATGGTCACCTCCGTCGCCTACAAGACCAACCAGAAGGGCGAGCCCTGGGCCATCCTCCAGGTGGAGGACCTGAGCGGCAAGCTGGAGGTCCTGCTCATGGCCAGCCGCTGGGACCCCATCACCAAGAAGCAGGGGCCCAAGCCCTTCGAGAACTACCGCCAGTTCGCTGTACCGGAAGCCATGCTCCGCATCACCGGGGAGTTGCGGGTGGAGACCATCCAGGCCAATGGCAATGGCGACCCAGAGGAAGAGGAAGAAGAGAAGACCGTGGTCAAGGTCTTCGCCCACGTGCTGGAGAGCCTGGAGAGCTACCAGGGCCGAGGCTTCACCGGAGCCCTCATCCGCCTGCCCCCGGGCGAGTGCCCGCCGCGTCTGGGCCCCATCCTGGCGGACCACCTGGGAGACCTGCCCGTGACCTTCGAGTACCGCTCCAAGGAGGGCCTGGTGGCCCGGGTGAAGGCCGGCAAGGACCTCTGCCTGCGGCACGATCCCGGCCTGGCGGAGCGCCTGGCCCGGGACACCGGCTGCGGCCTGACCTGGACCTTCTGAGCGCCCCGCCCAGAGGGAAAACCTGAATCCTCGTTCCAGCATTGAGCGGCCTGCGTCATTCTGGAGTCGGGGGTGGCCACCCTCCCCCCATCCGGAGCACCCATGGCCGCAGCGCCGCAGCCCGATCCCAACGCGAACCTCCACGCCGTGGTGGACGCCCTGGTAGCGGCGTCGACCGCCCTCACGGAGATGCCCCTGGGGCGCCGGGAGTTCCCCTCCCGGGCGGCCCTGGCTGAGCTGGTGGAGGACCTGCGGGCCCTGCTCTTCCCGGGCTACTTCGGTCCCTCGGACCTCACGGGCGAGACCCTCCGCTACCACCTGGGTGCCCGCATGGACCGGGTGCTGCACGGCCTGCGTGACCAGATCCAGCGGGGCATGATGGCCGCCGACCCCAGCCTGCCGCCCTGCGGGGAGCGGGCCCTGGAGCTGGCCCGGGCTTTCCTCTCCCGCCTGCCCAAGGTGCGCCACCTGCTGGCCACGGATGTCCAGGCCGGCTTCGAGGGCGACCCCGCCGCCACCAGTCCCGACGAGGTGCTGTTCTGCTACCCGGGTCTGCTGGCCATCACCAGCCAGCGCCTGGCCCACGAGATGCTGGACCTGGGCGTGCCCCTGCTGCCCCGCATGATCACCGAACACGCCCACAGCCTCACGGGCATCGACATCCACCCCGGCGCCCAGATCGCCGAGCGGTTTTTCATCGACCACGGCACCGGCGTGGTCATCGGCGAGACCTGCGTCATCGGCCGAAATGTGCGCATCTACCAGGGCGTCACCCTGGGCGCCAAGAGCTTCCCCCTGGACGCCGAGGGCCACCCCATCAAGGGCGTGCCCCGCCATCCCGTGGTGGAGGATGACGTGATCATCTACTCCAACGCCACCATCCTGGGCCGCATCACCCTGGGCAAAGGGTCTGCCATCGGCGGCAACGTGTGGCTCACCCGCAGCGTGCCGCCCGGGAGCATCGTCACCCAGGCCAACGAGAAGGATGGGATGCCCACATGACCCTGTTGCTGCGCTTCTTCTTCTCCGCCATCGGCCTGCTGGTGGCCTCGGCCCTGCTGAAGGGCATCACCACCGGGAGCTTCCTGGACCTGCTGGTGGTCGCCGTCCTGCTGGGGGCCCTCAACACCACCGTGGGCTCACTGCTCAAGGCCCTGGCCTTCCTGCCCGTGGCCTGCTCCTTCGGCTGCTTCAGCCTGGTCATCAACGGTCTGGTGTTCTGGCTCGCCGGCACCCTCTCCGCCAACCTGGGCCTGGGCTTCCGCGTCGAGGGCTTCTGGCCCGGCTTCTTCGGCGCCCTGGTGACCAGCGTCGTCGCCTCCGTCCTCGGCGCCATCTTCATTAGCAAAGACCGCCAGCGGCCCGAGCCGCCTAGGCCCATCAAGATCATCAATTAAGCAGCGCGTCTAGGTCCTGTCTTCGTGGTGAGAAAGCTTTTCCTGGCTGGGGATCGGGCCTACTGCGCAGGGAGAACCGTGGCTTCTTTGATGCGGACGGGGAACTGGGGGATGTCGCCCATGCCGCGGCGCCACTCGGTCTTCACCTTGCCGATGCGGTCCACGGCGTCCATGCCTGACACCACGCGGCCGAAGACGCAGTAGCCGTAGCCGGCCTCGGTGAGGTCCCGGTTGTCCAGGCGGGGGTTGTCCACCAGGTTGATGAAGAACTGGGCCATGGCGCTGTGGGGCTCCATGGTGCGGGCCATGGCGAGGGTGCCGCGCAGGTTCTTCAGGCCGGCCTTGGCACCGGCAGGCGCCTCGTTGGCGATGGCGGCCCGGGTGGGCTTTTCCTCCATGGACTCCAGGAAGCCGCCGCCCTGGATCATGAAGCCGTCGATGACCCGGTGAAAGATCGTCCCGGCGTAGAAGCCGTCCTGCACGTACTTGAGGAAGTTGGCCACCGTCTGGGGGACCGCCTGGGCCTCCAGCTCAATGACCACTGGGCCGTAGGAGGTCATGAGCTGTACCCGGGGCTTGGCCACAGGGGCTGGCTTGGCCGCAGGGGCCGGCTGGGGGGCCTGGGCCAGGGCCGGCAGGGCCAGGGCGAGCAGGAGGGAAGTCAGCAGGGGACGAATCATGGACACTCCGGGGTGACGTTCTATATTGCCGCAAACCGGGCCAAGGTCCCCGCTATCGTAGTCCCATGTTCCTTGCCGACCTACCCCCCTGGCTCCTGGCCCTCCTGCTGGCCCCCTTCGGCCTGGCCTTCGGGTCCTTCGCCAATGTGCTGATCCACCGCCTGCCCCAGGAGGATCCCGCCCAGCGCAACGTGGTCACCCGGCCCAGCCACTGCCCCTCCTGCCAGGCCCGCATCCGCCCCTGGCACAACCTGCCCCTGCTGGGCTGGCTCATCCTGCGGGGGAAGTGTGCGGACTGCGGCTGGCGCATCCCCGGCCGCTACCCCCTGGTCGAGCTGCTGGGGGGCCTGCTCTTCGCCGCCTCGCCCTGGCTCTTCCCCTTCGGCACGCTCATCTGGTTCAAGGGCATGGTGTGCGGCTACGCCCTCCTGGTCCTGTTCTTCACGGACTACACCGAGATGATCCTGCCGGATGCCATCCAGTTCCCCCTCATGGCCCTGGGCGTCCTGCTCACCCTGCCCCAGCTCCAGTGGCCGGACGCCCTGGTGAAGGTCTGGGTGGGGCCCGGCCACGCCCTCCAGACCCTGGCCTTCCACAACGGCCTGCAGCCCGCCCTGCTCTACCGGGGCTTCGAGCCCACGGTCACCTGGCAGCAGAGCCTTATTGGATTGGCGGTGGGCTACGGCGTACCGGACCTCATCAACCGCCTCTACAAGGCCCTGCGCAAGACCGACGGCCTGGGCATGGGTGACTTCAAGATGCTGGCCTGGCTGGGTGCTTTCTGGGGCTGGGCGCCGATGCTGGGCATCCTCTTCCTGGGCGCCGGCCTGGGCGCCGCCGTGGGCGTCCCCCTCATGCTCATGCGCAAGTCCGACGGCCAGACCATGCTGCCCTTCGGCTGCTTCCTGGCCCTGGCCACGCCCGTCATCGTGTTCTTCGGCCGGGCCCTGTGGCTGGGGTACCTGGGGGTGGTGGGGTAGGGCTCAGCGCATCGTCCGCCGCTGGGCGAGGAGCCACTCGAGGAAGGGCTGGGAGCTGTAGGTGGCGCCCCAGGTGTTGTGGTCCAGGCCGGGGTACTCGGTGTAGCGCATGGGGGCGGCCACGGCCTTGAGGGCCGCGGCAGCGTCTCGGGAGCCTTGCACGGGCACCACGCTGTCCAGCTCGCCGTGGAAGATCCAGATGGGCATTTTGGCGAGGCGATGGGCGAGGGCCGGCAGCGCGGGGCCGTCCTCGGGGGGCACCACCGGGACCCCAAAGGCGTGGCTGGCGAGGTCCTTGGTCCACCCGCAGATGGGTGCGGCGGCGGCGAAGCGCTCGGGGTTCCGGTAGGCCAGGTACCAGGTGCCGTGGCCGCCCATGGAGAGGCCGGTGAGGTACACCCGATCCAGGTCCACCCTGAACTCGCCGAGTGTGCGGTCCAGGGCCGCCAGGGCCATATCAGCCTGGGCGCCGGCCCACTGCGTCGCGGGGCGGGCATGGGGAAACACCACGATGGCGGGGAAGCGCTGGGGCGCCTTGCGGATGGCGGCGCCGAGTCCGACCTGGGTCGGGCGCAGCCCATCCGTGCCCCGCTCGCCCGCACCATGCAGGTACAGGATCACAGGCCAGGCCTGGGCAGGCGTGTAGTCCGCCGGGACATAGACCTGATACCGGTGGCGCTGGCCGCCGACGTCGAGGGTGCGCTCCAGGAAGCCGGTCTCGGCACCCTGAACACCCAGAGAGCCCGCCCACAGGCAGCCAGCGATCAGACCAGCGAGATCGGCTCTAAACACAGGGCACCTCCTCTGGTCTGGGGGACCTACCGAGCGTTAGTGGGCCATGCCCTGGCTCAGCTCGATGAGCACGCCGCCAGTCTCGGCGGGGTGGAGGAAGGCCACGCGACACCCATGGGCGCCCTTGCGGGGGGCCTGATCGATCATGCGCACACCCTTGGCCAGCAGGCCCGCCACGGCGGCGTCGATGTCGTCCACCTCGAAGCAGACGTGGTGGATGCCGGGCCCGCGCTTCGCCAGGAACTTGCCGATGGGGCCCTCCGGGTCCGTGCTCTCCAGGTACTCCAGCGTGCTCTCACCCACCGGGAAGAAGGCCGTCTTCACCTTCTGCTCCGCCACCTCTTCCGTGTGCTCCGGCCCCATGTCGAAGAGGCGGCTCATGCGCTCCATGGCCTCAGCCAAGGCCGGCGTCGCAATGCCCAGGTGGTTGATGCGCAGCAGCTTCATGGGGCCTCCGACAGCATGGGGGAAGACCTCGATCATGCAGCAGGTGGTGCAGGGACGTCCACTTTGGCTGGCAGCTATTGGCTATCAGCTATCAGCTATCAGCTATCAGCTATCAGCTATCAGCTATCAGCTATCAGCTATCGGCTATCGGCTATCGGCTATCGGCTATCGGCTATCGGCTAAAGCATCTCGACCAGCCCCGAGGCCAGCCGGGGCCTTCTTGGCTGACAGCTGATAGCCGACAGCTAAAATTTTCGGCTGCCAGCTACTGCCGCCGGTTCCATCGCCGCGCTGGGCCCTGCTGGGCCCTGCTTTGGCTGATAGCTGATAGCTGACAGCCCAAAGGCTCAGTGCTGACACGCCGGGGCGTGGCCCAGGCTCACGGTGCCGTTCTGCACCGTGACTTTGCCCTTGCTGCCCAGGAAGGCGAGGACGCCGTCAAAGTCGAAGCTGTCGCCACCGCAGTTGCAGTAGACGGCCGTAGGACCGTGGGCGGCAGCGGAGGCGGCGCGCAGGTCCTCGAGGGAGCAGGCCCCGCCCTTCTCCAGCAGCAGGCCCAGGAGGTCGTGACCAAAGAGGGGTTCAGACATGGGGGGCTCCAAATTAGGACACAAGACTCTTTAACTATTCTAGCCCGAAAAATCGGCCTGGCAACCCCTGTGCAGACACTAGGTCAGGGAGAGGGCCACTTCCCGGATCAGCGGATCGGGACTGAGGTTGCGGGGCAGGTGGCGCAGGGCCTCCAGCACCGCCTCCTGGGGGGACTTCAGGTCCCGGGGGACGGCGGCCAGCTTGGCCAGGACCTCCCGCCAGGGCAGCAGGACCGGGGGCTCGCCAGCCTGCAGGCGGGCCAGGTCTGCCAGGATCCGCAGCAGCAGCTCCAGGGGCTGGCGCAGCTGTTCCCCCTGGGCCAGGACGGCGTCCTTTTCGGGCAGCAGGATCCCGGCGGCCTGACTGTAGGGACGGCCCGCCAGCAGGTCCAGCCAAGCCTCCAGCTGGGCCTCGGCCCGCCGGTACTCCGCTTCGCCCAGCAGACGCAGGCTGCCCTCGCCCAGGGCGGACCAGCGCTCCCGGTCAGCCTCCAGCCAGCCGTGGCGCTGGGCCACCTCCCAGGCCTCCGGGGGGGCCAGGGGGGCGAAGGAGATGCGCTCGCAGCGGCTGCGGATGGTCTGCAGCAGGGCCTCAGGGCGGTGGGTCACCAGGATGAAGTGGGTGCCCTGTGGGGGCTCTTCCAGGGTCTTCAGCAGGATGTTGCCGCTGGACTCGTTGAGGCGGTGGGCCTCCTCCACCAGCACCCAGCGGTGGCAGCCCAGGGCCGGAGCCAGGGCGGCCCACTCGATGACCCCCCGGCTGAAGCGGGCCTGGCCATTGGAGTCCAGGCCTTCCCGCACCTGATCGATGCGGATGACGCCGGCCTTGCCCTCAGGGACGATGCGCAGCAGGTTGGGCAGCTCGAAGGGCAGGTCCTCCCCCTCCAGCATGCGGCAGCCTTCACACTGGCCGCAGGCGCAGCGGCGCAGGCAGATCTCCCGCTGGGCCAGCTCCAGCGCCACACGCCGCTTGCCGATGCCCTCGGGCCCGGTGAAGAGCAGGGAGCCGCGGATCCGGCCGCCCTGGATCCGGTCCAGCAGGCGCTGGCGGATGGCCTGGTGGCCGCTGACCTTGGCCGAGAAGGGCCCGGTCATGGGTCCACCGAGAAGCCAGCGTTGCGCAGGAGCGGGGCCACGCGGTGCCAGATCGCCTCTTCCACCTGGTCTGCGGTCTCCCGGGAGGGGATGAGGGCCACGCGGTTGGGGTGGGCCTGGGCGATGGCCAGGAAGCGCTTCCGCACCCGGCGGTGGAAGTCCAGCTCGGCCTCATCGAAGCGGGTCTCGGCGAACTCCGGTCCCAGGGTCTGATTGCGGGCACTCACCCGCTGCAGAGAGACCTCCGGGTCCATGTCCAGGAGGATGGTGAGGTGGGGGCGCAGGCCCCGCAGCACCAGCTCACCCAGGCGGTCCAGGGCCGTATCCGAGACCCCGCTGGCCCCCTGGTAGGCCCGAGTGGAGTCCTCGAAGCGATCCACCAAGACCACCTTGCCTTCGGCCAGAGAGGGCCGGATCACCTGCTCCAGGTGCTGGGCACGGTCGGCGTAGAAGAGCAGCAGCTCAGCATCGGGGCACCAGGCCTCGCCGGACGCATGGGGCTCCAGCAGCAGGCGGCGGACCTCGCGGCCCAGGGTCGTGCCGCCGGGTTCCTTCGACACCACCAGGGGCAGGCACAGGTGCCGCAGCCGCTCCGAGAGCCGCAGAAGCTGGGTGGACTTGCCAGACCCCTCCACGCCCTCGATGGTGATGAACACGCCCTGCACGGTGCCTCCAGCCTTTGAGGATACCCTGGCCGGCCGGGCGACATGCTTTCAGCGGAGTGCTATCCTTTTCCCCACTCAGAGGAGTGCCAGGTGGCCGAAGCGATCCATTGCCCGAGCTGCTCCACCCGCTACCGCCTTCGGCTGGAGCGCATCCGACCCGCCCACCGCCGGGCCAGATGCTTCACCTGCGGCGATGTCTTCCCGGTGGACGAGGCCGTGCAGCGCCTGCTGGTCGAGGCCTTGCCGGTGGAAGAGGCCCCGGCCCCCGAGCCGGTGCCCGCCCTGACCCTCAGCGATCTCGAGCTGGCACCCGAGTCTTCTCCCCTTGAGGAGGCCTCCAGCGAAGAGGTGCTCGACGAGGAAGCCCTCGGCGAGGAGGTCCGGGCCAGCGCGTCCCTGGCCGACACGCTCTCAGACGCCCCGCTGATCCTGCCGGAGTCCAAGGACCCCTTCCTGCCTGCGGAGCCCTCCGCCACAGATGGGGACCCGGTCACGGCCTCGGGCTACACCTCGGCCCGGGACGCCATCGACAAGCTCTTCGCAGACACCCCGCTGCAGGCCCCCGCCATGCACTTTGAGCGGGGCGATGGCCCCATGGACATGGATATCGCCCTTTCCGCCCTGGATGCCACCCTGCCCTCCCCCCCAGCCATTCCCGAGACCGTGGCCTCCGGCGTCCCCGGGGACGGCCCCCTGGACCAAGCCTCCCTGAGCACCCTCAGCGGGGCCAGCAATGCCACGGTCCGCATCTCCCAGGAGGAGCTGCTGATGGCCCTGGCCTCAGTGCCTGCCTCCGTCGCCGAGGAACCGGCTCCGACGCCTGCCTTCCAGCCCCTGCCGGAAGCGGCCGAGGTCGGCGCCGAACTGTTGCGCCTCAAGGTCGGCACCGAGGTCTACGGTGGCCTGACCATGCCCCAGCTCATCGCCTGGGTGGAAGAGGGCCGCATCCTGGAGCAGCACCTGATCGCCCGCCAGCACAGCGAGAACTGGCTGGAGGCCTTCAAGGTCCCCGGACTTCGGCCCGTCTTCGAGCGCCTCCGCCGCACCCGCACCGGCAGCGTGCCGACCTTGGAGTCCCCCGCCCCGGAGCCAGAGCCCAAGAAGGGCTTCCTCAGCAGCCTGTTTGGAAGGAACTGAATGCAGACCATCCTCTTCGCCGCATGCCTGGCCCTGGCCCAGGTGCCCGCTGCTGCTCCGGTCAAGGAAGCCCCGGCCCCCGCCGCCCTGCCCCTCTCCTTCCACTCCGAGTCCCTCCCCTTCAAGTGGGACCGCACCATCCCCCTCGCCATCCAGGTGGACGGCCTGAAGATCAGCAAGATCTTCTTCAACAAGCGCATGATCCAGGGCGGGGTCCTGGGCATGCTCAAGAACACCGAGTTCGGCACCCGGGCCCAGGTGGAAGTGACCAACACCAGCACGCTGCCCCGGGTCCCCGGCTTTGCCGTGGCGGTACTGGACAAGGACGGTCGCCTGCTGGGCGTCGCCTCCGGCGGCACCAAGCTGGGCACCCTCAGCCCCGGCGAGACCGAGACCTTCGACCTGAACTTCGCCCAGGTAAAGGAGCGCCTCGCCTCGGGAGCGACATTTATCCTGGCCGTGGAGTTACGGAACTGAGTCCTTGGCTATCAGCTGTCGGCTATCAGCTATCAGCCAAGACTGGACGCCGACCCACCCGATCAGGCCAGCTTGTCCTGCACGCAATGAACAGGCACGGCTCACCCATTCGAGCCAGGACCTGCTTTAGCTGATAGCTGACAGCTGATAGCCACCAATCAATTCGCTTCCTGCTCCCGGTAGTGGGACAGGATCTCTTCGGGCGAGGCTGTGGCGGTACCGACCTTGGCGACCACCACGCCGGCGGCGGCGTTGGCCAGCATGGCCGCTTCGCGCCAGTCCGCACCGGCCCCGACGGCCGCGCTGAAGGCGGCGATGACGGTGTCCCCGGCGCCGCTCACGTCATAGACCTCGCGGGCCTCGGTGGGAATCATCCAGGGGGTGCCCTGCCCCGTCTCCGGGGAGAACAGCGCCATGCCCCGCTCGCTGCGGGTGATGAGCAGGCCCTTCAGGCCCAGGTCGGCCATGAGCTCCCGCCCCGCAACGGTGACTTCCATATCCGAGCGGGCGGCCCGGGCTGCCAGCTCCGCGGTCTCCTTGGTGTTGGGAGTCATCAGGGTGGCTCCGCGGTAGAGCTCGCGGTGGGCGGGCTTGGGATCCACGATCCAGGGCAGGTTGCGGGCGGCGCAGAGGGCGCGCACCGAGGCCATCACAGGTGCACTCACGGCCCCCTTGGCGTAGTCCGAGATGATGAGGGCCGAGGCCTCGGCCAGGGCCCGCTCCAGGCGGTCCTTGAGGCCCAGCAGCACGGCCGGATCCGGTGGCCCCGCTTCCTCCCGGTCGATGCGGAGCATCTGCTGCTGCTGGCCGATGACCCGGGTCTTGATGATGGTGGGGCGGGAGCTGTCCAGCACCAGACCCGAGATGGAGACCCCGAGTCCTGCCAGCAGGCCCAGGACCCGATCGCCTGCGGTGTCCTTCTGGAGGGTGCCGATGAGGAGGGGCTCGGCCCCGAGGGCCTTGAGGTTCGCTGCCACGTTGGCGGCCCCGCCGAGCACCGCCTGCTCCCGGGTGACCCGCACGATGGGCACCGGCGCCTCGGGCGAGATGCGGTTCACCTCACCGAAGAGGTACTCGTCCAGCATCACGTCCCCCAGGACGGCCACCTTGCAGCCCTCCATGCGGCGGAGGAGGTTGGCTGCCTGCTCCCGGTCGAGCCTCATGCGTCCACCTTCTTGGCGCGGTCCACCAGCATGACGGGGATGCCGTCCTCGATGGGGTAGAGCAAGCCGCAGGCTGTGCAGCGCAAGCCATCGGCACGCTCCTCCAGGTCCCCACCGCAGGCGGGGCAGCAGAGGATCTCCAGGAGGCGCGGATCGAGCGGCATGGGCCTAGCTTAGCGGAATCCAGGAGCGTTGGCCCGGGCCCTCACCACGCCCGGTGGCCGACAGTGAGCACGACCTGGAGGCCCAGTCGATCCTCCACCCGGCCGAGGGGCGTTGCCGAGAGCCCTGAAGTGGTCCAGCGCTGATAGCGCCCACCCACCACGCGGACCTCCACAAAGCCATGGTTCCGCTCAAAGCCCAGGCCCACGGTGCCGTAGGGGAACCAGGCATCCAGCACGCTGCTCTGACTGAGGGTGTGGACCTCCTCGGTCTGGATGTACCCAAAGGCCTGCAGCAACGCCAGGGTGGTGACCGTGGCGTAGGAGTCCTGGGTCCGGGCCACCCAGGTGTTCTGGTAGCCCCCACCGTAGAAGAAGCGGAAACCGCCGTCCTCCGTCAGCGCCACCTGGTGCTCCAGTCCGAGGCGCAGGTTGCGGTAGATGTCCGAGAGGTCCCCGCCGTCCCAGGTGGGGCTGACCCTGGAGCCCAGCACCTTATCCACCCGGGTGCCCCCATAGTCCAGCACAGCCCGCAGGCGGTGGGTCTCGTCGAAGGCGTAGCCCAGGGCCAGGCCCGTGCCCAGGCCCAGGTGGCCGTGGAGGTCACTCGCCAGGGTGCCGGGGCCGCTGCCCAGGCCCGAGGTCAAGTGGAAGCGGGCCTCCCAGTACCCTCCCTCCGGCGGCCCCTGGGACCAGAGGGGCAGAACGGCCAGAGCCAGAAAGGCGGCGGGTCGAGGGCGCATGGATACCTCCATCGGCAGGTCCAGGGGAAGACCTGAGCCGCAGCCCGGCAAGGATGAGTATGCTGGGACACTCACCCGCCCTTCCATCCCCTGCTCTTCAGGTGCCTCATGGACCGTCCCTGGACCCAGCACTACGACCCCGGCGTGCCCCGGGACCCCTCCTTTGAAACCTGCTCTGTCCTGGACTTCTTTGACCGCAGCGTGGCCGCCTGGCCCGAGCGCCCCGCCGTCACCCTCAAGGGTCGGACCCTCAGCTACCGGCAGCTGGCAGATCACGTGGACCGCTTCACGGCGGCCTTGGCGGGCCTGGGGGTCGAGAAGGACACCCGGGTCGCGCTCTGGATGCCCAACCTGCCGCAGATGATGATCGCCTTCCTGGCCACCCTCCGCCTGGGGGCCCAGGTGGTGAACACCAACCCCCTCTATGTGGAGCGGGAGCTGGAGCACCAGTTCAACGATGCCGGGGTGACCGTGGTGGTGACCCTGGACTATCTCTGGATGCACAAGCTCCGGCCCATGCTGGCGCGCACCGGGGTGCAGCAGGTGGTGGTGGCCTCCATCCCGGACTACCTGCCCTTCCCCTTGAACCTGCTGGCACCCCTCAAGCTCCGCCGGACCGGGCACCACGCCAAGGTCCCCCGGGAGGCCAACGTCCACCTCTTCCGTGAGCTCATCGCCCGGACCTCGCCCCAACCACCCCGACCGTCCCTCCCCCTGGATCACCTGGCGGTGCTCCAGTACACCGGCGGCACCACGGGCCTCTCCAAGGGCGCCATGCTGTCCCACCGGAACCTCTCGGTGAACGTCCAGCAGGCGGCCTCCTGGTTCCCGGATGTGCGGCCCGGCCACGAGGTGCTGCTGGCCTGCCTGCCCTTCTTCCACGGCTTCGGGATGATGGTCGGCATCCTCTGGCCCCTCAGCACCGGGGCGCACATCGTCCTGGCGCCCAACCCCCGGGACATCGCCGACCTGGTGAAGTCCATCCACAAGCACCGGGTGAGCCTCTTCCCGGCGGTGCCGGCCCTGTTCCAGGCCATCACCACCTACCCCGGCGTGGACCGCCTGGACATGTCCAGCGTGCGGGCCTGCTTCTCCGGCTCCGCCCCCCTGCCGGTGGAGGTGCTGGCCCGCTTCGAGGCCCTGACAGGCGGCAAGATCACCGAGGGCTTCGGCATGACCGAGACCACCACAGCCACCCACGGCAATCCCCTGCACGGCCTCCGCAAGCCCGGCTCCGTGGGCATTCCCTTCCCCGGCACCGAGGCCCGGGTGGTGGACCTGGAGACCGGGGAGCGGGACCTGGGTGTGGGCGAGGAGGGCGAGCTCATCGTCCGGGGACCCCAGATCATGGCGGGCTACTGGAACCGGCCAGAAGAGACGGCCCTGGTCCTGCGCAATGGCTGGATGTACACCGGCGACCTGGCCCGGGTGGACGCGGACGGCTACACCTACATCGTGGGCAGGAAGAAGGACATGATCATCGTGAGCGGCTACAACGTGTATCCCGATGAGATCGACCAGCTCATCTTCAGCCACCCGGCTGTGCTGGAGTCAGCCACCATCGGCGTACCGGACGAGCGCTGCGGGGAGCGGGTCAAGTCCTTCGTGGTGCTCCGCCCCGGGCACAGCCTCGACGCCGAGACCCTCCAGGCCTACCTCGGGGGCCAGCTGGCGAAGTACAAGCTCCCCAGGGACATCGAGTTCATCGAGGCCCTGCCCCGCAGCTCCATGCTGAAGATCCTGCGGCGGGAGCTGCGGGACCGGGAGCTGCAGCGGGGGAAGGAAGCCACCAGCGCCTAGCCACAGCGGCCCGCACGCCGCTCAGTGACAGGGGGCCATGGTGACGGCCGCAACCTTGCCCTTCTGCTGGTCCAGCCGCTGGCCCTCCTCTTCCAGGAAGCTCATCAGTGCGCTGGCCTCCTCGGTGTTGAGGCTCAGGTTCGGCATGACCAGGTTGGTGTACCGGGCCTGCAGGGCCAGGGCCTGGGGATCCCGCTCGGCCAGCATCTTGTCGGGCTCGGTCAGCCAGCGGGCGAGCCAGACCGGCTCCCGGCGGCGGGTCACATCGGCAAGGTCAGGCGCAATGGCCTGCTTGACCCGGGCGGCTTCGCCCTCTTCGCCCACGGTATGGCAGGCACCGCAGCGGGTGCGAAAGAGGTCCTCGCCCCGGCCCAGGTTCCGCACCTTGGGGGCACTGGCGTAGTCCAGCCCGGCCTTGGAAGGCTGCTGCCAGTTGGAGAGCCAGCTACCCATCTGGGTGGCCAGGACGTGGGCGTTCTCATAGGGAGACCGCTTCATCCACTGCCCCGTGCTCTGATTGCCAATGATCAGGCTCATGCTGTGCCCCTTCAGGTTCGAGGGATCCGAGCCCGCACTGAGCAGACCCAGCTTGTGGCGCAGGAGGGTGATGTCATTCACGTTGCCGGTCAGGAACATCCAGCCCGGACCTGTCTGGTAGCGCTTTGCATAGGCCTTGAGCACCGCCGGGCTGTCCCGCTCGGGGTCGATGCTGATGGACAGGAAGAAGATGTCCTTGCCCACCCGATCCCCCAGGATCTCCTGGACCTCCCGCATGCGGGCGGTCTCCAGCGGGCACACATCCTTGCAGTGGGTGAACATGAAGTTCACCGCCACCACCTTGCCCTTGATCAGATCATCAAAGAAGCGCACCGACTGGCCGTCCTGGTTGACCAGGGTGACATTGGGGAAGTAGTCGGCCCCCCAGACTGTCGTCCCAGCCCGGGCCGAGACGCTACCTGAACCAAGTGCCCCCAGGGTGAGGAGCAGGGCCACAAAGGCGGCGGCGAAGGGGTTGCGGTGCGGGCGGCGCATGGGCGCTCCTATGACTTGAGTGAAGGCGGCAATGACCAGGGGAGGATGGGGCCTTGGCTCAGGGCTTGGGGCCAAACCCATCGCCCGTCCGGAAGGTGGGCAGCGCCGTGGTGTCGACAAACTGGACGCCCTCCCAGGTGGGTAGCGGCGCCGGCATCAGCTGCAGCTGACCCGGTCGGCTGATGTCCCAGCGCAGGAGCATGGAGTGGTCCTCGTGCTGGGTGTTGTGGCAGTGCTCCATGTAGGTTCCGGCAAACTCCCGGAACCGGATGGCGAGCTCCACGGAGCCGGTGGCGTCGGCACTGGGGCCCACGCGGTAGACATCCTTGCGGGCCCACTTCTCCCAGAGGGGCGGCGCCTTCCCGCCCCGGGTCAGGAGGATGCCCTCCTCGAAGTGGACATGGACGGGATGGCTCCAGTCGCCGCTGCTGCTGCTGATCTTCCAGACCTCGAGCGTCCCTGCGCCGGTGCTGCCGGCGGCGGTGGCATCGGTGGAGAGCTCCGTGGCCACGGAGGTCCGGCGGGGATCCATGCCCATCCCGGCGCTGCCGTCGGTCTTGATGGTCCAGGGCGCTTCATCGGTGCCATCGGCGCGGCCGAACTCGAAGGTGTGGTGGCGGGCCTTGGCCAGCAGGGCCTTGTCAGCGACAGAATCACGATTGATTGTCAGGGGGATCATGGGCGTCTTCCCGGCCACGTAGTTGGCGGGATCCATGCTCTTGTCGGTGCCGGTGTAGGCCTGGACCCGGAGCTCCAGGAACTTGCCCACCGCGGGGTCGCCGTTGTCCCAACGGTCTGGAATCCCATTGGTGAGGTGCAGGGTGGGCTTGTACTTCTCGGACAGCACATCGGCCAGGGCGATGACGCGGTTGGGCTTCTTGCCGTCCACGTGCTCCAGGATGTTCACCAGGTAGAGCTTGTCGCCGACCTTGATGCCGTTCTTGCTGAAGTCCACCACGATGTCGTAGCGCTCGGCGATGCCCTGCTCCGGCAGGACGCCCTTGCGCTCCTTGGGCTTGCCGTCACCGGCCACGTCCACGATGCCGTCGAAGGGCACCGCATACTCCATCAGGTTGCCGTCGTTGGCCACCAGGTGGAACGGCACCCGATTGTAGGAGATCCCGGAGCCAGAAGGGCCCTGCAGCTCACCGCTCGTGCCCGCCACCTGACGCACCAGGGCCAGGGTGAGGTAGCGGGAAACAGAGCCATTCAGGATGCGGAACCGGTACCGCCGCGCCCGGACATTGAAGTAGGGGTTGTAGAGCCAGTTGGTCAGGAGGCGGTCACCGAGGAAGCCATCGGTGTTGAAGATGTTGAACCAGAGCTGGCCATCCTTGTCCCAGGCCTTGTCGGCGATGAGCAGGTTGACGTCGTAGTCCCGGTTGCCCCAGGGCAGCGCCGTGCCGCTGGGCAGACGCAGGTTGACGCCGTCCTCCAGGTCCTCCTTGCCGCGATCCAGGGCGCTGTAGTAGTTCATCATCGCGGCGTTGCCCTTGTAGACGTTCTGGGCCGTGAAGTCGAGCATGTGGTCGTGGAACCAGTGGGTGCTCATGGTCTCGCGCCAGTCGCCCCGGATGGGGATGGTGTAGCCCGAGGTGGTCTTCAGGCCGGGGGTGCGATCGTTCACATAGAGGCTCTCGCCCGGTGCTGCAGGGAAGGCCGCCCGCGGATCGGTGGCGGTGGTGTTGAGGGTGTCGTAGCCCCCCAGCTGCATGGGCCAGCGGTAGTCATAGAACTGGCCGGGGAAGAAGAAGGCGTTGGTGAAGCCATCGCTCTCGGCGGGGTTGTGGCCGTTGTGCTCATGGGTGCTGATGGTGTGCAGGCCGAAGCCCCGGTTTGCGGCTGGATCGATGGGCAGGGCGTTGTAGTGGCGCATGAGGACCGGCTGGCCATAGCGGGCCATGAGCAGCTTGGGTGGCACCGTCCCATCGAAGGTCCAGACCGACTCGTGCTCCTGGATGGGCATGCTGGGATGGATGCGCACCGCAATGCCCTTGGTGGTGCCTTCCGTGGCCGCGAGGCCAGCGGTGTTGTGGTAGAGGCCACCGAGGCCGAACTCGCCGGTCTGATAGCGGTGCATCTGGTGGGTGTCCCGGAAGCCGCCATTGACCCGTGCGCCGGCCTGAGCGGTCTTGAAGTAGACCGAGGGCTGGAACTCGTTCCAGCGCTGATGGGCCCAGCCCGGTCCTGCCGGCCGACCCTCCGCAGGGGGAGCGTTCAGCGGCCGGCCGAGAAAGGCCTCGATCTGCGCCTTCCAGGGGTTCAAGTCTTGGGTGTTCGCATACTCCCTGGGCCAGGGGGCGATGCCCGGCTGGGCCAGAAAGCCTTCCAGGGTGGCGCCGGCCGGGACGCTGGCAGCGACGCTGCTTGGGTTCTGCTCGGGCAGGGGGCCCATGGTAGGCGTGGGGAACCCCTTGGCGGGCACCGGCCCATTGGGGTTCAAGGGCTCCGGTCCGAACTCCTCGAAGAGAAGCATCTGCTGGACGTAGGGCTGAGCGCCGAACATCGGGCTGGGCTTGCTGTTCGTGGGGATGTTGAAAGACCCTGCGGGGATCTGCAGGGACGGCGGCAGGACGTTGTTGATGCCCGCGTCTGTCTTGGTTCCGGTGACACCGCCCTGGAAGGCACCCTGGTTGGCGGGGGGCAGGGCGGTCTGGGCCGAGGCTGCCGGGATCAGGGCCCCTGCCACCAGGAGCAGGCCCACGTGCAGGCTGTTTCTGAACATCATGTCCCTCCCAAAAAACCTGCGCTGGCCCGTACCTCGGTCCAGGCCGATGGCCGGCTGCAGCAGGCTGCGATTGCGACCACTGCGGTGTAGTTCACGCTTGGCCTAGACTGAAATGACTAGGTGCTTGCTAGCAGGATCTCCCAGAGCCTCACAGGCAACAGATCCGGTTTGAAAAAACCTACCCATCCGGTTAAAAGTTTTTGTTTTTTAGGCAACACGAAGGGGGCGCCGTTGGCGCCCCCTTCGTGTTTGGTAAAGGCAGTGCCTAGGCCTTGAGGGCCTTGGCGGCCAGCTCGAGCACATCGGTGGTGGCGATGCCCTCGCGGCCAGTCTCGCCAGCGGCGTTGTTGAGCATGACGTTGCAGAAGGGGCAGCCCACGGCGATGGTGGTTGCCTTGGTCTCCATGGCCTGCTCGAAGCGCTCGTGGTTCACGCGCTTGCCCAGGTGCTCCTCCAGCCAGAAGCGGCCGCCGCCAGCGCCGCAGCACATGGTGGCTTCCCCGTGCTTATCCATCTCGGTGAGCTTCACACCGGGGATGGCGCCCAGGATAGCGCGAGGTGCGTCCACCTGGCCGTTGTAGCGGCTGAGGTAGCAGGGGTCGTGGTAGGTGAGGTCCACGTCCACGGTCTGATCCAGCTTGAGGCGGCCAGAGGCGATGAGCTCCGCCACCAGCTCGGTGCCATGCACCACCTCGAAGGTGCCGCCGAAGTCCGGGTACTCGTTCTTCAGGGTGTTGAGGCAGTGGGGGCAGTTGGTGATGACCTTCTTCACGCCGTAGCCCTTGAGCAGCTCCACGTTGGTCTCCGTGGCCGTCTGGAAGAGGTACTCGTTGCCCAGGCGGCGGGCGGACTCACAGGTGCAGCTCTCTTCGGTGCCGAGGATGGCGAAGGAGACGCCCGCAGCCTTGAGCAACTTCACCAAGGACTGGGAGACCTTCTGCCCGGCGGCATCGTAGCTGCCGGCACAGCCCACCCAGAACAGGTACTCGGCCTCGGGGTTCTCGGCCATGGTCGGAACCTCCAGCCCCTCAGCCCACTTGCCACGATCGGCCTGGGCCAGGTTCCAGGGGTTGCCCTGGCGCTCCATGCCCTTGAAGGCCACCTGGGCCTCGGCGGGGAAGTCGCTCTCTTCCAGGGTGAGGAAGCGCCGCATCCCCACGAGCTTGTCCACGAAGCTGATCTGCAGGGGGCAGGCCCACTCGCAGTAGCCGCAGCTGGTGCAGGCCCAGATGGTGTCCTTGCTGATCCAGCCCTCCAGCTGCTCCTTGCTCCAGGGAGCGGCCTCGTCATCCCGCTGCCAGTGCGAGCCCTCGGGCACGGGGCCACCGATGAGCGGACGGTCCGCCGGGGCTGGCTGGTCCTGGCCCATTTGCGCCAGGGGCGTGGCCTTGAGGTAGTCCCGCAGGTCGTTGCCGAAGTCCTTGGGGCGGAGGGGCTTGCCGGTGAGGGTCGTGGGGCAGTTCTCCAGGCAGCGGCCGCACTCCACGCAGGTGTAGAAGTCGAGCATCTGCTTCCAGGTGAAGTCCTGGATCTTGTTGATGCCGAAGTGCTCGGCCTCCATGTCCATGGGCTTCAGGTTCTTGTTGGGCTCCAGCTCGCGGAAGTAGATGTTGAAGAGCGACGTGAACACATGGAAGTGCTTGGAGTAGGGCAGGAAGTTGGCGAAGCCATAGAGGGCGGCCAGGTGCAGCCACCACATGCTCTTGTAGAGCACCAGCAGGGCAGTGCCGCCCAGGGGCCGCAGGAGGTTCGCCACCCAGAGGCTGACCGGGGCCCAGTCCTTCCAGATGGGGTTGTAGAGCCAGATATAGGCGCCGTCCGCCAGCAGATCCGTGACCATGAGGGCGGCGATAAAGGACAGGGTGCCCCAGGCGTCCAGGGAGTTTTCCAGGCGCCAGGGCTTGGCCACCGCCCGCCGCAGCATGGCCATCCCGATGCCCACCAGCACCAGCACCTCGAAGATGTCCTTGGTGGTCTGGTAGCCGAGGCCGAAGGTGCCCAGAGCCGCTGTCAGGTTCCAGTGGAAGAGACCCTCCAGCACCAGCTCCACGCTGCGCAGGCCCAGGACGCAGAAGCCCCAGAAGATGAGGAAGTGGTAGATCCCGGCGTAGCGGTCGCGGTGCATGCGCTTCTGCGCCAGGGCCAGGACGAAGACGCCCTTGAGGCGCACCCAGGGCTGGTCGAAGCGGTTGTCCGGCAGGCCGGCCCGCAGGGTGGCCAGGCGCTGCCGCATGGTCCACACGAAGAAGCCAACGGCGCCCAGCGTCATGAGCCAGAACAGCACGATTTCCAGGACCTTCATGGGTTCCTCCTAGCGGCTGGGGTCGACGGTAGCCGGAGCCAGTCGATCGATCACCCTGTTGTCAGGTATGGCGGTCTTGATGCCCCAGTGTATCGGTGGCCATGACAAACTGAAGCACCGACCTGAAGTCAGCCCTGGAGTCCCCTTGGCCACCCCCCCCGCCCTGACCTTCGAAGCCGCCGTCACCCGCCCCCTCTCCGTGGTCTTCCGCACCGCCGGAGCCTGGGAGGGCCATGACTACACAGTGGAAGTGGTGACGGTCCGCACAGGCCTGGATGCCTTTGACGTGGTGGTGGACTTCCGGGACCTGGAGGCCGCCCTGGACCGCAGCCTGGCCCCCCTGCAGGGGCACCTGCTGGAGGACCTGGGCCTGGACGGCCCCCCGGCCCTGGCCCGCCGTCTGCTGGCGGAGCTGACCCCCTTCGTGGCGGCCCCGGCCCGCTTGAAGGAAGTGGCCCTCACCGATGGACTGGGCCGCCGTCTGGCGGTCTCGGCCTAGGCCCCATGCGGCCCTGGGTCCCCCTGGCCGCCCTGGCCCTGGCCCTGGCACCCCTGGGGGTGGTGCGCCCCCTGTGGGTGAGCGGCCACAGCATGGAGCCGGGCCTCCCCCACGGCAGCCTCCGCTGGGTCCTGCGAGCCTGGGCCGCCTCTGCCCCACGGCGCGGGGAGGTCTGGCTAGTGGCCGGACCCGACGGCGACTCTCTGAAGCGCGTGGTGGGCCTGCCGGGGGAGCGACTGAGCTGGTCGGGGCCGGACCTCACGGTGAACGGCCAGCGCCTGCAGGAGCCCTGGGTGGCCTTTCCGGAGCGGGGGGGACAGGGGGCCTGGGCCTGCGGGGAGGGCTACCTGCTGCTGGGAGACAACCGCCCCCTCAGCCGGGATGGCCGGAGCTGGGGACCCCTGCCCGGGACCGCCCTGAAGGGCCGTCTGCTGGGCCCAAGAGCCGGGTCTTGAGCCTGCAATACGCCGGCAGGGGGCTATGCTTGTGTCCCCGGAGACGCCCGACATGAGCCCCCGCAAGCAGGAGCAGGTCCTCACCCGCAGCCGGTCCAAGACCCGGCCACCCGGGCTCTGGAGAGTGCTCTTGCACAACGATGACTACACCACCCAGGAGTTCGTGGTGTGGTTGCTGAAGACGGTGTTCCGCAAGACCGAACCGGAGGCCATGACCATCATGCTGGCGGTCCATAAGGCCGGCACCGGCGTCGCCGGGCGCTACACCAAGGATGTGGCCGAGACCCGCGCCGAGCGGGGTCGCCAGATGGCCGAGCGGGAGGGCTTTCCCCTGCTCCTCACTGTGGAGCCCGACCATGCCTGAAGCACCGCAGATCAGCAAGGGACTGGACAAGTCCTTCCAGCGGGCCTTCGAGCTGGCCAAGGCGCGCCGCCATGAGGACGTGGCCCTGGAGCACCTGCTCCTGGCCCTGCTGGATGAGCCCCATGCCGCCGGGATCCTCCGGGCCTGTGGGGTGGACCTGGAGCAGCTGCGGGAGGAGCTGGAAGGCATCCTCGCCCTGGCCTTCGAGGCCATCACCGAAGGCGAGCCCCCCCACCCTCACAGCACCCTTGGCTTTGTCCGGGTGGTGGAGCGGGCCCCTCCTCCACAGCCTCAGCGCCGGCAAGAGCGCCATCCAGGGGGGCGAGCTCCTGCCGGGCTTCCTTGAGGAGGAGTCCAGCCCCGCCCGCCACCTGCTGGAGAAACACGGTGTGCGGCGCCTCCCCCTGCTCAAGGTCCTGAGCCACGGCCCGACCCGGAAGGCCCCCAAGAAGGCGTCCGCCCATCCGGCGGAAGAGCCTTCCACCGAAGAGCCGGAAGCCGTGGCCCCCAAGCCCCTGGAGGCCTACGCCACGGACCTCGTGGCCCGGGCGGCGGCGGGACGGCTGGACCCCCTGGTGGGCCGCGAGCCCGAGATCACCCGCATGGCGCAGATCCTCTGCCGGCGCCGCAAGAACAACCCCCTGCTGGTGGGCGAGTCGGGCGTGGGCAAGACTGCCATCGTGGAAGGCCTGGCGCGCCGCATCCACGAAGGCAAGGTGCCCACCCCCCTGAAGGCCGCGCGGATCTACGCCCTGGACATGGGGGCCCTGCTGGCGGGCACCCGCTACCGCGGCGACTTCGAGGAGCGCCTGAAAGCAGTGCTCACGGCCCTCGGCGAGACCCCCGGTGCCATCCTCTTCGTGGACGAGCTGCACACCCTGGTGGGCGCCGGTGCCACGGGCGGTGGGGCCATGGATGCCGCCAACCTCCTCAAGCCGGCCCTGGCCTCGGGCGAGCTGCGCTGTGTCGGCGCCACCACGTTCCAGGACATGAAGGGCTCTCTGGACCGGGACCGGGCCCTCTCCCGCCGCTTCCAGGTGGTGGAAGTGAGCGAGCCCTCCACAGCCGATGCCATCGCCGTACTGCGGGGTCTGCAGGCCGCCTACGAGACCCATCACGGCGTCACCTACTCCGAGGCCGCCCTGGAGGCCGCGGTGAGCCTGGCGGCGCGCCACCTGCCGGAGCGCCGCCTGCCGGACAGCGCCCTGGATGTCATCGACGAGGCCGGGGCCGCCCGCAAGCTGCTGCCCAAAAAGGCGAAGTCGCGCGTGGTGGATGCCGCCGAGATCGAGGCCGTCGTGGCCCGCATGGCCCGGGTACCCGTGGCCTCGGTGAGCATGGATGACCGCAAGGCCCTGGCCGGGCTTGAGAGTGCCCTCCAGGCGCAGATCTTTGGCCAGAACCCAGCCTGCGAGGCGGTGGCCAGCGCCATCAAGCTGGCGCGCTCCGGCCTGCGGGACCCCCTCAAGCCCATGGGCTGCTTCCTCTTTGCCGGCCCCACCGGCGTGGGCAAGACCGAGCTGGCCAAGCAGCTCGCCAAGGCCCTGGGCATCGCCTTCCTGCGCTTCGACATGAGCGAGTACCAGGAGAAGCACGCCGTGGCCCGCCTCATCGGCGCGCCGCCGGGCTACGTGGGCTACGAGGAGGGCGGCCTGCTCACAGACGCCGTGCGCAAGCAGCCCCATGCGGTGCTGCTGCTGGACGAACTGGAGAAGGCCCACCCGGACCTCTTCGGCGTGCTGCTGCAGGTCATGGACCACGCCACCCTGACGGACAGCCATGGCCGCAGCGCCGACTTCCGCCACACGGTGCTGGTGATGACGACCAATGTGGGAGCCCGGGAGCTCTCGGCCCGGCAGGTGGGCTTCGCCGACGCCGGGGCCCGGCGCTCGGCCACTGGGACCCTGGAGAAGGCCTTCAGCCCTGAGTTCCGCAACCGCCTGGACGCCATCCTCCAGTTCGCCTCCCTGGGCCGCAGCGAGATGACCAAGGTGGCGGCCAAGCACCTGCGGGAGCTGGAGGTCCAACTGGCAGAGAAGGGCGTGACCCTCACCTGCGCTCCGGTGGCGCTGACCTGGCTGGCGGAGAAGGGCCACGACCCAGCCTTTGGCGCCCGCCCCATGGCGCGCCTCATCGAACGGGAGCTCCGGCGGCCCCTGGCGGAGGCCCTGCTCTTTGGCCCCCTCACCAAGGGTGGAAAGGCCGCCGTGGACCTCAAGGACGGCCGCCTGTGCCTGTCTTTCGCCTGACCCAGCAGCTGGCCTTCCCGGACGCGGAGCTGGCGGAGGACGGCCTGCTGGCCATCGGTGGGGACCTCAGCGTGGCCCGCCTCCTGCTGGCCTATCGCAGCGGCATCTTCCCCTGGTTCGGACCGGAGGATCCCCTGCTCTGGTGGTCACCGCCGGAGCGGGCCCTGCTGCAGCCCGGCCACCTGCACCTCTCCGCCCGCACCCGCCGCAACCTGCGCCAGCACCCCTTCGAGATCCGCGTGGACACGGCCTTCGAGGCCGTCATCGGCCACTGCTCCAGGGTGCCCCGGCCGGGCCAGGAGGGCACCTGGATCACGCCGGAGATGCAGGCGGCTTACGTGGCCTTGCACCAGGCCGGCCACGCCCACAGCGTGGAGGCCTGGCGGGACGGGGTCCTGCTGGGCGGCCTGTACGGGGTAGCCCTGGGCGGCGCCTTCTTCGGGGAGAGCATGTTCAGCCTGGCACCCGAGGCCAGCCGGGCGGCCCTGGCGGCCCTGGACGCTCGCCTCGTGGAACAGGGCTTTGTCCTGCTGGACGGGCAGCTGCCCCACGAGGGTCTGGCGGGCTATGGGTTCCGCTCCGTGCCTCGGGCGCAATTTCTCCGCGAGCTCCAGGCGGCCCTGTCTAGCGAACCCTCCGGCAACACCTGGGGCAATCCCTAAGTCTCTCCCTCTTTTGTTCTTCCAGTCCCAAGGCGCATCGCTATCATTCAGTCAGGCCAAAGGATTCCCATGTTGACGATTTCTGAATCGCGACTTACCCCTCGGCACACCGTTGCCCTCGTGATGGCGGGCGGGCGCGGCAAACGCCTCATGGACCTCACGGATCAGTTCGCGAAGCCCGGCCTCGACTTCGGTGGCAAGTACCGCATCATCGACTTCACGCTGTCCAACTGCGTGAACTCGGGCTTCCGCAAGATCATGGTGCTGACGCAGTACAACTCGCACCGCCTGCTGGAGCACCTGCAGTTCGGCTGGACCTTCCTGGCGGGCAAGCTCCACGAGTACGTCCACGTGCTGCCGGCGCAGCAGAGCTTCGACAAGAACGCCTGGTACAGCGGCACGGCGGATGCGGTCTACCAGAACCTCGAGAGCATCCAAGCCGCCGATCCCAAGACCGTGCTGATCCTGGCGGGGGACCACATCTACCGCATGGACTACAAGCTCTTCCTGCAGGACCACCTGGACAACAAGGCCGACCTCACCATCGCCTGCCTGGAGGTCCCCCGGGATGACGCCCGCGGCTTCGGCATCGCCCATGTGGACTCGGAAGACCGCATCGTCGCCTTCGTCGAAAAGCCGGATGATCCTCCGGCCATTCCGGGCAAGCCCGACCGGGCCTTTGCGTCCATGGGCATCTACATGTTCGATGCGAAGTTCCTGGCGGCGGAGCTCATCAAGGATGCGGAAGATCCCAACAGCGGCCACGACTTCGGCAAGGACATCATCCCCCGCATCGTCGAGACCGCCCGGGTCTACGCCCACCGCTTCGAGCGCAGCTGCATCCCCAACGCCGGGCACCCCGAGCCCTACTGGCGCGATGTGGGCAGCGTGGACTCCTACTGGGAGGCCAACATGGACCTCACCAATGTGCTGCCTGCCCTCAACCTCTACGATCCCAACTGGCCCATCTTCACCCACCAGGAGCAGCTGCCCCCGGCCAAGTTCGTCCATGCGGGCGAGATGCGCAACGGCGTGGCCCTCTCCAGCCTGGTCTCCGGGGCCTGCGTCATCTCCGGTGCCCATGTGCACCACTCCCTGCTGTCCAGCCGGGTCTCCGTCCACTCCCACGCCCGCCTCGATGGCGCCGTGGTGCTGCCGGACTGCGACATCGGCCGGCATGCCCGCCTGCGGCGCTGCATCGTGGCGCGGGGCTGCAAGATCCCCACGGGCTTCGTGGTGGGAGAGGACCCGGAAGAGGATGCCCGCCGCTTCCACCGCTCGGAAGGCGGGGTCACTCTCATCTCCCAGCGTATGCTGAGTCAGCTGGAGTCCTAGATTTTGAAGGTTCTTTTCGTAGCATCCGAGCTGTTCCCCTACGTCAAGACCGGTGGTCTGGGCGATGTGATGGCGGCCCTTCCCCGGGCCCTGCGTGCCCTGGGCGCCGATGTCCGCCTGCTGGTCCCCGCCTACCCCGCCATCCGGTCCGCCGTGGTGGGGGAGGAGGTGGCAGCCGCCTTCTCTGACCTCATGGGCGGCGGCCCCGCCCGGCTCCTTCGGGCCGATGCGCCGGGCCTGCCCCTCTACCTCCTGGATCAGCCCAACTTCTTTGACCGCCCCGGTGGTCCCTACGGCCAGCCCGAGGATCTGCCCCACCGCTTCGCCGCCCTCTCCTGGGCGGCAGCGCACCTGGGGCGCTCCGGCGACCTCGCCGGCTGGCAGCCCGATGTGATCCACGGCCATGACTGGCATGCAGGGCTCATGCCGGCCTACGTGGCCTATGGGTCCAGCCCCCGGCCTGCCACGGTGATGACCATCCACAACATCGCCTACCAGGGTCGGTTCCCCGCCGCCCTCCTGCCGGAGCTGGGGCTGCCGCTGCGGGCCTTCACACCAGAGGGCGTGGAGTTCCACAAGGACATCTGCTACCTCAAGGCGGGCCTGCGCCTCGCCGATCGCATCACCACCGTGAGTCCCACCTACGCTGGCGAGATCCAGCACTTCGGTGGCCATGGCCTGGAGGGTCTGCTGGCCCAACGCGCCGCCGAGCTGACGGGCATCATCAACGGCGTGGACAGCGGGGTTTGGAATCCCGCCCGCGACCCGCATCTACTCAGCCGCTTCGACAGCCGCCACCCGGGCCGCCGCCGCCCCAACCGCCCGGACTTCCAGCAGCGCCTGGGCCTGGCGGAAGATCCCGACGCGCCCCTGTTCACAGCCGTGAGCCGCCTGGACCCTCTGAAGGGACTGGACCTGGTGCTGGAGAACGTGGACCACCTGGTGGCCTGCGGCGCCCAGCTGGCGGTGATCGGCACCGGCGACCCCCATGCAGAGGGTGCCTTCCTGCAGGCCGCCGAGCGCCATCCCGGCCGCGTGGCGGTCTTCCTGCGCTATGACGAGGCCCTGGCCCACCGGGCCTTTGCGGCCTCGGATGTGGTGCTGGTGCCCTCCCGCCAGGAGCCCTGCGGGCTTACTCAGCTCTATGCCCAGGCCTACGGGGCCCTGCCCCTGGTGCGGCGCACCGGCGGCCTGGCCGACACGGTGATCGGGGCGACGCCGGAGACCCTCGCCAATGGCACCGCCACGGGCTTTGTGTTCGACCGGGCCAACGGCTGGGCCCTGGGCGAAGCCATCAACCAGGCCCTGGCCCTCTTCCGCAACCCTCGGGCCTGGCGCCGGGTGCAGCGGCAGGGCATGGACACCAACTTGAGCTGGGAAGGGCCCGCCCGGGCCTACCTGAACCTCTACGCTTCCATCCCACCGAACGAGGGCTGACA
>CAIMFT010000025.1 GCA_903840385.1 uncultured Holophagaceae bacterium
CACCAAGACACCTCGGAACAAAAGCTAATTCACCACAAAGAACACAAAGGGCACAGAGAGAAGACGCTCTATCTCCGTCATCCCCGTCCATCCCCGGCTAAGGCGCTTTTACGCAGTTCTCTGCTTTCCTCTGCTCCTCGGCTTTCCTCTGCGTATCAATGCAGTTTTCTTTTTCAGCCTAAGCCTCAGCCCCGCCGCCAGCCCGTTGTCCCGTCTTTGCGGTCTTCGAGGACGATGCCCAGGGCTTTGAGGGCGTCTCTTACGCGGTCGGCTTCGGGCCAGTTCTTGGCGGCTTTGGCGGCGCGGCGGGCTTCAATTAGGGCTTCCACTTCGGCGTCCAGGTTGTCGCCTTCGTTGGGCCAGGCGGCGAAGATGGCATCGGCCTCGTCCAGGAAGGCCAGCACGGCGTCCCGCTCCTCGCGGGTGAGGGCCACGTGGTCGTCCTGGGCGTTGAGGTCGCTGATGAGGGTGAAGATTTCCGCCAAGGCCTCGGGGGTGTTGAGGTCATCGCCCAGGGCGGCCCAGAAGTGGTCCCGGGCCTGCGCCAGGCGCTGCTCGGGCGCCAGGGCTGCCTTCCAGGGACCGCCGCCGGCCTGGCCCTCGCCCTCCATGCGCTTGCGGAAGGCCCGGATGCGCTTGAGGGAGTTCTCCGCGGCCCGCAGGCCCTCGAAGCTGAAGTTGAGCACCTTGCGGTAGTGGTTGCTCTGGATGGCGTAGCGCAGGGCCACGGGGTCCACGCCCTTCTCCACCAGCTCCCGCAGGGTGAAGAAGTTGCCGGCGCTCTTGGCCATCTTCTGGCCCTCGACCATGAGGAACTCGCCGTGCACCCAGTGGTTCACCCACTGGTGCCCGAGGCAGCCATCGCTCTGGGCGATCTCGTTCTCGTGGTGGGGGAAGATCAGGTCCACGCCGCCGCTGTGGATGTCCACCCGGTCACCCAGCAGCTCCATGCCCATGGCCGAGCACTCGATGTGCCAGCCGGGCCGGCCGGGGCCCCAGGGGCTGTCCCACCAGGGCTCGCCGGGCTTGGCGGCCTTCCACAGCACGAAGTCGGTGACCGAGTCCCGCTCGTACTCGTCCGCGTCCACGGAGGCCCCGGCCTGCATGCCCTCCCGGTCCAGGTGGGCCAGGCAGCCGTAGGCGGGGAGGCCGGAGATGCGGTAGTAGACGCTGCCGTCGCGGACATAGGCCAGGTTCTTGGCCTCGAGGTCCTGGACCAGCTGGATCATCTGCGGGATGTAGGCCGTGGCCCGGGGCAGGTGGTCGGCGGGCTGGATGCCCAGGGTCTGCAGGTCCTCCAGGAAGACTGCCGTGAAGCGCTCCGTGAGGGCCCGCATGGCGGCGTGGCGGTCGGCGTTGGAGGCTGTCTCGGGGAGCCCACCCTGGGAGTCGCGGATGATCTTGTCCTCGACGTCCGTGATGTTCATGCAGTGCTGGACCTCGTAGCCCCCGGCCCGGAAGGTCCGCTTGAGGAGATCCTGGAAGAGGAAGGTGCGGAGATTCCCGATGTGGGCATAGTTGTAGACGGTGGGACCACAGGTGTAAAACGAGACCTGCCCCTCCAGCACCGGGACCACGGGCTCGACCCGGCGCGTCAGGGTGTTGAACAGGGAGAGGGTTCGCCGCATCTTCGTCATGGAACTAGGAAACCACCATTTCCCCCTTCATCCAAAGCCCCCGGTGTCCCATGGGATTGTTCAGTAGCAAAAAACTTGACGAGGCCCTGGCGGAGCGGGACGCCCAGATTCAGACCCTGGAAGCCGCCGGCCGTGCCCTCCAGGCCCGGGTGGAAGACGTCCAGGAGCTGGTCAGGCACCTGGACCAGGACCGGGACCTCCTGCTGGGAGCTCTGGAGCGCATGCGGCCGGGGACCGAGCCCCTGGCGCTGGCCGAGGCCCTGCTGGACATCTGCTTCAAGCCCCTGGGGCTGGCCTGCTTCTACGTGGCCCTGGCGGACTGGGACCAGGATCAGCTGCGCTTTGTCCTGTACCAGGAGGGCGGCCGGACCCGGAACCACCCGCCCCGGCGCCTGTCGGACCGGCTGGGACTGTCGGAGAAGGTCCTGACTGCTCGCCATCCCATCTACATCCGGACCCTGGAAGAGGGCAAAGCGGCGGGGAGCCTCCTGACCGCCGCCGAGGAGGCCACCGGCCTCATCCCCCACTCCTGGTACGGTGTGCCCCTGGGCTGGGGCCCCCGCCCGGTGGGCCTGGTGAGCTTCCAGAGCTTCCATGACGATGCCTTCAGCGAGAGCCGCCGCCGGGTCATGGATGCCCTGGCGGCGCTGATCTCGACCTGCATGGGCTCGCCTCAGGGGCGCTGAACGAGGGCCAGCAGGTCGTCGGGGAGGACACGAGCGCGGTTGTCGCTGCTGGCCACCAGGTGGGTGCTCTCGGCTTCTGCCAGCAGCACGCCGGCTCGCTCGATTTTGTAGGCGAAGATCAGGCGGCGGCGGCCGGCCTCCCGCAGGCTGGTGCGCACCTGCACCAGCTCGTCATAGTGCGCCGGGGAGCGGAACTTGACCTGGATCTCGTTCACCACCAGGCGCACGCCCCGGAGCTCCCACTCGGCGTAGCTCTGGCCCAGCTCCCGCAGAAAGTCGCTGCGCCCCAGCTCCATCCAGACCGGGTAGGTGGCATGGTGCACGATGCCCATGGCATCGGTCTCGGCGTAGCGCACTCGGAGCTCAGTCAGGGATTCCATGGCAGGGCGGCCCTCGGGTCAGGACTCCAGTCTTCAGCGGCCAGACCGGTCCGTCCACCAAAAAGCCCCGCCGGGGCGGGGCTTCGGGTGCGACGGAGGGGCTCCCGGCTACTCGACGGTGACGCGGATGTGATCGCCCTTGTCCGTGGTGATCTCCAGGAGCAGGTCGCCGGGCTTGGACTCGGAGAGCAGGCGCTGGAGCTGTTCAGGCTTCATGCCCTTGCGGGCGTGGCCGTTGACCTTGATCTCGCCCTCGCCAGCCATGTCCAGGACGCCCTTGGCGAGGCTGATGGGCATGCGGATGTGGACCTCGGTGGGACCATCGGCACCGTCCTTGGTGCGGGCGTGGTGGGCCATGGTCTTGGAGGTGATGTCCACCTTGATGAACTTGGCGCTCTGGGCCGCGAGGGGCAGGCCGAGGGTGGCGGCAAGGACGAAGGGAACGAGGATGGCGCGCATGGTGGCTCCTGAAGGGGGCGGGCCGGCTGAAGCCCTGTTGCCTGGAATACGGCAGCCCAGGCCCCCGGCTTAGCCTCCGAAAGTCCGGTTATCCTGTGGCCTGTCACGGCGGCCGGTCTGGCCCCATCCAATCAGCGGTGTCCCGCCGCTTCCAGGAGTCCCCATGAAGGTCCTCGCCGCCCTGCTTCTCGTTGCCAGCACGCTGTCCGCCCAGGGTGCGGCCAAGTGGGAGCACGACTACAACGCCGCCCTGAAGCGGGCCAAGGCCGAGAAGAAGCTCATCTTCATGGACCTCTGGACCGAGTGGTGCGGCCCCTGCCTGCACCTCCAGAAGAACGTCTTCCCCACCCCTGAGGCCCAGGCCGCCCTGGCCAAGTACGTGCCCTTCTCCTCCCTGGTGGAGAAGCGAGATGGCACCCCCGTGGCCGAAGGCACCCGCCTGGCCGGCCAGTTTCGCCTCAACGCCTACCCGACCCTGGTGATCCTCGATGCCGATGGCAAGGAAGTCCGCCGTCAGGTGGGCGCCTTCAGGACTGGGGCTGAGTTCGCGGCGTGGTTGAAGCAGTAAGTAGCTATCAGCTATCAGCTGTCAGCTGTCAGCCAAAGCAAAGGGTGCGGCAGGTTGTGGGGGCCGTGCTAAGACCATGGGCCGACAGCCAAGGCTGATTGGGCAGGGCTGGCCGATGGTTGTTGGAGCTTTAGCCGAAAGCTGACAGCCGATAGCCGAAAGCTGATAGCCGAAAGCTGATAGCCGAAAGCTGATAGCCGAAAGCTGATAGCCGAAAGCCGATAGCCGAAAGCTGATAGCTGACAGCTGATAGCCGACAGCCAAAAAGCGACATCTGACAGCCCCCCTACCAATCCCTCACCCCACCCGCTGTCTTCGGCGGCTTCGGCAGCCTTTGCCTGAGTCCCTCCAGCTCGTCCTGCTGGGCGCCCAGGCTGGGGCGGGGCGGTGGGGGTGGTGGCGGCCGCTTGGGCGGTGGGGGTGGGGGCAGGGCGTCCTGGATGAGGGTCTGCAGGTTGTGGATGGCCTCTGGGCGACCCGGCTGCTCCAGCAGGAGGCGCTCGAGGATGGCCCGGGCCTCCTCAGGGCGGCCGGCTTCCACCTGGGCGCGGGCGGCCAGCAGCAGGGCCGGGGTGCGCCAGGCCGGCAGGGGCCGGGGTACGCCTTGGCCCACCAGGGGCGCAAGGGTCTTCAGGGCCCCCTCTGGTTGACCGGAGCGGAGGTCGATCTGTGCGGCCAGCAGGAGGTGGTCGGGGCGGGGATCTCCGGGCCGCCAGCGCTGGGCACCGCTGAGGTCGCCGTCCCCCAGGGCGCGTTGGGCCAGCCAGGCCCGGACACCATTCGGCACCCAGCCGAAGGACCCCGTACCCTGGGCCTGCAGGCCCGGCGCCGCCAGGGCCAGGACCAGGAGCAGCACCGGCCGCCAGCGGGCCATGGGCTGCCCGGCGTGGAACAGCCACAGGAGCAACCCCAGCAGGGCCAGCCAGGCGCCAGCCTCCGGGTGGGCGGGCTGGAGGGAACGCCCGGCGGGCAGGGGCAGCTGGCCCGCAGCCAGGGCCTGGAGGTCGGCAGCGGCACGGTCGGGGTCGGTGAAGAGGCGACCGCCGCTTTCCCGGGCCAGGCGCTCCAGCAGGTCGGGACGGGCGGTGCTGAGGGCGGCCTCGGTGCTGCCTGCTGCGGTCTCTCCGGCCACGGGGTGGGGGCGGCCGTCCCCATAGGCCAGGGCGTAGAGGGGTAGGCGAGTCTGGCGTAGGCCGGCGAGGGCGCGGCCCACGGCCTCATCGGGGCGTTCCCAGGTCTCCTCCCCATCGCTGAGCAGCAGGACCACGGCGGGGGTGCCGGCCTCCGCCTGGGCCACCACCTGGATGAGGCCCCGGCCCAGGCTGGTGCCCGGAGAGCCCACGGCGCCTGGGGTGAGGGCTTTGAGGCTCTCCCGCAGCAGGACCCGGTCTTCGCCTGGGGGCTGGACGGGGATCGCATCCCCCGTGAGCAGGTCCAGGCTCCAGCGCAGGCCCGGCTCGGGCTGGGACCAGAGGCGGTCCAGGGCGGCGGCGGCGGCCTCCCAGCGGGTGCGGCCGCCGGGGGTGTCGGCCACGGTCATGGAGCGGCTGCCATCCAGCACCACATGGACCGTGAGGCGGGGGCGGTCCTGGGTGCCCCAGCGGGGCTCCGCCAGGCCCAGGCCCAGGCCCAGCGCCACCAGGCCCAGGCCCAGGCCCTGCCAGAGGGGCCGCTGGCCCACCACCTGCACGCCGAGGCCCGGCCGGAGGTGCGCCCGAACGGCCAGGCCCAGGATCACCAGCGCCGCCAGGGCCGCCGGCACCAGCACCCAGGGGTGGGAGAGGATCGGGCTCATGGTGCCACCCAGGCGGGCCGGGGGCGGCCCCGCTTGAAGGCAAGGTCCACGGCCAAGGGCAGGGCCAGGAGCAGCGCCAGCAGGAGGAACCAACTGGCGAGGGGGCGGCCCTCCGTGGGCGGGTCCACGGGCAGCTGGGTTTTCTCCAGGCGGTCCACGGCGGCGAGGCTGCGGGCCAATCCGCCGGGATCCTCGGCGCTGAAGGCTTCCCCTCCGGTGAGGCGGGCGACCTCCTGCAGGGTGGTGTGGTCCACGGCCACCCGCAGGCGGGCGAAGCCCCCGCCCTCCAGGGGCACGAGGCTCTCGCCGTCGCTGCCCATGGCCACGGCATGGATGCGGATGCCGCGCCGGGCGGCTTCGGCAGCGGCCTCGGCGGGCAGTACCCGGCCCCGGTTCTGCACCCCATCCGTGAGGAGCAGGATCACCCGGCTGCGGGCGGGGCTGTCCTCCAGGCGGCGCACGGCGGTCATGAGGGCCGAGCCGATGGCGGTGCCGTCGTCCCGGCTGTCCAGGTCCAGGCGGGCCAGGAGGCGCAGGAGCCGGCTGTGGTCGGCGGTGAGGGGGCTCAGGGTCACCGGGTGGGCGCTGAACAGGACGAGGGCGAAGCGATCATCGGGGCGGCGCTGGATGAACTGGGCCAGCAGGCGGCGGGCGGCCTGCCAGCGGTCCTCCTCGGGGCGGTCCAGGATGCGCATGCTGCTGCTGCCATCCAGCACCACGGCGAAGTCCACCACGGGGGCGGCGCCGCGCACGGGGGAGCGCCACTCCGGGCCGGCGGCGGCGAGCCCCAGGACCAGGGCCAGCAGCACCGGCAGCCAGTGGGCGGAGACCCTGGCCAGGGTGCCCGAGGGCCGGGAGGCGGGGATGCCCCAGCGGTACACCACGCGCCAGGCGCCCACCAGCAGGGGCAGCACCAGGAGCAGGGCCAGGGGCTGGCGGAGGAGGATCATGGCGCGACCTTCCGTCCATCCGGCAGGGGCAGCAGGTCTTCCACCAGACGGGCGGCCTCCGGAAAGGGCGGGGCCTCCAGGCCGAAGCGGGCCGCATCCAGGCTGCGGCACCACTGGTCCCAGGCCGCCAGGCGGCGGGCCTGGAGCTCGAGGGAACCCCAGGCCCGGGCCTCCGCTCCGAAGCGCGCCGCCAGCAGGTCCCGGCCCAGAGCATGGGCGGCGTCCAGCGTGCTGCGCGCCCGGTCCACCGGGGGCCAGTGCTGGTGAAAGGTGCGGACGGCGTGGCGCAGGTGGCGGTGACGCGCACCCTGGCGCCAGCGGCGCAGACCCACGCCCAGCAGGGCTGCGGGTGGCAACAGCAAGAGGCTGGCCCAGGCCCAGGGGAAGGGCAGGTCCGGCAGGCGGTCCTCTCGGCCGCCGCCCAGGCCCATCCAGGGCGCGCCAAAGGGCACCTGCCGGGGCACCTGCAGACGCAGTTCAGGGCTGAGCACCCCACCGCCCAGCTCCAGGGCCGGGACCACCGCCAGCCCAGGGCGCAGCGCCTGCACCTGGAAGCGCCAGCCCCGGCCGTCCGGCAGGGGCTCCAGGGCCCGCAGGCGGAGGGAACCCAGGCGATCTTCCAGAGCCGGTCGGGCGGGTGCGGGCCGGGTGGGGTCGGCCTCCCGCAGCTCCAGCGTCTGCAGCTCACCCAGCGGGAGTTGGCTGGGGGCCTTCCAAACCGGCGCACCGTAAACAACGCCCCCCACCAGCAGCACCAACCCAATCTTTTCCCAGCTCGGATTCCGGCCACGGAATCCGAGCCAAGACGGCCCCCCACAGGAACCGACCCGCCAACTCATGCGCCGCCCGCTCGCAGCCAGGCATCCAGGCGGGGCACGGGGTCCGCCAGGAGGTCCCAGCGCTGGTGCTCGATGGCCGGGGAAAAGCCGGTCTCGGGCCAGGCCATGGTCTCGCCCTCGGCCTGGGGCTGGAACCAGACCACCCGATGCCGGAAGGCCAGGGGCTTGAGCAGGGGTGCCAGGCCCTGGAGCCCGGCCCCATTGCTGAGGAGCCACAGGCGGTGGCCGCGGCCCTGGTCGCCCCAGTGGCCCAGGGCCTCCCGCCAGGCGGCCGCCGTGGGGATGCAGGGGCCCCGCTCAATGAGGGTCTCCAGCAGTCGGAGGCCGTGGCTGCGGCCGCGCCGGGGAGCGATGCGCAGGGCCGGCGTGCGGCCATCTCCCGGCACCACCAGGCCCAGACGGTCGCCGCTGGCCTGCAGGGTGGCGAAGGCTGCGCCGCAGAGCTCCAGGGCCCAGCGCAGGGGCGAGACAGGGTCCCCCAGGAACATGGAGGGCGAGGGGTCCACCACCAGCCAGAGCACCAGATCCCGGCTGCTCTCGAAGCGCTTCATGACCGGCTCGCCGGTGCGGGCGGTGAGGGGCCAGTTGATGTGGCGGGGATCATCCCCCGGCTCGTAGGGGCGGTTCTCCACGAAGGTGAGACCGGCCCCCTTCAGGCGCGAGGGATGCAGGCCCGCCGTGCCGCCGCCCAGGCGCCCGCGTAGCCGCAGGGGCAGGCGTCGCAGACGGGCGAGGAACCGGGCGGGGAGGGGCATGGCCCAAGTATGGATCAGTTGCGAAGTGCGGACGGAGGCCCGGTGCTACCAGCGCACCCGGACCCGGTAGGTCAGCGTGGCGCTGCCCTCGGCTGGCACGGTGACCTGGAACTTTGCGGTGTCAGCAGGTCAAAGTCGACGTTCTGCCCGGCCACCCAGAAGTCCCGGGGGGCCGTGAGGTTGCGCAGGGAGGCCGTCTCGGGCCGGATCTGGGCCGAGACCTCCTGGACGGCCAGGCGGGCCTCGCCCTTGGGCAGGCGCACCTCCCGGGTGTCCTTCACCAGGGCCAGGTTGTCGTTGTAGATGGTGACTGCCAGAGCCTTCTGGTCCTTCAGCGTGGTGGCAGTCTCCTGGGCCATTAGGAGCGAGGGGAGTGCCGCAAGAAGCAGGATGGGGCGCACGAGACCTCCGGGTGGGTGGCTGAGTACAGGCTGGGGCTGAAGCGGCACCGCTACCTGTTCATGCTGGCTTTCCTGGATTGGGTTCTAAACCTCTGCCAGGGCCAAGAGGTGGGGACGACCGGCCACCATGCGCTCTTCGAGGGTGATGCGCCAGCCAGCGGCCAGAGCCTCACTGCCGCAGAGGCGGTGCAGGGCCAGACCGCCCTGGCCATCGGGGCCGAGCTCCACTTGGTTGGGATCAAAGGCGAAGCCCTGGCCGAGGGCCTTCAGTACGGCCTCCTTGGCGGTCCAGAGGGCCAGCAAGCGGCGCCAGCGGGTGGCGGCCGGGCCCTGGTCCGCCCAGCTTAGCTCCGAGGGTAGTAGGAGGTCCGCCGCAGCCAGCAGTGCGTGGCTGGAGACCAGGGGCTCCAGGTCCACCCCGACCCGACCTGTGGGTGAGAGGGCGGTGGCCTGGGCCAGGCCCGCCCGGGCTTGGCTCAGCGACCAGGCCTGCCCATCGGGGCCGAGGGTGCGGGGCCGTCCATGGGGATCGTGGCCCAGGGTCTGGCAGTGAAGTCCGAGGGCTGCGGTGTCGGTGCGGACAGCTGTCCTGGTGTGCGGCTCGAGACCGGCGGTGGGGCCCGCTGGCCCTGCGGGGGTGGTGGCCGCATCGATCCTCGGCAGCGGGGCTGCGGGCCGGGCCGGGGAGCCTTCCCAGCGGGTGCCCTCGGGCAGACTCTCGCCCTTCATGAGCAGGGAGAGGTCCCCCAGCACGGTGCGGGCTTCCATGCGGGAGCCGTAGAGCACCACGGCGTCTGTGCCCACGGAGCAGCCGTCGCCGATGTCCACCCGGTCCATCTTCATGACCCGATCCTCGAACAAGTGGGTCTGGACCGTGCAGTCGGCATTGAGGCAGACGTCGTCGCCCACCGTGACCAGGTCGTATTCCGTCAGCCAGGCGGTCTCCATGCACACCCGGCGGCCGATGCGGGAGCCCAGGAGGCGGAAGTACCAGGGCAGGAAGGGTGTCCCCTGCAGCATCTGCAGCAGCCAGGAGTCCGCCAGGTTCTCGTGGAGGCCGCTGATCAGCTCCGTGCGCCAAACGAAGCCGCACCAGAGGGGCTTCTCGCCCGGGCGATAGACCCCCATCACCAGCCACTTCACGGCCACCACGAAGAGGCAGGCCAGGGTGCCCGCCGCCAGGTACAGCAGGGGCAAGGCGGCCGCCGCCAGGCCCAGGGACCAGGCATCCTCGATCTCGGTGAGGCCGGTGAGCAGCAGGCTCGTGAGGATCACGAAGCCCGTGGCAGGCAGGATTACCCGGAAGTGCTCGATGTAGGCCCGAAGCAGATAGAGGCCCCGGGAGGGACGGAAAGTGGCGGCCTCGCCGAAGTCGGTGGTGGTCTGGCGGCGGGGCAGGTAGATGGCCGGCGATCCGAGCCAGCTGCCGTCGACCTTGGCCGCTTCCTCTGGTGCGGTGGGAGGCAGGGATAGCACACCCACCAGCACGCTCTCGCCCAGAACCGTCCCGCCGGGAATCAGGGCGCTGTTGCCCACGAAGGCGCGTCGGCCCACCTGGACCGTTCCCAGGGTGACTCGACCCAGGTCCACCTGCGGCGGACCGAAGGAGACGCAGTCGGCGATGAAGCTGTCCTCCCCCAGGACCATGAGGTCTGGCGTGCCGGCGCCAGCGGTGGAGACCTCTGCCCAGGCCCCCAGCCGCGCACCCAGGAGACGGAGCCACGGGGCCAGGTAGACCGTTGCGTAAAGCGGCGCCAGAAGGTCCAGGCCCATGGCCATGAGGCGGTCCACGTACCACTTGCGGAGGGCGAAGCCGCTCTGCAGGTCGTAAGTGCCCGAGCGGACCCGGCCCAGCAGCAGCCACTTGGCTGCGGCGATCTCCAGGGCCAGGAGGACGATGAAGGAGACGGCTACCAGCGGGGCCACCACCAGGTAGGCGAAGTAGCCGTTGGTGCTGGCGTAGAGCTCGTTGATGAGGAGCAGGCCGGGGAAAATTGCGGAGAGGAAGGCTCCGGGCACCAGGAGGATGCCCAGGCCCTGCGCCACAGCCAGCAGGATTCTGCGGCGGCGGGAGCTGGACGGATACGGGGTGGCGGCCCGCAGACGGTCCGTCTCGCTGGGGGGCAGGGGCCGGGCGGGGGAGCCGGTCCAGCGCTGACCGGCGGGGATCCGGCCACCAGCAGGCAGGAGGCTCAGGTCCTCAAGGACGGCGCCGTCTTCCAGTCGAGCTCCGGTGGCCACCACGCTGCGCACGCCGACATGGCTGCGGCGGCCTAGACATATGGGGCCGATCTCCAGCCAGCCGTCCTCCAGGGTGTAGCCCGTAAGTCTGGCCTCCAGGCCCACGCTCGCCTCGTCACCGATGTCCACCAGATCGAAAGCGCTCACCGCCGTCGTGCCCAGGTGCACCCGTCTGCCGATGCGGGCGCCCAAGAGGCGGAGGAAGATGGGCAGCCAGGGCGTGCCCACCAGGTAGTCCAGGGGCGTTGCCGCCAGGATCCGGTGCGTCAGCCACCAGCGCCAGTAGTAGAAGCCCCAGAGGCGGTGGCGGCCCGGCCGGATGCGGCCCAGGAGGAGCCACTTCGCCGCAATGGAGAGCACGAACATGGCAGGGTAGACGAGGGCCAGTGCAGCCAGGGACAGGGCTATCCCCGTCAGCCGGGCGAGGTCGTGATCCTGGGTCCAGCTGTAGACCATGTAGGGCGTGAGCCACTGGAGGGCGAAGAAGCCCAGCAGCGGGTAGAGCGACAGCGCCTGGACCAGCCCGCAGAGGCGGTGCCTCCAGGGCGAGGGGACCGGGGCTGGAATGCGGTTGGCCTCGGGCGCTTGCTTGGTCCGGGTGTCGAACTCACCTGCCAGGGAGCGGGCGGTGGGAAAGGCGTAGACATCGGGCACCGCCAGCCCCTCAAAGAGGCGCTGGCGACGCAGCCCCGAGACCATGGCCGCAGCTAGGAGGGAGTGCCCCCCCAGGTCCCGGAAGAAGTCCTCGTCCAGGCTGGGCCGCCGGCCCTGGAAGAGGCGGGTCCAGTTGGCCAGCAGGCCGGCCTCCCGCTCGGTGTGCATCCCCGCCGCGTCCTCTGGCTCCGACGCCTCCGTGGGCGCTGCTGGCACCGGCAGGCGGCGGCGGTCCACCTTGCCGCTGGGCAAGGTGGGCAGGGTGGCGAGCACCTCCACCGAGGCCGGGATCATGTAGGGCGGGAGTCGGTCCCGGAGGCGGCGGAGGAGGGCCTGGGTGTCCACCTCGGCGCCGTCCCGCAACACCACGTAGGCCACGAGGCGCTCCAAGGCCTGGTCCCCGCAGAGGGCCACCGCCGCCACCTGCACGGCGGGGTCCAGGCTGAGGGCCGCCTCCACTTCGCCCAGCTCGATGCGGAAGCCCCGCAGCTTGACCTGGGCATCCAGCCGACCAAGAAAGGCCAGGGTGCCGTCCGGGAGGAACCGGGCCCGGTCGCCCGTGCGGTACAGCCGCCCGGTGGTGGGGCCATCCGCATAGGGGTTCGCGATGAAGCGCTCAGCCGTGAGGTCAGGCTGACCCAGGTAGCCCTCGGAGAGGCCGACGCCAGCGAGGTGCAGCTCCCCCGGGACACCCACGGGGCAGGGCTGGCCTTCGGGGTCGAGCACGTAGACCCGGTCGTTGGGCAGGGCCCGCCCGATGCTGACCGGGGCGCCTGGCAGGAGGTCGGCCCAGGTGGAGATCACCGTGGTCTCTGTGGGGCCGTAGGTGTTCACCAGGCGCAGCCCCGGACGGCTCCAGCGGGCCACCAAGTCCGGGGGACAGGCCTCCCCGCCGAGGATGAGCAGGCGCAGCGACGGGATGGGCGGGTCGGTCATGCCCAGCAGGGTGGGCACCGTGGAGAGCACCGTGATCCGGGCTTCGGCGAGGCGGCGGGCCAGGTCGGGGCCAGCTTGGAGGAAGGTCGGCGTGCCCACCACCAGGCAGGCTCCGCTGGCAAAGGCCAGCCACAGCTCTTCCACGGAGGCATCGAAGGCCAGGGAGAACCCCTGGAACACCCGGTCGCTGGGGCCGGGATTGAAGATGCGGCCCTCCGCCCGGATCAGGGTGCAGACCGACCGATGGGTTATGGGCACGCCCTTGGGGGCTCCGGTGGAGCCTGAGGTGTAGATGATGTAGGCCCCGTCGTCCGGCCCGGACTGCGAGGGCAGCGCTGTGGCTGGCTGCGCCTGGGCCGCCAGCTGGAGGGCCTCCAGGTCCAGGGCCGGGCACCCGGGCGGGGCAGCGGCCGACCGGCCGGTGATGAGCAGGGCCATGCCGCAGTCCCCGGCCACCTGGCAGACCCGCTCGGCGGGGAAGGTGGGATCCAGGGGCACGTAGGCTGCGCCGGCCTTCAGGATGCCCAGCAGGGCGGCATAGGTTCCTGTGCTGCGGGGCAGCCAGAGGCCTACCCGGGCACCTTTGCCAATGCCGCGGGCCTGGAGCAGATGAGCGATGCGGTTGGCCCGGACGTTCAGCTCGGCGTAGGTGATGAGCCGGCCATCCTCGTCCAGGGCGGGCCGCTCTGGATGCAGAAGGGCTGTGCCCTCGAAGCGCGCCTGGAGGGTCTCCTCCCGGGTGAGGTCCGGGTCGTGGGGCGGGCCGGTCCAGGGCCCAAGCAGCAGCGCCCGCTCTGTTGCATCGGCCATGGGGAAGCTGAGCGGGGAAGCCTCACCCGGCTGGAGGAAGGCTTCGTACAGGCGCAGGAAGTGGGCTGCAGCCAGCGTTGCGCCCCCGGGAAGGCCCAGGTGGTCCAGGCCTGTGAGGAAGGTAATGATGGGGAGGGGTCCGTCCAGGGTGATGCGGGCCTGGATGCAGTCGCCTTCGGGGCCCGCTTGGCCTTCAAGGCCAAGGTCCGCCGCCGCCGGGTCCACCAGGGGAACGAGCGCCGCCGCCAGGGCTGCGGCCGTCGGGTGGTGGCCGGGACAGAGGCTCACCTGCCGGGGCTCGCCAGCCACCTGGGTGGCCAGCACCAGGGTTTCCGTCGATAGATGCCTCGCCAGGAGTACGGCGAATGCCCCCAGGGCAGCAGGCACGGGGGGCAGACCCGGGCAGGTCTCTCGGGGGGCGGTTTCTGGAAGGGGCATGCTGGCTCGGGTGGTGGGGGAATCGGGAGTCAATGCGCCCCGTTCGGCCGCATACCCGTCTATGGCTGGACACAGGAGATGGGGCAGGGGTTGAGGCAGGGACCTGTCCCATCAAACATAACCCATCGGCCTTCTATGCTGCGGATCACCTTTCAGCGGCTCCGCGGACCAAAGAAGGCGGTGCCGATGCGGACCTGATCGCTGCCGGCGGCGAGGGCCTCCTCCAGGTCATCGCTCATGCCCATGCTGAGCCGCAGGGGCTGACCGAGGTCCTGCTGGAGGCGGTCCCGCAGCGCCGCCATGCGCTCGAAGGCAGCAGGCTCCCCCGGGGGAGGCAGGGCCATGAGCCCGCGCAGGGGCAGGCGGGGGTCACCGCCCAGGGCTGCGAGGAGGTCCGGCAGGTCCGCTTCCGCACAGCCGCCCAGCTTGGTGGCCTCGTCCCAGAGGTCCACCTGGAGCCACACGGGCCGGACCAGGTCGAGCTCCTCGGCGAGGCGGCGCAGGCGGTCCGCCAGCTCCGGCCGGTCGAGGCTCTGCAGCTCAGCGAAGTGCTGGAGGGCGGGCTTCGCCTTATTGCGCTGGAGGGGGCCGAGCAGCACAAAGGCCAGCTCAGGGGCCGCCTGGGCCTTCTCACAGCCCTCCTGGACGTAGTTCTCGCCGTAGCGCTGGAAGCCCAGGGCTGTGGCCTCCCGGATCAGGGTCAGCGGGTGGCGCTTGGAGACTGGCAGCAGCTCGATGTCCTCCGGCCGCCGTCCCGAGGCCTCGCAGGCCCGCCGGATGCGGTCCTGCAGGGCGTGGATGCGCTCCGTCAGGCTCACGGCAGGTAGAGGATCCGCTGGCAGGACTCGCAGGAGACCGGGGTCTTGGACTCCCGGAGGCTGAACAGCAGCGGGCCCCGGAGCTTCACCCGGCAGCCGGTACAGGCGCTGTTTTCCACAGGCACCACGACGCGCCCCTGGCGCACAGCAGCAATGCGATGGAAGCGGGCGATCTCGCTGGCCGGGAGGAGGGCCTCCAGCTCGGTCTGGCGGGCCTGCAGGAGCTTGCGACCCTCCACCTGATTGGCATGCTCGTCCAGGAAGATGGCGTGCAGCTCATCGAACTGGGCCTGGGCGGTCGACCGCTCGGCCTCGAGGGCGACCAGGGCCTCCGCCAGGGTCAGGGACTGGGCCTCCAGGGCCTGCAGGGGACGAGCGATTCCGGCCTTCATGCGCTCCTTGTCATCCAGCTCCCGGATGGCGGCCGTGTAGTGCACCTTCTGGCTGGTGGCCTTCACGGCAGCGCGGGCCCGCTCCTCCTCCTTCTGTGCCAGAGCCAGGTCGCGGGTGAGGTTTTGGATCTGGTTCTTGGCGGATTCCAGCTGGCGGGTCTTCTCGGCGGTCAGTTTCTCAGCTGCGCGAATTCTCTGATCCAGGGCGGCCAGGTCTGGGGGCAGTGCCGCCAGGGCCCGCTGGACGGTCCCCAGGTTGTCCAGGGTGATCTGCAGGTCGCGGAGGATCGCAAGAGGTTCCATAGGTTGAGGCTACACCCCTCCGGGGAGGAGGGGGGGGCTTTCCCAATCTAACGCAAACAGGAAGATAATCTTCGGTTATACACTAAAATTTTTCCTCATTTTCAAAACCGGCCCTTGACCATGCCCCCCTGGGATGCCAGAATTGGCACTCGCTGTTGGTGAGTGCTAACAGCTCGATCCGTCCCTTTTTCCCCTTCTGAAGGAGGTCCCATGGCCATCCAGCCCCTATCCGACCGCGTTGTGCTGAAGCGCGTCGACGCCGCCGAAACCGTCAAGGGCGGCATCATCATCCCTGACACCGCCAAGGAAAAGCCCATGGAGGCCGAGGTCGTGGCCGTGGGTGACGGCAAGATCAACGAGAACGGCACCCGGAACCCCATGTCCGTCAAGGCCGGCCAGAAGGTGCTCATCGGCAAGTACAGCGGCACCGAGGTCAAGATCGACGGCATCGACCACGTCATCGTCCGCGAAGACGAGATCCTGGCGATCGTGGGCTAAAGCATTCAGCCGATAGCCGATAGCTGATAGCTGACACCCCAACGCGAATTCCAATCTCATTCTGAACTCTGGAGAAAAACACATGGCCAAGTCCATCATCTATGCCGAAGATGCCCGTCAGGCGATCCTGCGCGGCGTGAACAAGCTCGCCGACGCGGTGCAGGTCACCCTCGGGCCCAAGGGCCGCAACGTCCTCATCGAGAAGAAGTTCGGTTCCCCCCTCATGACCAAGGACGGCGTCACCGTCGCCAAGGAGATCGAGCTCAAGGACCGTCACGAGAACCTGGGCGCCCA
>CAIMFT010000026.1 GCA_903840385.1 uncultured Holophagaceae bacterium
AGCAGGTCGCGCTTCTCCAGCACCTCGATGGCGTCCAGGATCTCGCGCGTGGTGAGGCCAAACTTGGCGTGGTCGCCGGCGCTGGTCTCCCACTTGCCGGAGCCCTGGGCGTTGAGCTTGGCCCGCAGGCCGATGAGGGGCTCGACCTTCAGCTCCTTGGCCACCTTCAGGATGAGCGGCAGCTCGGTCATCTTCTCCACGGTGATGACCACCTTGCGGCCGGCTTTTCGGGCCAGCAGGGCCATGCGGATGAAGGACTCGTCCTTGTAGCCGTTGCAGAGCACCAGGGCCTCGGGATGGAGGTCCAGGCTGAGGGCGATCATCAGCTCGGGCTTGGAGCCGGCCTCCAGGCCGTAGTGGTACTTGTTCCCGGCCCGGACGATCTCCTCGACCACTTCCTTGATCTGGTTGGTCTTGACGGGGTAGACGCCCTGGTAGCTGCCCTCGTAGCCGAACTCGCTGATGGCCCGACGGAAGCTCTCGTTAACCTCCACCACGCGGTGGGCGAGGATCTGGGGGAAGCGCAGGTTGAGGGGGGTCCGGAGGCCCTTCTTCTTGAGGTGCTGGACGATCTCGTAGACGTCACAGCTGAGGGCGTCGTCCTGGGTGGGGGTGATCTCCAGGTGGCCCTTGGCGTTGATGCCAAAGTAGCCGTTGCCCCACTCTTTTACGCCATACAGCGCGGTTGCATCCTGGACCGTCCAGTGCTTCATGGGCATTCCAGGGGCCTCCTCGAACCGGGGCGGCCAACCTCGGCCGGAAACTTCTTTATAGGAAAAAAAGACGTTGAGTGCCAATGAAAAATCAAAAGGAGACCCCTTAGGTCAGGAATTTAGGCGGGGCCACCCGGAGTCATGATCCCAGGATTCGGGTCAAGGTCATGCGCCAATGCCGATCCCTGACCCGCCTGAGGGCCGTCCGCCGGGTCATTTTTCGCCACTGGGCCGCCCCCAGGCGCAGGTCCAGGCCAGGCCGGGTGTGGAGGGGGCTGGGGCCGCCCCAGAGGGCCGGGTCGCCCCAGAGGGGGGCCCGGTTCCAGGGGCAGACCTCCTGGCAGAGGTCGCAGCCGGCGGCCCACTGGCTCGCCGCCAGGCCCTCGACCACCTCTGGCGGAGGCTCGGCCTCGGTCTCGATGGTGTAGGTGGTCAGGCAGCGGGCCGGGTCCAGGAGGAAGGGGGTCAGGGCGCCAGTGGGGCAGACCTCCAGGCAGGCGGTGCAGGTGCCGCAGTGCTCGGCGGGGGAGGGCGGGTCCGGCGGCAGGGCCACGGACAGCAGGAGGACCCCCAGGAAGCCCCAGGAGCCGTCCTTCCCGGCGATGAGGAGGGTGTGCTTGCCCTGCCAGCCCAGGCCAGCCCGGACGGCCAGCTGCCGCTCCAGGAGGGGGGCCGTGTCCACGCAGACCCGCCCCTCCAGCCCCGGCCAGCGGGCCTGGGCCGCCGCCAGCACCCGGGCCAGGCGGGGCTTGAGGAGCATGTGATAGTCCGGCCCCCAGAGGTAGCGGCTCAGCTTCAGGCTGCCGGGGGCCGCCCCCGGCACGGCCTCGGGCCGGGCGTAGGGGAAGAAGCCCACCAGGGCTGTGACGGCCTCGGGGAAGACGGCCCGGGGGTCCACCAGGGTGGCCGGGTCCAGGTAGGGCAGGAGGGCGCCCCGGCCCTCCTGGAACCAGGCCGTCAGGCGGTTCTGCTCCTCGCTGAAGGGCTCGCAAGGGGCGAAGCCAACCTGGACAAAGCCTGCGGCCTGGGCCTCGCTGCGAAGCCAGCCCTTGAAAGCCAAGGGATCCAGGTGTTCAACTGGCACGCGAAGGCCACCTCCCATGGATATCCTCACCCTCGAACTCCTCGATGTCACGGTCTTCCAGGCCCTCCTGGAGCTCCGGGCGCTCCTGGCCGAGCACCCGGGCGAGCCCCTGCGGGTGGAAGGGGAGGACGACCTCCTGCGGGTGAACGTCACGAGCTTCCTGGAAAAGCAGGGCCGCAGCGTCCGCCAGCTGCGCCAGGGGACCCTGTGGGTGCTGGCTGTGGCGGCGACTGAGACCCCGGTACCCCTCCTGGCCGTGACCCCACCCGCCGCTCCGCCCCCGCCGAGCCCCGCGCTCCAGCCGGTGCTCCTGCTCCGCAGTGCCTTCGCCCCCGGGGACCGCGCCCTGGGCCGCCGCCTGCTGCTGGAGACCCTGGCCCAGTTGGAGGCCGGCACTCCCTGGCTCTGCCTGGCCCATCAGGCCGTGGAGCTGCTGGACGATCCGGGGGCGGTGGCGGTCCTGAACGACCTTCAGGCCCGCGGGATCCCGGTGCGGGCTTCCGCTGCCAGCCTGACCCACCTGGGGCAGGGGCAGGGCGGGTTCGACGCCGTGCCCGACGAAGAATGGCAGAGGCTGCTCGCCCGCGGAGGGCTGACCCTGCTGTAGGCTGGATGGGGATCCCTGCCGCACATGAACCTGCCTAACCTCCTCTCCGTCATCCGCATCCTCATGGTGCCGGTGCTGGTCGTCGTCCTGATGACCAAGGTGACCAACCACGAAGTGATCGGCGTGGTGGTCTTCTGGGTGGCCTCCATCACCGACTGGCTGGATGGCTATCTGGCCCGTCGCTGGAAGCAGGTGACGACCCTCGGCAAGCTGCTGGACCCCCTGGCGGACAAGCTGCTGGTGGCCGGGGCTTTGATCTCACTGGTGGAGCTGAACCTCGCTCCCGCCTGGATGACCTTCATCATCCTGGCCCGGGAGTTCGCCATCACAGGCCTGCGGGGCATCGCCAGCGAAGAAGGGCTCACCATCCCCGCCGGCACCATCGGCAAGTGGAAGATGGGCTTCCAGGTGGCCGCCATCTCCTGCCTCATCCTGGGCCCCCGCCTCGACTACTGGCTCTTCATGTGGACCGGCAAGGAGATCTTCCAGTTCTTCATCCAGCTCAACCGCCCCTACACCTTCTTCTGGGGCATGGGCGTGCTGCTGCTCTGGGGCGCCGTGATCCTGGCCATCTGGAGCGCCGTTTCCTACTTCCATGGGTTCTGGAAGGTGGTGGGTCCGCGCATCATGGCGGAGAATGGTCGCCTGACCCATCCCGAGGACTCCGAATGATCCGCAAGCACCTGGTCGCCGGCCTTTTCACGCTCCTGCCCATGGTGGTGACGCTCTGGATTCTGGTGGGCATCTTCAACGCCCTGGTGGGGATCTTTCAGGTGCCGCTCACCTGGCTGTCGCACCAGCTTCACTTGGGGGCGCCGCCCACCTGGGCCCTGACCATCCTGTCAGCCCTCGCCACGCTGCTGTTGCTGGTGGCCGTGGGTGCCCTGGTGAGCAACTTCCTGGGGCGGCGGCTGCTCAAGTGGCTGGACGAGGCCATGCTCCACATCCCCGTGGTGAAGACCATCTACGGCGCCACCCGGCAGCTCATGGGCGCCATCCAGTCCGGCCAGGGGGGCAGCTTCAGCGAGGTGGTCATGGTGGAGTGGCCGCACCCCGGCGCCTTCACCCTGGGCTTCGTCGCCAGCCGGGACTGCTCCTGGGCCCATGCTGATGCCCACGACATGGTGGCCGTCTACGTCCCCACCGCCCCCAACCCCACCTCTGGCTACGTGGTCATGATAGAGGCCTCCAAGGTGCGCCCCATGAACCTGAGCGCAGATCAGGCCCTCACCTGGGCCGTGAGCGGTGGCGTGGTGGTGCCCACCCCGATCCAGCGGCCCTGAACCACTTCCGGGGCGGCCCGGCAACCAAGGAATCTCTGATGGCTGTGCTGGTGTGGAACCCCAAGTGGGAAACAGGCTACCCGCTGATCGACGAGCAGCACCGGGAGCTGTTCCGCCGCCTGGACCGCCTCATGGAAGCCGTTCCGAGTGGAGACCCCGAGGCCATCGCCCTGGACTTCCTGCCCTACCTGATGACCTATGTGGATAAGCACTTCCACGACGAAGAGGCCCTGATGGCGGCGGCGGGGTACTCCCTGCTGGAGGCCCATCAGGCCCTTCATCAGGGCATGCGGGCCGAGGCGAACCAGCTGCTCGAGCGGGTGGCCCTGGAGGGTCTGCAGGCCATGGGGCCCGTCCTGGAGTGGCTGCTGGCCTGGCTGGTCCACCACATCGACGGCGAGGACCGGCGCCTGGCCAACCACCTGCAGATGGCCGCTCAGAAACAGACCAAGGGCACCCCGTGAGTGAGCCGGGGGGCCTGGCGGGCCGGCGCATCCTGGTGACCGGTGCTGGCAGCGGCATCGGCCGCGCCGCCGCTCGGTTGTTCCGGGATCGGGGCGCGGACCTGGTGCTGGCGGGCCGGCATCTGGAGGCCCTGCGCGAGACCCTCCCCGCTGCCCTCTGGATGCCCCTGGACCATGCGGATGACGCCGCCGTGGCGGCCTTCGCCCAGGACTGCCCCGCCCTGGACGGGATGTTCCTGGCGGCGGGGGCGCTGCTCACCGGTTCCGTGGCGACCACGCCCCTGACTGACTTCGACGCCATGCTTGCCGCCAACCTGCGGGGCCCCTGGCTGCTGGCCCACCACCTGGGGCCGAAGTTGCGGGAGGGCGCCAGCGTGGTGCTGGTGGGCTCCAACATCGCCCTGCGGGCCATCCCCGACAGCGCCGCCTACAGCGTGGCCAAGGCCGGCGTCCACATGCTGGCCAAGGTGCTGGCCCTGGAGTGGGCGCCCCGGGGCATCCGCTGCAACGCCATCGCCCCCGGTCCCGTACACACGGCCATGGTGGACGCCCGCCTCGCCACCAGCACCGACCCCAAGGGGGATCTGGCGAACCTGGCCGAGGTGAATCCCCTGGGACGCCTGGGCCAGGAAGCCGAAGTCGCCGCCCTCGCCGCCCACCTGCTAAGCCCCGAGAGCGCCTGGACCACCGGCACGGTCATCCCCATCGACGGCGGGGCTGACGCGGTGTATTGACATCGCCTGCGCCAAGGCATAAAGATTCCTGGCGGTGAGCTTTTCTCTGGGTTCATCCGGGAATTCCGGGAAAAAGAACTGCCAACCACAGAGAACGCAGAGAGCGCAGAGGCGCGCCGACCCAAGCACTCAGGCACACTGGACTCAGGAGGGCCCGTGCCTGACGCTGCCTGGCCGACACTGCCGCAAGGGACCTGCTCGCTGCCGGCTTCGCTCGAGGTGGAGGTGGGCATCCTGGGGGCGGGGATCCATGGGGCGGCCTTGGCGCGGGAGTTGTCCCTGCGGGGTGTGACCTGCGCCCTGGTGGACCGGGGCGAGGTGGGGGGTGGCACCAGCCAGTGGTCCAGTCAGCTGCTCCACGGTGGCATCCGCTATCTGCTCACAGGGGACCTCCGCCAGATGCGGGAGGGTCTCGCCGAGCGCGCCACCTGGGCTCGCATCGCCCCGGCGCGCTGCCGCTGGGAGGCCTTCTGGATGCCCCATGGGTCCTGGCCCGAGGGCCTGGCGCACCGCTTCGGCATCGGCCTCTACGACCACTGGGGCTCGGAGCGCCCGGGGTGGCCCGCAGACCTCGTTCTGGGCCACGTGCCGTCCGAGGTGTTCCATTCCGATCCCCGGGCCGCCCAGGGGCCTTTCCGGGGCGCCACGGCCTACGCTGATCTCATGACCTGGGACCGGGAGCTGACCCGGGACCTGGCCGCCTCCAGTGCGGCCCTGCTCCTGGACGGCCATGACCCCGAGGCCTTCGAAGACACCAGCGGCACCCTGCGGACCCTGCGCTTGCGGGATCGGCGGGATGGGACGCTGCGCCAGCTGGCCGCCCGCCAGTGGGTGATGGCCCTGGGTCCCTGGACCGACGGTGCCCTGGGAGCCTGGTTCGGTGACTCCCAGCCTCGCTTGCGCCTGTCCGCTGGGATCCACCTCTGGTTCGATGCGGTGCCCGGCTGTGCGCGGCCCTGGGCCATCCGGCGGCCGGGGGGCCGCATCCTCTTTGTCATCCCCCGGGATGGCCTCCTGCAGGTGGGCACCACGGAGCGCGAGGTGGCAGACGGCTGGGTGCCCATCGTGGCGGCGGAGCGCGAGGAGCTGTACGGGGCCCTGGAGGCCAACCTGCCCGGCGTGCCCTGGCGCAGCCTGCCCGTGCGGGCCGAAGAGCTGGGCGTGCGCCCGCTGGTGGCCGCTGGTGGCCGCACCACCCACCTCAGCCGGGA
>CAIMFT010000027.1 GCA_903840385.1 uncultured Holophagaceae bacterium
GCCTGGGCGGGGTTGGTGGCGCCCATGAGGTCGCGCCAGCGCAGGATGGCGCCCTCGCCCTCCAGCACCATCAGCACCACGGGGGCCTCGCACATGAAGGCCTCCAGCTCCGCGTAGAATCCCTTGCCCACGTGCTCGTGGTAGAAACCCTGGCAGAGGGCAGGGGTGAGGCGGGTGAGCTTGAGGCCCACGACCCGCAGGCCGCTGGCTTCGATGGCGGCGATGATCTCGCCTGTGTGGCCGGCCTGGACGGCGTCGGGCTTGACGATGGCAAAGGTGCGTTCGAGGGCCATGGCTTCTCCAGAATCCAAACGCATAGTCTGCCCTGGAAGGGTAAGTTGGGCAACCACGGATGCTTGGCTCCACACACCCGGAATGGGCAAAGGGGCGGGTCCAGGCTACAATTGATGGTTTACCCGCAGTGGTTTCCCCGACTGGACGGCTCATGCTCGAAAATCTGCTCAAGAAACTCATCGGCTCCAAGAACGATCGGGAGCTGAAGCGGCTGTGGTCCAAGGTCGGTGCCATCAACGCCTTCGAGCCCGAGATGCGGGAGCTCAGCGACGAGGCCCTGAAGGCCAAGACGCCCTACCTGCGGGCCAAGCTGGCCGCTGGGGCCACCATCGACGACATCCTGCCCGAGGCCTTCGCCGTGGCTCGGGAAGGCAGCCGCCGCGTCCTGAAGATGCGCCACTTCGATGTGCAGCTGGTGGGTGGCATGGCCCTGCACGAGGGCCGGGTGGCGGAGATGCGCACCGGTGAGGGCAAGACCCTCACGGCCACGCTGGCCCTGTACCTGAATGCCCTGGCGGGCAAGGGTGCCCACCTGGTCACCGTGAACGACTACCTGGCCCGCCGCGATGCGGAGTGGATGGGGCGCCTCTACACCTGGCTGGGCCTCAGCGTCGGGGTGGTGCAGCACGGCCTGGATGACCAGCAGCGGCGCGATGCCTACGCCTGCGACATCACCTACGCCACCAACAATGAGCTGGGCTTCGACTACCTGCGCGACAACATGAAGTGGGACCTGGATGACTTCACCCAGCGGGGCTTCCACTACGCCATCGTGGACGAGGTCGACTCCATCCTCATCGACGAGGCCCGCACGCCGCTGATCATCGCCGGCAGCAGCGAAGAGGACACCTCCAAGTACTTCCGCATCGACGCCATCGTGCCGAAGCTCAAGCTGGACGTGCACTACAAGGTCGACGAGAAGGACCGCCAGGTCATGCTCACGGATGACGGCATCCACCACGCCGAGAAGCTCCTGGGCGTGTCGAACCTGTACGATCCCGGCAGCATCGAGACCCTGCACGGCCTCAACCAGGCCCTGCTGGCCCACAACCTCTACCGCCTGGATGTGGACTACATGGTCCGCCCCAAGGAAGACGGCAAGGGCATGGAAGTGGTCATCGTGGACGAGTTCACGGGCCGCCTCATGCCGGGCCGCCGCTGGTCCAACGGCCTGCACCAGGCCATCGAGGCCAAGGAGGGCGTGGAGGTCAACGCCGAGAACCAGACCCTCGCCACCGTCACCTTCCAGAACTTCTTCCGCATGTACGGCCGCCTGGCGGGCATGACCGGCACTGCCGAGACGGAAGCCACGGAGCTGCACTCCATCTACAAGCTGGACGTGATCGTGATCCCCACGAACATGCCCATGGTGCGCAAGGACTTCGCGGACACCGTCTACTCCACCCGCAACGGAAAGAAGAAGGCCATCGTCCAGGAGATCCTGGAGCTGCACACCAAGGGCCAGCCGGTCCTGGTGGGTACCGCCAGCATCGAGAGCAGCGAGGACCTGGGCGACGCCCTCAAGGCCGCCCGCATTCCCCACGTGGTGCTGAACGCCAAGCACCATGAGCGGGAAGCCGAGATCGTGGCCCAGGCTGGGCGCAAGGGTGCCGTCACCATCGCCACCAACATGGCCGGCCGCGGTACGGACATCATCCTGGGCGGCAACCCCGAGGGCATGGCCCGCCTGGAGGCCAAGAAGAGGAAGGTCACCCTCTACGACGACAACGGCTTCGAGACCCCGGAGTTCGCTGCCCTGGTGGAGACCATGAAGGTCCAGACCGCCGCCGAGCACGAGGAAGTGGTGGCCCTGGGCGGACTGCACATCCTGGGCACAGAGCGCCACGAGAGTCGCCGCATCGACAACCAGCTGCGTGGCCGCGCCGGCCGCCAGGGCGATCCCGGCTCCAGCCGCTTCTACCTGTCCCTCGAGGACGACCTGATGCGCATCTTCGGGGGCGACCGCATCAAGAACCTCATGGGCGCCATGGGCATGAACGACGACGAGCCCATCGAGGCGGGCATGGTCACCCGCGCCATCGAGCGCAGCCAGAAGCGGGTGGAGACCCACCACTTCGAGATCCGCAAGCACCTGCTTGAGTACGACGACGTCATGAACAAGCAGCGCATCTTCTTCTACGGGCTGCGCACCGAGATCCTCAAGGGCAACACCAAGGAGTACGTGCTGCGGGTGGCCGGCGAGATCGCCGAGGGCATCGCCCACGACTTCCTGCAGGACAAGGGCGAGCGTGACCTGGCGGCCTTCCGCGAGCGGGTGGAGCAGCTCTACACCTTGACCGGGCCTGAGATCGACGAGCTGGGCGGCCAGCCCCAGGCGCAGGCGGGACCGGCGCTTTCTGACTTGGTACAGCGCTTCTACGAGGGCAAGGATGAGCGGCTGGGCGGCGAAGGCATGCGCAGCTACGAGCGCTGGTCCATCCTCCAGATCATCGATGCCGCCTGGAAGCGCCACCTGCTGGTCATGGACCACCTCAAGGAGGCCATCGGCTTCCGCGGCTATGGCCAGAAGGATCCCCTCGTCGAGTACAAGCGCGAGAGCTACGAGTACTTCGAGCAGATGCGCTTCGGCTACGAGGACGAGATCATCTCCTACCTCTACCGAGTGGAGCCCCAGCCGGCTTACGAGCCCGATGAGGACTTCTTCCGTCCCCCCAGCAACATTGTGGAGCTGGGCCCCGACGAGCAGGGCAACCCCCCCGAGGGCATCCAGCGGGTGCTGCGCTTCACGGCCGGTGGGCTGGAGGACTAAGTCACCAGGGAAGTCCTTTGAGAAAATCGAAGGGAGCCGCTTGGCTCCCTTCGATTTTCTTGGGCAGGACCTTTGGCCCTGCTAGGTTAGTTGACATGGAACTCACCGTTGTCACAGGACTTTCCGGGGCAGGGCGCCGCTCGGTGCTGGGGGCTCTGGAAGATGTGGGCTGCACGGCCCTGGACAATGTCTCGCCCCGGCTGTTGGAGCCGTTGCTGGCTCTGTTGGAGCTGGAAAAGAACCTCCAGCCTGGCATGCACCGGCTGGTGGTGGGTATGGACAGCCGCCAGGCCGAGTTTGCCGCGGAGTTCCCGGCCCTCCTAGAGCGCCTGTCCCATGATCACCCCAACCTGCAGGTGGTCTTCGTGGAGGCGGATGATGAGATCCTCCTCCGCCGCTTCTCCGAGACCCGCCGCCCCCACCACCTGTCCCATGAAGGCTCCGCCGCCGACGGCATCCGGGCTGAGCGGGTCCTGCTGGCCCCCATCCGGGCCCTGGCCACCCTGGTCCTGAACACCAGCCAGCTCACCTTGTCCGACCTGCGCCAGCGGCTGGCGGATCTGGTTCCGGAGCTGCCGGCCCGGCACACGGCGGTGCGTCTGCTCAGCTTCGGCTTCAAGCGGGGTGTGCCCGCGGATGCGGACGTGATCCTCGACGCCCGGTTCCTGCCCAACCCCTACTACGTCCCGGAGCTGAAGGCCCAGACGGGCAAGGACGAGGCGGTGCGGGCCTACCTGCTGGCGTCGGCAGATTTTCGGGAGTTCCTGGACCGCACGGAGGCCTGGCTGCGCTGGTCCCTGCCGCTCGTACAGCAGGAGGGCCGGGCCTACCACACCCTGGCCATCGGCTGCACCGGCGGCCAGCACCGCTCCGTGGCCCTGGTGGAGATGCTGGCCCAGCGCCTGCAGAGCCAAGTGGGCTCCATCACCGTGCGCCACCGGGAGCTGGGCGCTTAAGGTCGTCCAGTCAAAGGACCAAGGCTTGGCGGTGAGATTTTCTTACCAGTGCCATCCACAGTGGATTGGCTCAGTCGGTCTCGGTGAAGAGGACGTTGTGCTTGGCCAGGTCGGCGCGGATGAAGTCCCAGGCGCCGGGGACTTGGCCCAGGTACTCCGGAGGGTTGATGCCCTTGCGGGTGTACCCGCCGCTGGCCAGGAGGCGCACGGCGGCGGTGCAGGTGTAGCCCGTGGTGCGGGCCATGCTGGTGGTGCCCGTGGTGCGGTCGTAACGATCGAGCAGGCTGAAGACCTTGCGCACCGGCTGGCCCTTGGCTTCGCCCGCCACCGTCACGCGCATGACCGTGAAGTCCTCGTCGCCCTCGTGCATCTGCCACAGCGGGAAGAGCAGGGCGGTGGTGAGGTCCAGGGGGCTGATGGCGACGCCGCCGACCTGGATGGGATCCTTGCCGAAGAAGCCGGACTCCCGCAGCATGCGCATCTTCTCGATGTGGCCGGGGTAGCGGAGGGTCTTCTCCTTCATGTCCGGGACCTGGGGGAAGGTGTGGAGGATGCTGCGCAGGCCGTCGGTGTTGAAGGACTCGAGGGTGCCCAGGCCTTCGAACTCCACCAGCTCCGGCTCGGAGAGGGCAGGGAAGGTGACGATGCGGCCGTCCTTCACGTAGCGGGAGGGGCGGGTGTATTCCTCGATGACATCGATGGGGCTGAACCCGGCCTGGTATTCGTAGGGCCAGCTGCGCACCACGGGCAGGCCGCCCACCAGGCACTCGAAGGAGGTGACCTTGTCCCACTGGCGGGCCAGGTCGCCCAGGATGATGTTGTGGCAGCCCGGGGCGATGCCGCAGTCCACGATGGCCGTGACCCCCTGGGCCTTGGCCAAGGCATCCAGCCGGAAGCAGTCGTCATCGAAGAACGAGATGTCCACCAGGGGCTTGCCGGCCTCCAGGGTGGCCTGGGCCGTGGCGAAGCCCATGAACCCGGGCACGGCGCCCACCACCAGGTCAGCGTCAGCCACAGCGGCCTTCACGCCCTCGGAATCGGCCAGGTTGGCGTGGCGGACGGCCAAGCCACGAGCGGCCATGCGGGCCAGGGCAGCCTCGGAGCGATCGGCCACGGTGACCCGGAACTCGGAGGCCAGGTCCAGGGCCATGGCCCCGCCGACGCGGCCAGCACCCAAAACGACGACATGCTGCATGGTGGACTCCTTGGGCAGATCAGACAGGGGCACCAAGTCCCACCGGGGCAAGGTGCCTGGTCAGGATAAGCGTTCCCAGGACCGGGGTCGCCAGCGGCAAACCCCCCAACGAGGCTTCCGAGGCATTTCCCAGAGGCGCTTTTGACAGGCTGTAAAGCCCAAGCCTGGTTATCGGCCAGCCTCCGCCGAAAAAGCTCACCACCAAGGACACGAAGACGCCCTGCGGGCGCAGTAAGCACACGAATGCACCTAGACCCACCGCGGGCATCCCCAAGGGGGCGGCGGCTGGCTGCGGCCCCAAGAGCCGTTCCAGCC
>CAIMFT010000028.1 GCA_903840385.1 uncultured Holophagaceae bacterium
CCAGCAGAAGGGCTTGAATTCCTCCGTCTTCTGTCCTCGATGCATTTCCGCGAGAGCCTGGGGTGTTCTGAACAGAATCAAGAGCATGCTGCAACTCCTGCTCTGACCATTCGGGCTTTGCATGCAGATGATTGTATTCGGCGAGGTAGGGCAACGCTTGATCGCGTGACAGGCCGAACCCACGAATCAATTTGGACACGACTGACATTAACGTGGCACTGCCATTCTTGCCCTCGGTGGAATCGGGAGCATTCTGGATGTAACGGCGGATTTTATCGTCTAGGCCATGCTGTTCTGAAACACTATTAGCAAGCCAAGCAGGATCGAAAATGGGAAGATTCTCGATGCTTGACCAGTCTCCATGCTCTTCGTAAACGAAGCCTGAAGGATGTGTGGAGCCGGGGGCAACGACATAGCCCCCGTCCCCACGGACATCCAATGCAAGGCCCTTAAGCTTGACTCCGTTTGGAACTTTTACGCCTGGGTGCTTGAAGTAAAGATGCTCACCCTTCTTTGTTTTCGTTCGCATCGGAGTGCTAGGAAGATTCTCGTGACACCAAGCAGAAGCCTCTGGTGAATCAGCGTCAACGATGACCACACCAGAGACATTACCGGCAACAATCCCGAAGTTGTAGTTAGCTTTTTCGTTGTTGAGCCATTTTCGTAATTCCGATGCTTCAACACGATTCTGTTGATATCGTTTCCAGGGTATTGCCGGAGTTTTGTCCTTGCTCTTCAGTGGAATGAGATTAAACCCGAGACCATAGTAAGCAATGGTGCGATCCTTAACGAATTCATTTGGCATGACTCACCTGATCGTTCACTTCAAATCCATCTGTTCGTATTCTTTGATGAAATCGATATCTGACTCATCACCGGAAAACGGTTTTTCTAAATCAGCCATGGCCTGCGCCGTCGCCAGATCAATAGCGTCTTGAATGTAGCCCAGGACGCGACCCAACTCATGGACTCGCACCGAATCACACTTGCCCTTAACGGGCCGCCAAGAATTATCCCGCACGTCGTACTGGAAAACCTGAATGCGGAGGTAAGGGCGTCCATTGTAAATGGCCCAGCTATATCGAGTCTCACGGCTGTTCTCGCGGGGCAATACCCCGATCACAATTCCATCGGTGGGGATGCTCGTGCGCTTCTTGCCATGGTTGATGGACCAACGTAGAAGGTCGAGTTTATCTCCCGGGGTGAGGTTATCCGAGTTCTTGCTCTTCTCCTTGTTTCTCACTGTGTTGTTCTCCTTGTGGACAGGGCGATGCCTGGTGGCACGTTTCAAGGTGCCGAGTTAAGTGTTTTGGTTAGCCCGCGATTAGCTGTTCCAGGTGCCAATGCGGAGATATGGAATTTTTCTATTCTCCTTTTACCCAAGCCATGAGGTCTGAGATGAACAGGACTCTGCGTCTTCCAACCAAATAACTTGAACGTTTCCCATCGCGGATAGCTTTCCTAAGCGTTCCTTTAGATAGTCCAACGGCTAGCGCAGCCGCCGCAACGGAGGTAGCGATGCGGTCATTAGCCTGAATGGGCTTTGTGATTTCTGGTTCAGGCATCAGGACCCTCCTGTGACCGGAGGAACTCACAGAGGTCCTCAGCGAGGATCCAGCGATACCTAGCACCAGTACGAAGGGCGCGCAATTTCTTCTCGCGAAGCCAACGGCGGACGGTACTCATAGGAGTTCCCGTCAGGTCTGATACCTCTTTCGGAGTCAACCGAGCCTTGTCTTTCAGGCCACCGGCGTCCAGGAGAGATTGAAAATGAGGGGGGGAAGTTGATAAATGGGGCATGGCGCCTCCTGACTATGCCTACGCACGAGAAGCGCCTGTTTTGATGCTTAGTAACCGTTGGTCGACGGCGATGGACTTGCAGTGATTTGTGGCCGTGCTTAGGGTGGTTGTCACGCGTCCCCTGGACGCGGAGGGATCGGTTGACCCCTGCTACCAGTTTAACCGCTCTGAGCGCCGGTTGCAGTAAATAAAATCAGCTAATGCAGCAGATGGATCAATTCCAAGTTATACAAACATGCAATGGGAAGCAGCGCGAATAAGGTGAATGGCCAAGCGAAACGCAACAATCTTCACTCGGCCCGATTCGCCCTGTGGTGATCAGGTGAGAATGTCGGGTGTCCCTCACCTTCGGATTGCTGAGGCCTGGCACCACCAGGACGCTCGGATGAGCCTGCTGGCGGTCACGGATGACCACACCCACCTAGGCCTGTACTGGATAAGGGTTAGCAACGCTGATCACAGGTTGACCGATGTTTTTTGGTGCCGGGGGAAAGGTCGAGTCATAGGTGGGTTGAGGAATGGGTAGGGAAAGGTTAACAAAAAATAAACCCCTGAATTATCAGGGGCTTACAACTATATCTGGCGGAGAGAGAGGGATTCGAACCCCCGAACAGGTTTCCCCGTCTCCGCATTTCGAGTGCGGTGCCATCAACCACTCGGCCATCTCTCCTGGGGAGGCTCATTCTAGCAAAGCCCCAGGTAGAATCCAGCCTTCGGGAGGCTGGGCATGGCGCGATGGGTGGGAATGGTGCTGGGATGTGTGCTTTCCGCAGGCTTGGCAGGGGCGCAGACGCCGGGGCTGACGCCGGAGGCGGCGGACCGCTTGGCGGGACTGGCGCTGCGCTGCGTGGGCCAGGAGTACCCCAACAAGCTGGACCACGTGATGAACAGCGCCGCTGAGGTGCGGTCGCCCCGGGAGCTGCACCCGGCGTTCTACGGCTGCTTCGACTGGCACTCCAGCGTCCATGGGCACTGGATGCTGGTGAAGCTCCTGCGGGAGCACCCCGGCCTGGCCAAGGGCCGGGAGATCCGCGCGGCCCTGGACGAGAACCTCACGCCGGCCCGCATCGCCGCCGAGGTGGCCTACCTGGGCCAGCCCAACCGCCGGAGCTTCGAGCGCACCTACGGCTGGGCCTGGCTGCTGAAGCTGGATGCGGAGCTGCGCACCTGGAACGACCCCGCCGCCGCCCGCTGGGCTGCGGCCCTGCGGCCCCTGTCGGCCGCCTTTGCTGGGCAGCTGGAGGCCTTCCTGGAGAAGCAGACCTACCCCATCCGCACCGGCGTCCATCCCAACACGGCCTTCAGCCTGGACCTGGCCCTGGAGTACGCCCGCGCCGCCGGGGATGCCCGGCTGGAGGCCCGCATCCTGGACCGCGCCCGGGCCTGGTTCGGCCGCGACCGCAACGGGCCCCTGGCCTGGGAGCCGGGCGGCGAGGACTTTCTCTCCCCCTGCCTGGAAGAAGCGGCCCTCATGTCCCGGGTGCTGCCCCGGGCGGCCTTCGCGCGCTGGCTCACGGGCTTCCTGCCGGACCTGGCCAAGGGTCTGACCCCGGCGGTGGTCTCGGACCGCACGGACCCCAAGATCGTCCACCTGGATGGCCTCAACCTCAGCCGGGCCCGGGCCCTCTTCCGCATGGCCACGGCCCTCGGCCCCAAGGATCCCCGCAGCGCGGCCCTGGTGGTCCTGGGCCGCCAGCACCAGTCCGCCTCCCTGCCGCACCTGGCCTCGGGGTCCTACGAGGGGGAGCACTGGCTGGCCACCTTCGCGGTGCGGACCCTCGCCGAGCCTCAGCCCACCTCGACCCGCGCTCGGACCAACGAGAAGTAGTCCCGCTGGTCGCTGTCGATGTGCTGCTCGACGAGATCCCGCACCAGATACTGCACCAGAGCTGCGACCTCCACGCGGCCGGCGGCGGCCTCGTTCAGGATGTACCGGGCCTTGTGGAGGAGTCCCTGGTGCTCGGCACTGTGGGCCTCCCACTGGGGGTGGTCAAGGTTCTGCAGCAGGGCCTCCTCGTCCTGGAAGTGCTGGGCGGCGATAGCCACCAGGCTCTCGAGGCTGGCCAGGATCTCGGCAGCAGAGGCCCGCTGGCTCAAAAGGGTGAGGGCCGCCGTGGCCAGGAGGTGCAGGCGCTGGTGCTGGTTGTCCATGAGCGGGTGGCCGCACTCGTACTCGGGGCCCCAGCCCCCGGCCGTGATGGCCGGTGCCGGCTCCCCGGCGTCCGCCCTGGAGCGGTGGGGGGTTGCTGCCACGCACTGGTTCCGCCCCCGGTCCTTGGCCTCATAGAGCGCCTGGTCCGCCCGATCGATCCAGGCCTTGAGGTCCTCCCCAAGCACACATTGGGCGATGCCCAGGCTCATGGTCACCTGGCCGACCTGGGGGAAGGCCTCCGCCGCCAGGGCTGAACGCAGCTTCTCTGCCAGGGCCATGGCTCCCTCCAGTGCGGTTCCTGGGGCCAGCACCAGGAACTCCTCCCCGCCCCAGCGCACCAGCAGGTCCGAGACCCGGAGGTTCTGGCGGATGAGGGCTGCCGTGCCCACCAGCACCTCGTCGCCCTTGGTGTGGCCGTAGGTGTCGTTGATGCGCTTGAAGTGGTCCAGGTCCATCACGATGAGGGAAAGGGGCTCATGGCCCCGCTGGGCCAGGGCGAGCTGGGCCGTCACAGACTCCTCGAAGCGCCTTCGGTTGGAGGCGCCGGTGAGGCTGTCGGTGGTGGAGGCGGTCTCCAGCTCCTGGAGGCGGAGCCTCAGCTCCCGGTTGCGCACTTCCAGCATGGCTTCCAGCTCAGCGGCCTGTCCCTCGGCAAGGGCAAGCTGGTCAGCGAGGGCCTGATCCCGCTCCCGCCGCAGACGCCCCATGCGATCCAGGATGGTCCCGCCCAGGAGGAGGCCCTGCGTGCCCATGGCCGTGTACAGGACGACCATCCCCGGTGTGCGCGCGACCCAGTCCATGTGCAGGGCCCAGAGGCCAGCGGAGCAGGCGAGCAGAGCCACGGACCCCAGGGCCAGGGCAGGGGCGTCCTGGTTGCCCTCTCCCTGGGCCCGGAGGGCCGCCAGCAGGGTCAGGGCGGCCAGGGTGGGGATCAGGAACCCCAGGGTGCCTTCCGCAAGGAGGTGGATGGCCTCGTTGGGAACCAGGGCCAGGACGGCCAGGAGGAGGGCTGCAGCTGCCACCGAGCGCTGCCCGGGGGCCAGGCGGCGGGCGCTGGGGGAATCGCTGAGAATGGTTGCGCTCAAGCGTCCCCAGAGACCGAAGGTCGCGGCGCCGAACACCAAGGAGATGGGATCCAGCCAGCCGGTGAGGTGCTCGGGGCGAAAGACCTCCGTGGCCCCGCTATAGGTCGCTCCGGCAGCGGCGGAGGCCAGCAGGAAGAGGCCGACCTGCTTGAGCAGGGGCTCTCCCAGGGGTCGGTAGGCCAGGCTCGCCAGAATCCCCTGAGCCGTCAGGATGCCGATGATGAGGGCTTGGTAGGCCAGGGCGTGGCCCCCCAAGGCAGCCGGCGGCACCGGACTCATCGGTGCCGCCTACAGGGCCAGGCACGGGGATCGAAAGGCATCGCTCCTCCAGGGAGTAACCACGGCATCGCACCCCAGGAAAGTTAAGGTATTTTCTTAGACATCGCTAGGAGGTGTGTTCGCAATAATAATGCAACATGTTCGAAAATCAATTTAATTAAATTAAGGATAAACCTATCTGTTGTTCGCTATTAAACTGTGATTATGTGTTGTGAAACCTAGCTGTTGACCTGGGCCGAAGGCCCTTGAAGCCGTGGGCAGGCGCGCCAACGCCTTCCGGCCGCCCGGCTTGGGGGGCTGCGGGAAGGGCGCAGGAAGCTGAACCCGGGCGCTGTGCGGACCCTGGCGGCGCCTCAGCCCTTGTCAGTGCGCTCCCGGAGGAGCCCAAAGTAGTCCCGGTCGTCGTGCTCGATGTGTCCCTGCACCAGCTCCACCACCAGGAACTCCAGCAGATCGGCCAGCTTCAGGCGGCCCATGGCGGCTTCTTCTTGCAGGTGGCGGGCCTTCCGGAGGAGCTGCTGATGCAGGACGCTGTGGCTGGCAATCTCCGGGAAACGGAGGTCCCGTAGCAGCGCCTCCTCGTCGTGAAAGTGCTGAGCGGTGTGGGCTACCAGGGTCTCCAGTCGGAGCTGTACATCCGCAGCAGAGGCCCGCTCGCTGGACAGGGTGAGGAGCGCCGTGGCCATGAGGTGGAGGCGCTGGTGCTGGCTGTCCATGAGGGCATGCCCGCACTCGTGCTTGGGGCTCCAGGCCTCCTCCAGGAGGACGCGAACCCGTTCGTCAGCGCCCGCCCAGGGTGTGGGCAGCGGCGCCTCCACAGACTGGTTCCGCCCCCCATCCTTGGCCGCATACAGCGCCTGGTCCACCCGGTCGACCCAGGCCTTGAGGTCTTCCCCCAGGGCGTACTGGGCCACGCCGAGGCTCATGGTGACCTGCCCCACTTGGGGAAACACCTCAGCCGCCAGGGCCAGGCGCAGCTTCTCTGCCAGGCCCAGGGCCCCGTCCTGGGGGGTGCTCGGAGCCAGGACCAGGAACTCCTCGCCACCCCAGCGCACCAGAACGTCCGAGACCCGGAGGTTCTGGCGGGCGATCCTCGCCATGCCCACCAGGACCTCATCGCCAGTCGTGTGACCGTAGGTGTCGTTGACACGCTTGAAGTGGTCCAGGTCCATGAGGATCAGGGACACCGGCTCCTGGCGCCGATGGGCGAGAGACATCTGGGCCACTGCCGCCTCTTCGAAGCGCCGCCGGTTCCAGGCCCCGGTGAGGGTGTCGGTGGTGGAGACCTCCTCCAGCTGGGTGAGGACGCGGTGGAGGGCTTCATTGGCAGCCTCGCCGGTGCGGCGGTACTCCTCCAGGTCCTTCAGCCGGGCGTTCAGCTGGGCATTGCGAACCTCCACCATGCCCTCGAACTCGGCAGCCTTCCACTCGGCGTTGGCCAGCTGGGCTGCCTGGGCCGCTTCAGCGGTCCGACGGAGGCGGCCCATGCGGTTCAGGATGGTCCAGCCCACGATGAAGCCCTGGCCCCCGAGGGCGGCATGCAGCACGGTCATGGCGAGGTTGTCCCCGATCCAGCCAAGGCCGGTGGCCCAGAGGGCGCAGCAGCAGACGAGGAGGGCCAGGGCCCCGACGAACAGGGCTAGGGCCGCCTTTGTCTCATCCTGACGGGCGCGGACGGCCGCGACCATGGACAGGATCGCCAGGATGGGTGTGAGGGCTCCCAGCAGCGCCTCAGACAGGCGGTGGAGCGGCTGGTAGGGGACCATGGCGAAGCCGGCCAGGACGTAGGCCACGGCGACCAGGCCGCGCTTGAGTGGGAGGAGACGCAGGGCCCCGGGGGAGTCCCGCAGGAGGGTATGGCTCAGGCGGCTCCAGACCCCCAGGGTGGCGGCGCCGAAGACCAGGGAGATGGGGTCCAGCCAGTTGTAGGACAGCTGCGGGAACAGGCTCTCTGTGGCCCCGCTGAAGGTGAAGGCAGTGGCGGCTGCACTGAGCAGGTAGAGGCCCCCCAGCTTCAGCATCGGATCGTTTAGCTGGCGGTGGGCCAGGGTGGCAATCAGGCCGAGGGCCGCCAGCATCCCGACCATGAAGGCCTGGAAGCCCAGGGAAAGGGCCAGGGCAGAGGTGGGGGCCATCAGGCCTGCCGCCGGCGCTTGAAGAAGCCCTGGAGGAGGTCTCGGCACTCCGGTTCGAGCAGGCCGCCTTCGAAGACGAAGCTGTGGTTCAGCTTGGCGCCCTGGAGGGTGTCCAGCCAGCGGCTGACGCCCACCTTGGGGTCGGAGGCCCCGAACACCACGCGGTCCACCCGGGCATGGAGGAGGGCCCCGAAGCACATGAGGCAGGGCTCGAGGGTCACGTAGAGCGTGGCGCCGGCGAAGCGGTAGTTGCGGGTCCAGGCCCCGGCATCGCGCAGGGCCATCACCTCGGCGTGGGCCGTGGGGTCATTCTGGCGGATGGGGTGGTTGTGCCCCCGACCGAGCAGCGCCCCCTCGGCCACGAGCACGGCCCCCACGGGCACCTCATCCACGCGATCCGCCTGCTCGGCCTCCTGGAGGGCCAGGCGCATGAAATGGATGTCGTCGCCACTCCAGAGGGTGGTCACAGCGGTTCTCCCCAGGTCAGACCCGGTTTCCTCGCTAACGAGGAGCGTCCTGAATAAAAGGAATAAAGGAGAAGTATGACCGAAAACCCCTTGGAGAAAAAGGCTGATAGGGCATTTTCAGGGTCGCTAGACTCAGAGTTGGCCCTCAGGGCCACTCATTCTCAACGCCCCGCGATGGCCTGGTCCTAGCGGGGTTTTTGCAGGGCACCGGAGGGAGCCACATGCATGCGCACCTGATCCTCAAGGACGGAACGGTCTTCCGGGGGCGGGCGCCGTTGGGTTTTGGGGGGTCTGGCGAGGCCGTCTTCACCACGTCCATGGCCGGGTATCAGGAGATCCTCACGGATCCCAGCTTTGCGGGCCAGATGGTCTGCATGACCTTCCCGGAGCAGGGCATCTACGGCATCCACCCGGACCTGGACGAGGGCACCCGCCCCTGGGCCACCGGCTTCCTCTGCCGCCGCATCACCTGGGCGCCCGATCACCACCGCGCCACCGGGGACCTGCCGGGCTGGCTGAAGCGGCACCGCATTCCTGTGCTGACGGACCTGGACACCCGGGCCCTCACCCAGCACCTGCGGGACCATGGGTCCCAGCCCTCGCTCATCTGGACCGAAGCGGATGGGGACCTGGCTGCGGGCGTGGCCAAGGCCCGGGCCCTGCCGGACATGGTGGGCCAGGCCCTCTGTGCCGAGGTCAGCTGCCGGGAGCGCTACGAGCTGAACCCGGGCGGCGCCCTGCGGGTGGCGGTCCTGGACGGTGGCATCAAGAAGAGCATCCTGACGCAGCTGGTGGCCGCGGGCCTGCACCTGGAGGTCTTCCCCTGGGACGCCCCCGCCACAGAGCTGGCCCACAGCCGCTTCCAGGGGCTGTTCCTGAGCAATGGCCCCGGCGATCCCGGTGCCCTGCCGGCCATGCAGGCAGAAGTTGCGGCCTGCCTGGGGAAGCTGCCGATCTTCGGCATCTGCCTGGGCCATCAGCTGCTGGGTCACGCCTTCGGGGGCCGCACCTTCAAGCTGAAGTTCGGCCACCGCGGCGCCAACCAGCCGGTGCACGACCTGATCACCGGCCGCATCGAGATCACCGCCCAGAACCACGGCTTTGCGGTGGACGAGGCCAGCCTGCCCCCAGACGTGGAGGTGACCCACCGCCACCTCAGCGACGGCACCATCGAGGGCCTGCGCCACCAGAAGCTGCCGGTGTTCAGCCTCCAGCACCACCCCGAAGCCAGCCCCGGCCCCCACGACGCCCACCCCGCCTTTCAGCGGTTCGTTCGACTCATGGAAGAGCACAAAAGATGATTTACCGCAGAGGACACAGAGGGCGCAGAGAAAAAGCAATTCACCTGTATTTCCTCTGCGTTCTCTGCGTCCTATGCGGTTAAAAAAGAGGTTCTGTGATGCCCAAGCGAACGGATCTGAAGTGTGTGCTGGTGCTGGGGTCGGGGCCGATCCAGATCGGGCAGGCCTGCGAGTTTGACTACTCGGGGACGCAGGCGCTGAAGGCGCTGCGGGAGGAGGGCATCCGCACGGTGCTGCTGAACTCCAACCCGGCTTCGATCATGACGGACCCGGGCCGCGCCGATGCCACCTACATCGAGCCCCTCACGCTGTCCGTGCTGGAGAAGGTGCTGGAGGCGGAGAAGCCCGACGCCATCCTGCCCACGGTGGGTGGCCAGACGGCCCTCAACCTGGCCATGGAGGCCCACGAGACAGGCCTCCTGGCGCGCACCGGCGTGCAGCTCATCGGCGCCCAGCCCGAGGCCATCAAGCGCGGCGAGGACCGCCAGCTGTTCAAGGGCCTGATGGACAGCCTGGGCCTGGAGACCTGCCGCGGCGGGTTTGCCCACAACATGGGGGAGGCGCGGGACCTGCTCAAGATCACGGGCTTTCCCGCCATCATCCGCCCCAGCTTCACCCTGGGTGGCAGCGGCGGTGGCATCGCCTACAACGTGGACGAGTTCGAGACCGTGGTGGGCCGGGGCCTGGACCTGAGCCCCACCAAGCAGGTGCTCATCGAGGAGAGCATCCTGGGCTGGAAGGAGTTCGAGCTGGAGGTGGTGCGCGACCTGGACGACAACGTCGAGGTGATCTGCTCCATCGAGAACTTCGACCCCATGGGCGTCCACACCGGCGACAGCATCACGGTGGCCCCGGCCCTGACCCTCACGGATCCCGAGTACCAGCGCATGCGGGATGCCTCCCTGGCGGTCATCCGCGCCGTGGGCGTGGAGACCGGTGGCTCCAACATCCAGTTCGCCCTGGAGCCGGAGACCAGCCGGATCATCGTCATCGAGATGAACCCCCGGGTGAGCCGCAGCTCCGCCCTGGCGTCCAAGGCCACAGGCTTCCCCATCGCCTGGGTGGCCACCAAGCTGGCCCTGGGCTACCGCCTGTGGGAGCTGCCCAACGCCATCACCCGCATGACCAAGGCCGCCTTCGAGCCGGTGCTGGACTACGTGGTGGTGAAGATCCCCCGCTTCACCTTCGAGAAGTTCCCCCAGGCGGAGAAGGTCCTGGGCACGCAGATGAAGAGCGTCGGCGAGGTCATGAGCCTGGGCCGCAGCTTCCAGGAGGCCCTGCAGAAGGCCGTGCGCTCCCTGGAAGAGAGCCACCTGGGCGTCTCCGGGGCCCTGGAAGGGAAGCTCGACCTGGGCCGTCTCAAGGAGCACCTGATCACGCCGGGACCCCAGCGCCTGTTCTGGGTCTACCACGCCCTCAAGGCCGGTCACAGCGTAGAGGAGATCCACCGGCTCACCAAGATCACGCCCTGGTTCCTGCGGGAGATCGAGGAGATCGTCGTGCTGGAGGGCCGCCTGCGCAGCTTCCCGGTGGATCGCCTGCCCGAGGAGCTGCTGGAGCGGGCCAAGCGCGCTGGCTTTGCCGATGCCCAGATCGCCGTGTTCTGTTCCGGCACGGAGACCGAGGTGGCCGAGCGCCGTGGCGCCCTGGGCCTGCACCCGGTCTACAAGCGGGTGGACACCTGCGCCGGCGAGTTCCAGGCCGAGACGCCCTACCTCTACGGCACCTGGGAGTCCGGGGAGAATGCCAGCGAGGCGCCGCCCACAGACCGCCCCAAGGCCATCGTCCTGGGCAGCGGCCCCAACCGCATCGGGCAGGGCGTGGAGTTCGACTGCTGCTGCGTCCAGGCGGTGGAAGCCATCCGCGCCAGCGGGGTGGAGGCCATCCTCATCAACTGCAACCCGGAGACCGTGAGCACGGACTTCGACACCAGTGACCGCCTCTACTTCGAGCCCCTCACCTACGAGCACGTGAAGGCTGTCGTCGACCGGGAGGCCGCGGGCGGCCACCTGCTGGGGGTCTTCGCCCAGTTCGGCGGCCAGACGCCGCTCAAGCTGGCGGGGCCCCTCCATGCCGCCGGCGTGAAGCTGCTGGGCACGCCCCTGCGGGCCATCCTGGATGCGGAGGATCGTGAGCGCTTCGGCCAGGTGCTGGGCCGCCTGGGCATCCCGGCCCCGGCCTGGGGCATGGCCACCAGCTTTGCGCAGGCCCTCGAGGTGGCCCGCCGCCTGGCCTACCCGGTGATGGTGCGGCCCAGCTTCGTGCTGGGCGGCCGCGCCATGGCTGTGGTCTTCGACGATGCGGGCCTGGAGAAGTACATGCGGGAGGCTGTGGCCGTCAGCGACGATCAGCCCGTGCTGCTGGACCGCTTCCTGGATGGCGCCCTGGAGCTGGATATCGACGTGGTGTGCGACGGCGAGCAGGTGGCCATCGCGGGCCTGCTGGCCCATATCGAGGAAGCGGGCATCCACAGCGGCGACAGCTATGCGGTGATCCCCGCCCTGGGCGTGCCCGAGTCGGTGCTGGCCACCGTGCGCGACCACGCCCGCCGCCTGGCCCTGGACATCGGGGTGCGGGGCCTCATGAACCTGCAGTTCGCCGTGAAGGATGGCGTGGCCTACTGCCTGGAGGCCAACCCCCGGGCCAGCCGCACGGTGCCTTTCGTGAGCAAGGCCACGGGCGTGGACTGGGCGGGCGTCGCCGCTCGTGTGGGCCTGGGCCAGTCCCTGAAACTGCAGGGCATCACGGATGGCGTGGCCCGGGCGGTGTCGGTGAAGGGCGTGGTCTTCCCCTTCGGCAAGTTCCCTGGGGTGGACCCGGTGCTGGGCCCCGAGATGAAGAGCACCGGCGAAGTCATGGGCATCGGCGACACCTTCGGCGAGGCCTATGCCAAGGCGCTGCTGGCGGCGGGCATCCCGCTGCCGCTGTCGGGCACCGTGTTCCTCACGGTCAACGATGCGGACAAGGCCCGCCTGCCGGAGCTGGCCCACAAGCTGGCCTCCCTGGGCTTCGGCCTGTGTGCCACCGATGGCACGGCCCGGGCCCTGGAAGCCGTGGGCCTCAAGGTGCGCCGCATCTACAAGGTGAACGAGGGACGCCCCAACGCCGTGGACCTCCTGAAAAACGGCGAGGTGCAGTGGGTCATCAACACGCCCCTGGGTCGGGACGCCTTCTTCGACGAGAGCTCCATCCGCCGCGAGGCCCTGCGCCTGAAGATCCCCTGCATCACCAACCTGAGCGCCGCCCTGGCCGCCTGCGAAGCCGTGGAGACCCTCCGAGGTGAGATGACTGTGCGGGCCATCCAGAGCCTGGCGTGAGGGGTTCGGTCCAGTCCAGGGTTTGCCTCCGAGGGGAATCCGTTCGGATTCCCCTGTGGGCCCTGCGGGCCGCTCGTGGCTAAATGATTTTCCTGGAGTGACCCCATGTCCGATCCTGTTGTTGCTCGCATTCAGGCCTTCCTGGCTTGTGATTCTTTTGCGGTGGTGGGGGCCAGCGTGGATCGGTCGAAGTATGGCAACAAGGTGCTGCGCTGCTACATGCAGCACGGGCGGACGGTGCATCCCATCAACCCTCGCGCCGAGGCGGTGGAGGGGCTGAAGTCCTACGCCTCCCTGGCGGCGCTGCCGGGGCCGGTGCCAGCGATCTCCGTGATCACGCCCCCGGCCATCACTGAGCAGGTGGTGCGCGACGCCGCTGCAGCCGGGGTGAAGCACGTCTGGATGCAGCCCGGTGCCGAGAGCGCTGCCGCCATCCGGGCTGCGGAGGAGCTGGGGCTGTCGGTGATTGCGGGCGGGCCATGCCTGCTGGTGGTGCTGGGCTATCGCGACTGAATTTGCTGCGCAAATTCAGATAGGAATTCGCTCTGCGAATTCCACAAAGAGTCTTTTGTTATCTGAATTCGCGTAGCGAATTCAGCCTAGGCCAGGCCCAGGCTCCGCCGCACTTCCAGCCGATGTTCCTCGTGGGTCTGCACCACCAGCGGGACTTCCTTCCTCCACAGCCTGTAGAAATCGGCGAAGGAGATGGTCGGCTTCGCTTCGACGCCAGGCGTCGAGGCTTCGGTTGAGGCCAGCGAGGACATCTCGCGGGTACCAGGCTTGAGGATCATGAGTTTGGTTCCTTAGGAGAGAAATGTAAGCGGTCTGCAGCCGATAGGCAACCACAGATTCGGAGGGTTTTTCCCGAATCCGGACCCCCATGACGGCCTCGAGGCCCTGGGTCATATTTGCCGGTGCATCCTCCTGGACCCGCACGTGATAGAGGTGAAAGCCCCGGCTGACCTCGGAGGCCAGGTGCAGGAAGGTGGTGGGGGCCCCGGCATGGGCCCGGGCCATGCGGTCCAGGGGGACGTAGCGGCCCTCCCGCTCCGAGCGCGCCAGCATGGCCTTCAGGCTGCCCTCGGGGGTCCGGTCGGTGTAGGCCACGTGGATCTCCCCGCACCCTGAGCGGCCCAGGCGCCCCAGCAGGAACTCCAGCCCCTCGGGCTCGGCGTGGGGGGCATCGAAGGCGGCCCCGAAGGCCCCCCCCAAGGCCAGCGCCCCGGTGGTCTTGCCGGAGGCCTGGCCGCCCATGAAGATGATCACCGGCGCCCCCCCAGCGCGGTCCAGGGCCCGGTCCCGGAGGCGCTTGCCCAGGGCATTGAGGTGAATGGCCGCCCGGCCGCCCGGGTCTTCCAGGGCCTCGTAGCCTTGGGTGGGGTTGGCGCAGAGGGTGGGCAGCAGGGTGGCCAGGATGTCCCCATTCACCAGCTGTCCCTCGAGGGTGCCGGGCAGGCTGGCGTACTCGGCCAGGGCGTCCTCGGTGTGGCGGGCCCGGTCGGCGGCCTCCCGCTCCAGGGCGGACCTCAGCTCGTGGCGCTCGGCCTCCGCCAGCTCCCAGTAGGAGCGGCGCGCATGCCAGGCGACCTGCTGCCAGGAAGGAAAGGGGGCCATCCGGAAACGGTAGCCGAGTGCCGCCCTTGGGCCAAACCCGAGCTGGCCGGAAGCCCGTATGCTGGGGGCATGGATGCCACCCGCAGACCCCTGCTGCTCTTCCCCGGTCAGGGGACGGAAGCCGTGGGCATGGCCACTGGCTGGGCGGGGCAGGGCGCCTGGGCCGGGACCCTGGCGGCCGCCGAGGCCCACCTTCGCATTCCCCTGCGCCAGCTCATGGCAGAAGGTCCCCTGGAGGCCCTGCGGGCCCAGCGGGTGGCCCCCTATGCCGTGCTGGCCCACTCGGTGGGGGTGTTCCGATCCTGGCGCCAGGCGGGACTACCCCTGCCGCTGGCCGCCACCGGCCACAGCATGGGCTTCTACTCGGCCCTGGTGGCAGCGGGGGTGGTGCCCCTGGAGGCGGCGCTGGAGCTGATCACGGCAGTGGAGGACCTGAGCGCCGAGGCCTTCGCCGGGCGGCCCATGGGCATGGCCTTCTGCATCGGCGTGTCGGAGGCGGACCTCCACCGGGCGCTGCTGGAGCACCCGGGCCTGGTCCTGTCCAACCGCAACGGTCGTGCCCAGTTCACCGTCTCCGGGGCCGTGGCGGACCTGGAGCCCCTGGTGGCGGCCCTGGCCCCCACGGCCCTGAAGGTCGGCCTCCTGCCGGTGCGCCACCCCCTGCACGGACCCCACATGGCGCCCCTGCTGCCAGCCCTGGTTCGCCGCCTGTCGGGCTGGCGCCCCGCCGCCCCGGCCTTCCCCCTGCTGTCCCACTTCGATGGCCGCTCCCTGGAGGATGGACCAGCGGCCTGGGACGAGGGGCTGGCCTCGGTGGCCCTGCCCGTGGACTGGCTGGCGGTGGTGGCCCACCTGCAGACGCTGGCGGCGCCCCTCTTCGAGTGCGGCACCGGGAGCCAGCTGGCGGGGCTCACCCGCTGGGCGGACCGGACCCTCCAGGTGGCCAGCCTGGCCCTGCCCCCGGCGCAGGGCATTGATTGCTGATCTGCAGGTAAACGACGCAATTTTCCCAATCAATTCGTTGGAATGCACTTGGCTTGGTCTGGCATGATGGGAGGCCAACCCATAGGTGCCCGGATTCAACCCTCAGCCTCCTCTGTCGCCCAACGCCTCGGTGATGCCGTCGCCCACCGGTGTTCCCAGGTGCTCTACCGCTGTCTCGAAGAGGTGGGTAGCACCAAGGGCGTGCTGTACCTGCGCCTCCCCGGCCGGCGGAACTTCGAGGTGGTCAGCTTCTACGGCTGGCCCCGGGGCAAGACTCCCCCGCCGGTGATTCTTGAGGGGCATCCCCTGCTGGCCCGCGCCCAGCGGGAGCGGCGCTCCTTCCTGCTGGAGGGTCCCGCCGACTGGCCGGAGCTGACCGATGCCGGCACGGATGGGGCCTTCCCCCGGGCCTTCGTGACGCCCCTGCACCTGGAAGGGGTCTGGGTGGGTCTGCTGGTCCAGCGAGACCGCCTCAAGGGCGGCACCTTCCACCCTGAGGAGGACGAGCAGGCCACCTTGGCCATCTGCCGAGATCTGGTGACGGAGCTTCGAGGCCTCGGCTTCCAGGGCGCTGAGCCGGGTCCCCCGCCGGTGGTCCGCCCGGTCTCCACCCGAACCCCAGCGGCCCCGCCGCGCCCCTCGGCCGGCCCACGAAATCCGGAACAGCTCCACGGCTTCTCCGGTGGCGCTGCGACCTATGCGCCGGTCCCCTGGGACCCGGACCGCACCCTCAGTGGCTGGGTGGCGCCGCCGCCCCCCAACCCGGACCGCAAGCGCGGCATGGTGCGCCCGGAGCTGCGGACCTTCTTCTGGGAGGTGGCGGAGCTCATCAGCAAGCTCCTGTCCGCTTCCGCGGTGGCACTGTGGATCGATGATCCCGAGGAGCTCCGCCCCATCCTGGCCTACAGCACCTTCCCGCTGTCGGATGGCCTCCAGCAGCAGCTCCTGGGCCACGCCACGCCGCACCTGCCGGCGGTGCCCCCCCAGGACCTCCGCCTCATCACCCAGACGGGCCTGGTGGAGATGCCAGCCATCGATGGGGCCTTTGCCGTCTGCATGCCGCTGCTGCTGAACGAGGGCCCGCGCGGTCACGACCTCTTCATGGTCCTGCGCCAGGAGGAGCAGTCCTTCTCCCGGGCCGAGATCGAGGCCATCCAGCAGATGGGGCGGGTGCTGGCCCTCCACCTGCAGGAGTCCCGCCTCCACGAGCGCTATCACCACGCCTTCCTCTCTGTGAGTCACCGCATCCTGCAGTCAGGGGAGGGGCGGATGCCCAGCCTCCGCCCGCACAGCCTGGCCACCGCCCGCCTGGCCCGGGACCTGGCGCTCCGCCTGGGTCTGGCCACCGAGGAGGTGGAGGCCGTCAGCATCGCCGCCATCCTGCACGATGTCGGTCTCCTGATGCTGGACCCCAAGATGCTGGCCAAGCAGGACCTCAGTGCCGAGGAGCTGCGCAAGGTGCGCAGCCACCCGGAGCTGGCGGCGGTGTTCCTGAAGGACCTGCGCTTTCCCTTTGATGTGGTGCGGACCATCCGGCACCACCACGAGCGCTGGGATGGGAATGGCTACCCGGACCGGCTCCGGGAGACCGCCATCCCCATGGGCAGCCGCATCATCGGCATCATCGAGGCCTACGAGGTGATGACCAGCGGCAAGGGCTACCGCAGCCCCATGGGCTTCCGCCAGGCCCTGGAAGAGCTGAACAGCGAGGCCGGGGCCCAGTTCGACCCGGAGGTGGTGAAGGCCTTCCGGGAGCTCATGACCCGCAAAGCAGACCGGGGCTCCTGGTAACCTGGGACCTGGAGCCCGGATGCCTGCCCACCCTCGCCAGCGCGGATTCACCATGGCCCTGGCCTTGGCCCTGGCAGTGGGCATGGGCATCCTGCTCATGAAGACCGCCCCCTCCATCAGCTTCGAGGTGCAGCACGCCAATGAGGAGGAGCTGATCTTCCGCGGCGAAGCCATCGCCGAAGCCCTGCGGATCTACTTCGCCCGGACCAAGCAGTACCCCCGGGACCTGGACGAGGTCATGAAGGTCCGGCCCCGGATCCTGCGCCAGAAGTACAAGGACCCCATGACGGAGTCGGGAGACTGGGAGTTCATCACCCAGGTTCAGCCGGGGGCCTCCGGCAACACTCAGGGCCTGCCCATCGTGGGGGTCCGGAGCAAGGGCATCCAGAATGGGAAGCACATCTACCAATCCAAGGAGCTGGTGCGGGAATGGACCTTCTCGGCGGACCAGAACCTCCTGGGCCTGGGGGACGAGGCGACCCGCCTGCGCAACCTCCAGCGAACCACCCCCACCCCCGCCACCCAGGGCCAGTCGCAGACCCAGTCTCAGACCCCCAAGAACTGAGGTCCCATGAAGCCCGTGCTGCTGTCCCTCCTCCTGCTGGTGGCCCAGGCACTGCCCGCCCAGGACCTGCGGGCCTGGGCCCTGCGCCTGGAAGCCCGGGGCGTGCGGGTCTCGGCTGGCCTCTGGGACGCCAACACCGGCAAGGTCCTGGGTCGGCACCGGGATGATCTGGCCCTGATCCCCGCCAGCACCACCAAGGCGGTCTCCACCTACGCCCTGCTCAAGAGCCTCAAGCCGGAGTTCCTCCTGGAGACCGAGGTCTGGGGCGACCTCGTCGATGGGGTGGTCCAGGGCGACCTGACCTTCAAGGGCGCCGGGGATCCCCTGCTCACCAGCGAGCGCCTCTGGTTGTTGGCGCAGGGCCTCAAGAAGGCTGGCGTGCGGCGGGTGAAGGGCAGCATCCGCCTGGACCAGGGGGCCTTTGACGCCCAGCGGGCGCCCCAGGGCTGGGAGAACACCTCCGCCGACACCCTGCCCTCCGTGCTGGCCCTGTCCGTGAACTTCAACCGGGACGAGACGGGCCGCCAGGTGGCGGATCCCCAGCGCCTGGCCCGGGAGACCCTGCAGCGCCTCCTGGTGGAGACGGGCATCCCCGTGGAGGGCCTGCCCGCCGGGGTCACCACCCCACGCAAGCTGCTGGGCTGGCCCTCGCCGCCCCTGCGCTCCCTGGTCATGGACATCAACAAGTGGTCCAACAACTTCATGGTCGAGATGCTGGTGCGGTCCTTCGGCGAGGGCTCCTGGCCCCGGGGCGTGAAGCGCATCCAGGCCTTCTACCAGGACGCATTCGACCTGGGGCCCGAGGTCGTCAAGCTCACGGACGGCTCCGGCCTCAGCAAGGACAACCGCCTCTCGGCCCGCACCCTGGCCATCATCCTGCGGGGTGCCTACCACGACTTCGAGGTGGGGCCGGAGTTCGTGTCCTCCCTCAAGATCATCGGTGGGGAGCCCTGGAAGCTGAAGGTCAAGGATGCCAACCTGGCCCGGCGGGTGCGGGTGAAGTCCGGCCACCTGGACCAGGTCACCAGCCTCTGCGGCTACCTGCAGACCCCCGAAGGCAAGGTGCGGGTCTTCGCTGTCATCCTCAACGGTCCCTCCACAGATGACGATATCTGGGAGCAGGTCTCCCGCTGGGCCAACTGAGGGGGACCCGCTTCATGGCATTTCCCTCAATTGCTCAAGTTTTTTTCTGGTATTACGATGAGGGGACTGGGAGGCACCATGCCCCGCATTGCCGTGGTGGACGACAGTCGCCTGGTCCGGGCCTATTCTGCAGGCGCCCTGCGCGCCTCTGGCCACGATGCCGTGGAGGTGGACCCGACCTCGCTCTTCGAGGTCTTGAAGGTGCTCCGGGACACGCCCGTGGCCCTGCTCATGGCCGACTGCCTCATGCCGGACTGCCCTGGGGAGAGCCTGGTGCGGGCCTGCCGCGAGGACCCGGCCCTGAAGGACCTACCCATCCTCATCGTGTCGGCGCACCGGGACGAGGGGAGCCTCAACCGGCTCCAGCAGCTGGGCATCTCCGGGTTCCTCCTGAAGCCGGTGGAAGCCTCCACCCTGGTGGGCAAGGTCGCCGAGGCTCTCGAGGGCTGAGCCCATCCAGGAAGGCTGTGCCATGACCCTGCGGGAAGCGCCGGATGCCCGGGGACTGGCGGCCCTGATCCTGGGGGCCTCCCTGCTGGGCTTCGCCGCCATGCTGGTGCGCTGGGCGGCGCCGGCGAGCCCGCTCCTGGTGGGCTTCTACCGCATGGCCTTCGCCCTCCCCCTGGTGGCCGTGCTGGCCTGGCGGCAGCGGACCCCAGGCCCGGCCGGCCCGCGCCTGTGGGCCCTCCTGGCGGGGGCCTGCTTCGTCACGGACTTGTGGATGTGGCACACGGCCCTGCGCCTGACCAGCGCCGCCAACGCCACCCTCCTGGTCACCCTGGCCCCCATCTGGGTGGCGCTGGTGTCGGTGCTCTGGCTGGGTGCCCGCCTGCGCCGCCGCTTCTGGACTGGGATGGCCCTGGCCACCGCCGGGGCCCTGGTGCTGGGTCTGGCCCAGGGCGCGCGTCTGGGGACGGGCCTGGGGGAGCTGCTGGGGGCCCTGGCCTCCCTGGCCTATGCCGCCTTCACCCTGGCCCTGGGGCGGGCCCGGAGGAACCTCAACACCCTCGAAGCTCTCTTCTGGGTCGTGCTCTGCTGCACGGTCCTGTTCGGCGCCCTGGGCTGGGCCCGGGGCGAGGCCTTCAGCGGCTACCCGCCCCGGGCCTGGTGGGCCCTCCTGGCCCTGGGGCTGGGGGTGCAGGTGGGGGCCTGGTGGCTCATCACCTGGGGCCTGGGCCATGTGCCCACCAGCATGGGGGCCATGGGCCTCATGACCCAGCCTGTGGCCACGGTCATCCTGGGCTGGCTGCTCCTGGCCGAAGCCATGCGCCCCGTCCAGAGCCTGGGCGCCCTCCTGGTCCTGGCCGGCGTCACCCTCTGCGCCCTGACCCCGCCCGTGCCCGACTCCAGCCACTGAATGGCTCAAGGCAGGTAGGATCCACAGGGATAACAAGCTCTTGCAGTTCTCCCCGTCAAAAAGCCCTGGAAGCAAGGCGCTCGGCTAGGCGCTATTCCGGGGTGAGGACGCCGCGCTCTTCGCGGTAGGCGAAGAGCTCGCCGAAGCGGCCCCAGCCAACAAGCGTCTCGAAGGTCTGCTCGGGGTCCTCCATGGGCAGGCGGGTGGCCAGCTCCACGAGCAGGGCCTCCTTGGGCAGCTCGCCATCCTCCAGCTCCATCATCTGGCACACCACCCGGAACAGGCGGAGCTCCAGCAGCTGAGCGCGCCAGAGGTCCTTGCGGTCGTCCATGTTGGCATTCACGAAGCGCTTGCCCAGGGCCGTCAGCAGCACGCCCCGCTTGGGGGTGTCCACCAGGTCGAGCATCTCGGCGGCCTTCACCGTGGTGAGCACCCGGTCGAAGGGGACGTGCGTGTGGGAGGCCACCTGGAACAGGTCGCTGGTGCCGCCCTGGGCTTCCAGGAACTCCAGGAGGCCCAGGATGTCGGCGCTCTGCACCAGGGGCAGGGGCTCCACAGGGTCCTCCTGGGAGGAGGAGGGCATGGGGGCCGTGACGTGGATGTCCGGCAGCTCGGCGCTGGTGATGATGTCGTGGATGTGGTCCACCAGCTTCATGAACTCGGGGGAGCGGCTGTCCCGGGGGCGGGGCAGGGGCACCTCCACCACCGTGCGCACGGTGCCGGGGATGCCCGAGAGGATGGCCACCCGGTCCGCCATGAGCAGGGCCTCGCGGATGGACTGGCTCACCATGACGATGGAGGAGGGGTTGCGCTCCGCATCGGCCCAGATGTCCAGCAGCTCCGCCCGCAGGGCCTCAGCGGTGAGGGCGTCCACCTGGCTGAAGGGCTCGTCCATGACCAGGATCTCGGGGTCCACCGCCAGGGCCCGGGCCACGCCCACGCGCTGCTTGGTGCCGCGGCTCAGCTCCCGGGGGTAGGCCTCCTCGAAGCCCTCGAGGCCCACCTTGCGGATGGCCTGGTGGGCCCGCTCCCGCACCTCGCCTTCTGGCAGATCCCGGGCCCGCAGCACCACCCGGACATTCTCTTCCACGGTCATCCAGGGGTAGAGGGCGAAGGTCTGAAACACCACCGCCACGCCCGGGTTGAGCCCCGTCAGGCGATCGCCGTGATAGAGCACCTCGCCCTGGGTGGGCTCCAGCAGGCCCGACAGGAGGCGCAGCAGGGTGGACTTGCCGCAGCCATTGGGGCCGATGATGGACAGGATCTCGTCGGGCCGCACGTCCAGCAGGATGTCCTCCAGCACGCGCTGGACCTTGCCCTTGCCGCTGGGGAAGCGCATCTGGACATTGCGGAGCTCGCAGATGGGGGCACCGAAGGGTAGCTGCATGTGCACCTCAGCGGTTCATGGCGTAGCGGGTTTCCGCCAGCTTGTAGAGGGGGCCCCAGACGAGGCGGTTGAAGAGCACCACCAGGCCCGCCATGAGCAGGGCGCTGGCAGCCAGGTCGGGCATGGAGCCCCGGTCTGTGGCGAGGACGACCTCTGCCCCCAGCCCGAGGGTGCGCAGGGTCTGGTGCTTGGCGGTCACGATCTCGGTCACGATGCTGGCATTCCAGGCGCCGCCGGTGGCGGTGACCCAGCCCGTGACCAGGAAGGGGAACACGGCGGGGAAGTAGAGGCTCCAGCAGCGCCGCCACAGGGAGAGCCGGAAGGCCCGGGAGGCCTCCCGCAGCTCCATGGGGATGGCCTGGGCCCCGGCGATGATGTTGAAGAGCAGGTACCACTGCGTCGACAGCACCATGAGGAGCACACAGCTGACCCCCAGGCCGATGCCCAGGCCCTGGAAGACGAGGATGAGGCTGGCGAAGATCAGCGAGGATGGGAACGAGGCTGCCACCTGCACCACGGACTGGAGGCGGCGGGACCACTTGGGCGACATGCCGATCCAGAGGCCCACAGGCAGGGTCCAGAGGGTGGCCAGGAAGGTGGAGAGCAGCACCCGCGAGAGCGAGGCGCCGCCGGCCTTGAGGAGGTGGAGCCACTGGGCGGGGCGCACATCCACCAGGAGGCGCACCACGGACAGCCCGCCCAGGGCCAGGAGCCCGATGACCACCAGCAGGGCCGAGCCGGCGAACCAGGGGGCCAGCCGGCCAGGCCGGGTGATGCCTTCCTCTGCTCGCTTCAGGAGGGCCGGGCGGGGCCGCCGCAGGTGCAGGCGGTGGTTCCGGCGGGCCTCCAGCCAGCGCAGGAGGCGGGAGCGGCGCAGGAAGCGCAGGAGCCAGTTCACCTCGGGTTCGACCTCGGCGCCTTCATCCACCTGGAAGCGCTGGGACCAGGCCACCACGGGCCGCCACACCAGCTGATCCAGCAGCACCACCAGGGCCAGCATGGTGAGGATGGCGTAGACCTGGGCCCGGCCATTGCCCTGCTCCACGGCGGCATTCATGTAGGACCCGACCCCGGGCAGCTGGAAGTTCTTGTCGCCGGCCTTGAAGGCCTCGGCGGACATGAGGAAGAACCAGCTGTTGGCCACGCTCACCATGGAGTTCCACACCAGGCCAGGGGTGGCGAAGGGCAGCTCCACGAGGCGCAGCTTCTGGAGCCAGCTGAAGCCGTAGAGCGCCGCAGTCTCCTCCAGGTCCTTGGGGAGGGCCTTGAGGCTCTGGTAGAAGCTGAAGGCCATGTTCCAGGCCTGGCAGGTGACGATGAGCAGCACCGCCGACAGCTCCAGGCCCACATTGCTGCGGGGGAACAGGGTGAGCATGACCAGCAGGACCGGCGGCAGGAAGGCCAGCAGGGGGACGCTCTGCAGGATGTCCAGGATGGGCACCAGGATCCGCTCGGCCACGGGGTCCTTGGCGGCCCAGTAGGCCACCACCAGGGTGAAGGTGAGGGACAGGGCATAGGCGGCGATGGCGCGGATGAGGGAGAGCAGCAGGTACTTGGGGAGGGCCCAGGCGCTCAGGGAGATCTCCACCGTGTGGCGCTGGACGGCGGTCCACTCCAGGCCCACGTACCAGAGCGCCGCCAGGGTGCTGCCCATGGCGGCGAGCACAAGGAGGTCGATCCACCGCTTGTGGCGGATGGGGGCGGTCAGGAGGTTGGTCGCCTGGCCCCAGACGCTGTCGAGCAAGCGATGGATCATGGCCGGTCCGGAGGAGCGGACGAGGCACATTGCAGTGCGCCAGCGTCCCGATCAGAGTGCGGATGCGGAAGAGCAGTCGGATGCCACCTCAGCGGGCGGCGCGTCTCGACGGAGGTTCGGAGAGATCGGCGTGTCGTCCCATGGAACCTCCTTTCCGGCCGCTGGGCCAAGGCCAGTCTGCCCCACCCCGGAGGCGGGGGTCAACCCAAGGAACAGCAAAGTTACGGTCTGGGTACGGCTTGAAGCAGCTGGGTGATGGCCTGGTCGGTGGTGGCCCCGTCGGCCTCACTCTCGAAGGTCAGCAGGAGGCGGTGGCGCAGCACGTCCGGGGCCAGGTCCACCACGTCCTGGGGTAGCACGTGGTCCCGGCCCTGGAGCCAGGCCTGGGCCTTGGCGGCGGCCTGGAGGGCCAGGGAGGCCCGGGGGCTGGCGCCGCAGCGGAGCTGCTCCTTGCCCTTCCAGGCCTTGCCGTGGTCGGGGCGGGTGGCCTGCACCAGACGCACGATGTAGGCCCGGATGGCCTCGTCCAGGCGCACCTCGGCGGCCTTCCGGCCCGCCGCCAGCAGGGTGGGGGCGTCCACCACGGGCCGCACGTCGCCGCCGTCCAGGTGGGCCCGCCGGAGCACCTCGACCTCCTCCTCCTGGCCGGGGTAGTCCACCCGCAGCTTGAAGAGGAAGCGGTCCATCTGGGCCTCGGGCAGGGGGAAGGTGCCCTCCTGCTCCAGGGGGTTCTGGGTGGCCAGCACCAGGAAGGGGTCCGGCAGGGGGAAGCTGTCCTCCCCAAGCGTCACCTGGCGCTCCTCCATGGCCTCCAGCAGGGCCGCCTGCACCTTGGAGGGGGCCCGGTTGATCTCGTCGGCCAGCACCAGGTTGGCGAAGACGGGTCCCCGCTTGGGGCTGAAGGTGAGGTGGCGGGGATCAAAGACCAGGGTGCCCACCACGTCACTGGGCAGCAGGTCCGGGGTGAACTGGATGCGGCGGAAGCTCAGGTGGCTGGCGGCGGCCAGGGTCTTGACGGTGCGGGTCTTGGCCAGGCCCGGCAGGCCCTCCAGCAGCACATGGCCCCGGCAGAGCAGGGCCACCAGCAGGCGGTCCAGCAGGCGGGACTGCCCCACGATCACCTTGCGGCACTCGGCAAGCAGGGGTTCCAGGGCATGGGGCGGGGCATTTTTCATGGGGGATCCCGGGGGGTCCTCCCATCTTGACTGGAATAAGCGCCGGGCAACACGCCCGTTGACCCACGGTAAGTGGGGACGGGCATCCGGGCCCGGTGCTAGGCTCCTCCCAGCCAAGACCAGAGGTTTATTCACACCGGGAGGCCCCATGCGATCAGCCGTCATCGTCGAAGCCAAGCGAACCCCCATCGGTAGGGGCATCAGGGGGGCCTACGCCGCCACCCGCCCGGAGCACCTGGGCGCCGCCGTGCTGGCAGCCATCAAGCCCCTGCTCGCCGACTGGTCGGCCCTCGAGGACGTGCTGGTGGGCTGTGCCATGCCTGAAGGTGAACAGGGCATGAACCTGGCCCGCATGGTCAGCTTCCGGGCTGGTCTGCCCATCACCGCCGGTGCCGCCACGATCAACCGCTTCTGCGGCAGCAGCCAGGAGGCCATGCTCATGGCCGCCCGGGCCATCGCTGCCGGGCAGGGCGACCTCTTCCTCGCCGGAGGTGTGGAGAGCATGTCCAAGGTCCCCATGATGGGCTTCAACCCCAGCGTGGATCCCTTCCTCGCCGAGCACTACCCCGAGGCCTACTGCTCCATGGGCATCACCGCCGAGAACCTGGCCAAGGAATACGGCATCACCCGCCGGGAGCAGGACGAGTTCGCCTGCCTCAGCCACCAGAAGGCCGCAGCGGCCTGGCAGGCCGGAAAGTTCGACCGGGAAGTGGTCCCCTTCGAGACCCAGGGCCTGGACGGGAAGCCCAGCACCCTGCAGCGGGACGAGTGCGTGCGGGCCGATACCAGCGTCGAGAAGCTGGGCGAGCTGAAGGCCGCCTTCCTGGCGGGGGGCAATGTCACTGCCGGGAACAGCAGCCCCATCACCGACGGGGCAGCCTTCCTCCTGGTCATGGAAGAGGGCCTGGCCAAGTCCCTGGGCCTCCGCCCCCGGGCCCGCATTCTGGGTGGCGCTGTGGCTGGCGTGGAGCCGGACCGCATGGGCATCGGCCCTGTGCCCGCCGTGAAGAAGGTGCTGGGTCGCCTGGGCCTGACCCTCGACCAGGTGGATGCCATGGAGCTGAACGAAGCCTTCGCCGCCCAGAGCCTCGCCGTCATCCGCGAGGGCGGCTATGACCCCGCCAAGGTGAACGCCTGGGGCGGCGCCATCGCCGTGGGCCACCCCCTGGGTGCCAGCGGCGCCCGCATCCTCACCACCCTCCTGCACCGCCTGGAGACCGACGGCGGCAGGTACGGCGTCGCCACCATGTGCATCGGCGGCGGCCAAGGCATTGCTTCGGTGATTGAAAAGCTGTAATCCACAGATTTCACAGATTTCACAGATTCTCAGCAAGGACGCCGTGGAGCCCAAGGACCCTGATACCTACGCCATCATCGGTGCGGCCATGGAGGTCCACCGGGTGCTTGGGTGTGGATACTCGGAACCTGTCTACCAGGAGGCGCTTGCCATCGAGTTCCAGGCACGGAACATCCCTTTCAATCGGGAAGTTCCGATCCCGATCACCTACAAGGGCCAGACCTTGAACACGGGATTTCGTGCCGATTTTATTTGCTTCAACAGAGTGATCGTCGAGCTGAAAGCCCTTGCTCGGCTGGGACCTAACGAAGACGCCCAGATCCTGAACTACCTCAAGGCGACAGCCCTTCCGGTGGGCCTTCTCGTCAACTTTGGAGCACGTTCTCTCGAGAGTCGGCGAATGGTCGGTTCCTCCCACGACAGTCGCCAGGCGAAATCTGTGGAATCTGTGGAATCTGTGGATTAAAAGGAGTTGTCATGGCCATTTTGAAGATTGGTGTGCTGGGGTCGGGGGTGATGGGGTCGGGCATTGCGGCCCATGTGGCTTCGGCGGGCTGCCAGGTGGAGCTGTTGGACATCGTCATTGACGACGCGGCGCCGGATAAGCTGGCGGCGGGGGCCCTGGCGGCCCTGGCCAAGAGCAAGCCGGCCCTGGCCATGCACGGCGCCTTCCTGAAGCGGATCCGCCCCGGCAACCTGAGGGACCACCTGGATCGGCTGGCGGACTGCGACTGGGTGGTGGAGGTGGTCAAGGAGGACCTGGCCATCAAGCGCGAGCTGTATGGCCGCCTGGAGCCCCACCTCAAAGCCGGTGCCTGGATCAGCTCCAACACCTCCGGCATCCCCCTGAAGCTGCTGGTGGAGGGCCGCAACGACGCCTTCCGCAGCCACTTCGTCATCACGCACTTCTTCAACCCCGTGCGCTACCTCCGCCTGCTGGAGTTCGTCACCGGTCCCGAGGTGAACCCCGCCGAGGCCATGGCCTTCCGCACCTGGCTGGAGGAGGGCCTGGGCAAGGAGGTCGTGCCGGCTTTCGATAGCCCCACCTTCATCGGCAACCGCATCGGCATCCACGGCATCATGGCCACCCTGCACATGGCCCTGGCGGAAAAGATCCCCTTCGAAGTGGTGGATACGGTGCTGGGTGACGCTGCCGCGCGCGCCAAGAGCGCCGCCTTCCGCACCGCCGATCTGGCGGGCGTCGACATCCTCGCCGCCACTGCCAAGAACGTCTATGACCTCTGTCCCCAGGACGAAGAGCGCAACGTCTTCAAGTTCCCGGAGCTGCTCCAGTACATGCTGGACAACAAGCTCCTGGGCAACAAGACGAAGCAGGGGTTCTTCAAGAAGGGCCCCAAGGACGCCAAGGGCAAGAAGACCTTCCTGGCCCTCGACGCCACCACGCGGGAGTACGTGCCGCAGGTGAAGAAGGACTGGCCCATCCTCAAGGAGCTGAAGGGCATCGACGACCCCGCCGAGAAGGTGCGCACCCTGCTCACCAGCGACACGGAGGCCGGCCGCCTGGCTTGGCGCTGCATCGCCCCCAACCTGGTCTATGCGGTCAACCGCCTGGGCGAAGTGACGGACGGCCCCCTGAACGTGGACCGGGCCATTCGCAACGGCTTCGCCTTCGAGCTGGGCCCCTTCGAGCTGTGGGACACCCTGGGCCTGGAGCGCGTGGCGGCCCGCCTCAGCTTCGATGGCATCGCCTTGCCACCACTGGTTGCCAAGATGCTGGCCAAGGGCATCCCAGGCTTCTACCGCTGGGAGCACGGGGTCCAGGTATCCCAGCTGAACCCAACAACCCTGGCCTTCGATCCCATCCTCGAGGACCGGCGGGTGATGATCCTCAAGCGCCAGGAGGGTCAGGGCAAGGTGGTGGCCGAGAACGGCAGCTGCCAGCTCCTTGACCTGGGCGACGACGTGGCCTGCCTGGCCTTCCGCAGCAAGATGAACGCCCTGGACGACGGCATCATCGGCCTGATGGAGGAGACCATCCAGAAGCACATCCCTGGCCGCTTCAAGGGCCTGGTGGTGGGCAACCAGGGGCAGCACTTCAGCGCCGGGGCCAACCTGGTGATGGTGCTGAACGCCGCCAAGGAAGGGCAGTTCGACCTCATCGAGGAGGTGGCCCGCCGGCTGCAGTTTGCGGCTCGGATGCTGACCTACGCCCCGTTCCCGACGGTGGCGGCGCCCTTCAACCTGGCCCTGGGCGGCGGCTGTGAGCTGACCATGGCCTGCCAGCGGGTGGTGGGCCACGCCGAGCTCTACATCGGCCTGGTGGAAGTGGGCGTGGGCGTCATCCCCGCCGGGGGCGGCTGCCTCCAGATGCTGCTCCGCATGGAAGAGGCGGCGGCGGCCAAGGGCGAGCTGGGCCCCATGCCCAAGGTGAAGGCGGCCTTCCAGGGCATCGGCACCGCCGTGGTCCATACGAGCTTCGACGAGGCCCAGCGGGGCGGCTACCTGCGCCGCACGGACCGCCGGGTGATGAACAAGACCTTCCTGCTGTACGAGGCCAAGCAGGAGGTCCTGGCCATGGCTGCGGACTTCCAGCCGGTGCAGGAGCGCACCCTGCGCCTGCCCGGTCGCGGTGGGGCCGAAGGCCTCAAGTTCGCCGTGCGGGACTTCCAGCTCCAGGGCCTGGCCAGCGAGCACGACGGCATCATCATGGGCGAGCTGGCCACCATCCTCACCGGGGGCGATGTGAGCCCGGTTCAGGACATCTCCGAGACCCGGATCCTCGAGCTGGAGCGCCAGGCCTTCGCCCGGCTCTGCAGCTACGAGAAGACCCAGGCCCGCATGGAGTCCATCCTGAAATCGGGACGGCCCCTCCGCAATTAGCCTGAAAGCACCGCAACTTTGTGACTTAAGCCGCCTTTTCCTGGGCGGCTTTTTTTTAGTGTTGCCAGGGTGTAACGGGATCGGAACACTTGGGGCGGTCCCTAATTGCAAACGACCAGACCGGAGGCACTGTGAGCGGAAATTCTCAGCCAACTCCCCGGGTAGCGGCCATTGTTGGCCCCTATCTCTCTGGAAAGACCTCCTTGATGGAGAGCCTGCTCTTCGCAGCGGGCGCCTTGCCGCGCAAGGGCTCCGTCAAGGAGGGGAACACCGTCGGTGACGCCTCCGCCGAGGCCAAGGCCCGGCAGATGAGCGTGGAGGCCAGCCTGGCCTCCTGCACGTACAACGGCGAGGCCTGGACCCTCATCGACTGCCCGGGCTCCGTGGAGTTCAGCCAGGAGACGGCCCACATCCTCATGGTGGCCGACATCGCCGTGGTGGTCTGCGATCCCGATCCCAACCGCGCCCTGATGGTCGCGCCTACCCTCAAGTTCCTCGACGACCACAAGGTCCCCCACGTCCTCTTCCTGAACAAGATGGAGGCGCCGGGCACCGCCACGCGCCTGAAGGACGTCCTGAATGCCCTGCAGGCCGTCTCCGAGCGTCCCCTGGTGCTGGTGGAGATCCCCATCCGGGATGGCGATGTGGTCACGGGCTACGTGGACCTCATCAGCGAGCACGCCTACAAGTACGAGGCCGGCAAGGATGCGGACCTGCTCCAGATGCCTGAGTCTGTCCTGCCCGAGGAGCACGAGGCCCGGCAGGCCCTGCTGGAGAAGCTGGCGGACTTCGACGACCACCTCATGGAGGAGCTGCTGAGCGACATGGTCCCCTCCCTGGAGGAGATCAGCGAGGACATGGCGAAGGATGTCCAGGAGGACCTGCTGGTGCCGGTCTTCTTCGGCTCGGCCGAGAAGGATGCCGGCGTGCGGCGGCTCTTCCAGGCCCTCTGCGAGGAGTCTCCGCGGGTGGACGCCACGGCCACGCGCCTGGGCATTCCCGAGGGCAAGGACGCCCTGGTGCAGGTCTTCAAGACCGTGCACGCCCAGCACGTGGGCAAGCTGAGCATCAGCCGCATCTGGCGGGGCGAGGTGGCCGATGGCTCCTCCCTGGCCGGCAACCGGGTGAGCGGCATCAACCGCCCCTTCGGTGCCCAGCAGATCAAGCAGGCCAAGGCCTCGGCCGGTGAGGTGGTGGCCCTGGGCCGCATGGACGAGGTGCACACCAGCGAGGCCCTGACCCCCTCAGGCCGGCTGGAGCTGGCCTGGCCCGCCCCCATGCAGCCCATGCTGGCCATGAGCCTGAACACGGTGAAGAGCGGCGATGATGTGAAGCTCTCGCTGTCGCTCCAGAAGCTCTGCGAAGAGGACGCCTCCCTGCATGTGGAGCAGAACGCCGAGACCCAGGAGCGCATCCTCTGGGGCCAGGGCGAGGTCCACCTCAAGTGCGCCCTCGACCGCCTCAAGGGCCGCTTCGGGCTGGAGGTCCAGCACCATCCGCCCCTGGTTCCCTACCGGGAGACCTTCACCAAGGGCACCAAGGTCCACGGCCGCCACAAGCACCAGACCGGCGGCCACGGCCAGTTCGGCGACGTGTGGTTCGAGATCAAGCCCCTGCCGCGCGGCAGCGGCTTCGTCTTCGAGGAGCGCATCGTCGGTGGCGTGGTCCCCAAGAACTTCTTCGGGGCCATCGAGCACGGCGTGGTGGATTGGCTGAAGCGCGGGCCCCTGGGCTTCCCGGTGGTCGATATCCATGTGGCCCTGGTGGACGGCAGCTACCACACCGTGGACAGCTCCGACATGGCCTTCAAGACCGCCGCCCGCGTGGGCATGTCCGAGGGTGCCCCCCTCTGCCATCCCGTGCTCCTCGAGCCCATCTGCGAGGTGCACATCGCTGTGCCCAGCGAGTTCACTCCCAAAGCCCAGCGCCTGGTGACGGGCCGCCGCGGGGGCCAGGTGCTCGGCTTCGATGCCCGGGAGGGCTGGACCGGCTGGGACGTGGTCTCTGCCTACATCCCCCAGGCCGAGATGAGTGACGTGATTGTCGAGCTGCGCAGCCTCACCATGGGCGTCGGGTCCTTCACCTGGGCCTTCCACCACCTGCAGGAGCTCGTGGGTCGCGACGCCGACAAGGTGGTTGAGGCAAGGAAGCAGCCGAAGGCGGCAGTTTGAGGCTTCGGGCTTTGACCTAGGGCTCGTCCAGGCTCCGGCCTTGGCAGGCCGGAGATAGAAAAAGCGCAAGGGGCCGGGCCGGTTGGCTCGGCCCTCTTGTATTGGCTCGCGATTGCCCCACCAAGCCTTCGGGATTAGTATCTCCTCGACCCCGCTGGCATGGACTCTATGGCTTCCCATCCCCCACTTCCACCTGAGATTGACTCCCGATTGGGGGAGCTGGCGCTCTATTGCCAGAGAAATGGCATCGCCCGGGTGGCCCTCTTTGGCTCGACCCTGCGAGGTGAAGCCCGACCCGAAAGTGACCTGGATCTCCTGGTGGAGTTCGAGGCGGGTCGGGTGCCAGGCTTCCATTTCTTTGAGATCCAGGACCAGCTCACAGACCTGTTCGGCAGAACTGTGGATCTGGAGACCCCCGGGTTCCTGGCCCCAGAGGTTCGAACCCAGGTAGTCGCCGAAGCTCAGGTGCTCTATGTCGCCCAAGGATGAGCGCATCCGACTGCGGCATATGGTCCAGGCTGGCACAAAGGCTTTGGCCATTCTTGGTACCAGAACCCGGGAAGAGTTCGCGTCGGATGAAACCCTCATCCTCGCACTAACCCGCCTCCTGGAAATCCTCGGGGAGGCCGCCAGGGCTGTGCCAGACGAGCTGAAAGCCCATATCGGGCGACAGCCAAAACTGACCCCCTGGCGACAGAACTATTGACCCCCTGAGTCGCCGAGGAGGCGACATGGATAGGGAATGGAGGACGCTGGGTCCCAGACAACTGGGGGCCGAGATGCTGGACGCACGCGAGGTGC
>CAIMFT010000029.1 GCA_903840385.1 uncultured Holophagaceae bacterium
AAGACGCGAAGACGCGAAGGAAAAAGGAAACAAGCCTGGGAAAGAGCTCATTCCCAGTCGATCCTTCTTCGCTTCTCTTCGCGTCTTCGCGTCTTAGCGTTGGATTAGTTTCTTTTTGTACTAGACCCTGAAGGTGTCAGGCCGCCAGGTCTGGATGCGCTTTTTGATGGCTTCGCCGTCGAGGTTTTCGTCGAGGGCTTCGCGGACGCGGTCGGCCAGCTCGGCATCGGCGGCGAAGCGCAGGCCCACGCACTGCTTGGGGGACAGGGCAACGCTGCGGGCGACCAGGTCGGCGGGGAGCAGGCGCTGGATGCGCAGGGACTCCTCCAGGCGGATGAGGCGGTCCTGCACCTTGAGGGCATAGCCCCGGATCAACAGCGCCAGCAGCACCAGCATGAGGCACAGGACCATGGCCCAGGCGGCGTGGAGGCTGGGGTACTTGATCAGGTGCCAGATGCTGGTGAACCAGGTGACCAGCAGGACCGGCATCAAGACAAAGTGCATCAGGGGGTCAAAGCGGCGGTGGTGGGCGTAGGACTGTTGTTCGGACATGGGGGCTCCTTGTGTAGAGGCCCAGGTTACCTCAGGGGGGGGAGTCCAAGGGGTGTGAATCCATGAAAATACAGGTAAAAATATAAAAAATAAATTCTATACAGCTCCCGGGCTGCTCAGTCCAGCGGCCCGCTGCGCCTTCGCTTGAGGTCGGACGCCTTCTTCTTGGCGTCCAGGCGGCGCTCTTTGGAGGCCCGGGTGGGGCGGGTGGCTCGGCGGGGGATGGGGCGCACCAGGGCCGCGCGGATGCCCTCGGCGACCTTCTCCCGGGCATCGTCGAGGTTCTTGAGCTGGTCCCGGGTGCGGTCACTGACCACCATCCAGAGCCCCTCGCCATCCAGCCGGTTGCGCTGGGCCGCCTGCAGGCGCGCCAGGGCATCCTCCGGCAGGCCCTCGATGGCTGTCAGGTCGATGCGCAGCTCCACCTTGGAGGACACCTTGTTGACGTTCTGCCCCCCGGCGCCGCCGGCGCGCACCGCCTTGAAGCGGATGGCATCAGCGGGAACCCGGATGGACTCGGTGATGAGGATGGGATCGGCCATGCCACCAGCCTAGCGCATCGCCTCCATGGGGCTGAGCCGCATGGCGCGAAATGCCGGGTAGAGGCCGAACAGCAGGGCCAGGGTCAGGGCCACGATCCAGGCGGTGACCAGACCCAGCGGGTTGACCACGAGGCCGTAGGGGAAATTGGAGGAGAGGGCCTGGCAGAGCAGGGCGCCGGACAGGGTGCCGAGCAACGCCCCCAGGGCCGCCAGCACCAGGGCCTCCAGCAGGAACTGGATGAAGATCTCCTGGTCCGAGGCCCCCAGCGCCTTGCGGAGCCCGATCTCGAAGCGGCGGTCGCTGAAGCTGATGAGCATCACCGACAGCACCCCCACGCCGCCCACCAGCAGCACGGTGCCAGCCAGGCTCAGGAGGACGACCTTCCAGCCGCGCATCTGCTCCAGGAAGTTCCGGTAGCCCTTGGCGGCCTCGGCATCCAGGTCCACCACCTCCGCATCCTCGATGCCGTGGTGCGCCTGGCGCACGCGACCCAGGAGCATGGCCGAGATCTCCCCAGCATCCTTGGGGTTGCGGAGCTTGACCGTGACCTGGGCCAGCTTGTGGCTCGAGTCCAGGCGGTCCATGTAGGTCTCCAGGGGGATGAGGATCCCATTGGCGTCGAAGTAGTTCTCGTCATTGAAGATCTGCCCCGGCGCCTGGACGCCCACCAGGCGGAAGGGGACACCGTCGACCACCAGGTCGCGGCCCACGGGGTCCGCGCCCCCAAAGAGCTTGGCCGCCAGGCTGGCGCCCACCACGGCCACGGTGGAGCGGCGCCGCTGGTCATCCTCAGTGAGGCCGCGGCCGAGGCCGATGGGCCGGTTCATCCACTGGGCGTAGTCCGGGCTCACGCCCATGACAAAGATGCGCTCGGCACCGCTCGTGGTCCTCACGGTAGCGGACTTCTGGGCCCGGGGCAGGAAGGCCAGGACCTTGGCATTGGGTGCGTTCAGGCGGCTGAGGTCTTCGTAGCGCAGCCCGGGGCTCATGGCGAAGCGCTTCCGGTCCTCGCCACTCTCCGGGGTCTTGGGGGCGATGCGGACCGTGCCGTCCCAGCTCATGCCGGCGAAGCCGGTGCTGATCTTGTCCATGAGGCCATCCAGTACCGAGGTCATGACCACCAGGGCGAAGACGCCGAGCATGAGCAGGGTGAGGGTCAGCAGGCTGCGCAGCTTGTGGGCCCAGAGCTCCACCAGGCCGGTGCGGATCACCTCCCAGAACATGCCCAGGCCGAAGCCGCGGGCCGTAATACCGGCAGGAGGACGCACGCTACTCATAGCGGAGAGCTTCCATGGGGGATAACCTGCTGGCCTTCCAGGCCGGGTAAAGGGCGAAGAGGAACCCGAAGGCCGCGGCCATGCCGTAGGCCCAGAGGAAGCTGGCCACCGTCATGTGGAGGGGGACGCCGATGCTGTAGGTGATGCCCCAGGAGAAGCCCACGCCCAGCACCAGGCCTGCGGCCCCGCCCAGGGCCGTGACCAGCAGGGCCTCGGTCATGAAGCCCTTGAAGATCTCACGGCCAGAAGCGCCGATGGCCATCTTCACGCCCACCTCCCGGACCCGCTCCTTGAGGCCGGCCATCTGGATGTTCACGTTGACGATGCCACCCCCCACCAGGGCCAGCACGCCGGACAGCAGGAAGACGATGTCGTAGACGCTGCCCTGGCTCTGGCGGCGGCGCATGCGGGCCGCCACATCGTCCAGGCGGAAGTCATCCTGCAGCCGGTGGTTGGCGGACACGAGGCCCTTCAGCTGCTGGGCAAACCCGCTCATGGCGGCCATGTCGGGGATGCGGAAGGTGACCCGGTCCACGCGGCGGTAGGCGTCGCCGTTCATGCGCCGCTGCACCAGGTTGGCGGGCACAGCGATGATGCGGTTGCGCCACCAGAACTGGTTGCCGCCGCCCTCCCGGAAGTGGAACACCCGCTCCTGGAAGGTGCCGATGACCGTGACGGGGATGGTGCCGATGCGCAGGGACTGGCCGAGGGCGTCGCCCTTGGGGAAGAAGGTGGCGGCGGCTTCCGTGCCGAGAATGACCACGGGGGCGCCATCTTCCATCTCGGAGACGGAGAAGCTGCGTCCCTCCGCAAGGCCGTAGCCGTTGGCCGGGATGTAGTCGCCCCCGATGCCGCTGACCTGCCGGTCCTGGTCCATGAAGGTCGAGACAATGCGGGCCCGGGCGCTCTTCTGGCGGCTGACCCCCTGGATGGCGTCGGCCTTGAGGGCCTCGCCGCCGAGGGCATCTGCATCGCGGAGGCCCAGGTTGGCTGTCTGCAGCGCCGTGGGCTGGCCGTCCTTCATGGCGGCCCGGGGCATGACGTTGAGCTTGTCCAGACCGCCCATCTTGATGAACATCTCGTCGGCCCGCTTCCGCTGGCTGTCCGAGATGGAGAAGCCGCCGAGCACCGACGCCACGCCAAGCAGCACCCCGAGAGCCTGGAGGATGGAGCGGCCGAGGTTCTCCCGCAGCTCAGTCCAGGCCTCCAGCAGCCGCTCGCGGAAGGCGCCGGAAGCTTTCATCGCTCCGCCTGGAAGCCCGCTTCGGCGAGGGACGCCTCGAGCCCGTCACCCGCCGCTCCCGGATGATGCGCGGTCAGGCGGGTGCCCGGCTCTTGGGAGGCCATCAAGGCCTCGAGCCCGTCACCCGCCGCTCCCGGATGATGCGCGGTCAGGCGGGTGCCCGGCTCTTGGGAGG
>CAIMFT010000030.1 GCA_903840385.1 uncultured Holophagaceae bacterium
GCCGATGCCTCCAAGCACCAGGGCGACTTCCGCAAGATCGTGCAGGGCGTCAATGAGTGCCTCGATGCCGTCATCGGCCCCCTGAATGTGGCCGCCGGCTATGTGGACCGCATCTCCAAGGGCGACATCCCCCCCAAGATCACCGACAAGTACAACGGCGACTTCAACGAGATCAAGAACAACCTCAACCAGTGCGTGGATGCCGTGAACGCCCTCGTGGCGGATGCCCGCCTGCTCAGTGAGGCTGCCGTGGCAGGGAAGCTGGCCACCCGCGCCGACGCTTCCAAGCACCAAGGCGACTTCCGCAAGATTGTGCAGGGCGTGGATGACTGCCTTGACGCTGTCATTGGTCCCCTGAACGTGACCGCCGACTACGTGGACAAGATCTCCAAGGGTGTCATCCCTCCGATCATCACTGACAACTACAACGGCGACTTCAACATCATCAAGGGCAACCTGAACAACATGGTCAAGATGATGAGCGACCTGCTGGCGCAGACCGACATCATCATCAAGGGCGCTGCGGACGGTGAGCTGGACAAGCGCGCCAACGCCGACCTCTTTGTGGGCGGCTGGAACCAGCTGGTCTCAGGGGTCAACCAGGCCATCACCAACATCGTCAACCCCATGAACGTGACGGCCGACTATGTGGACAAGGTCGCCAAGGGCATCATCCCGCCCACCATCACCACGGAGTACAAGGGGCAGTACAACGTCATCAAGAACAACCTGAACAACATGGTCAAGATGATGAGCGACCTGCTGGCGCAGACCGACATCATCATCAAGGGTGCCGCGGACGGTGAGCTGGACAAGCGCGCCAACGCCGAGCTCTTCGTGGGCGGCTGGAATCAGCTGGTCGCAGGTGTCAACCAGGCCATCACCAACATCGTCAACCCCATGAATGTGACGGCTGACTATGTGGACAAGGTTGCCAAGGGCATCATTCCGCCGACCATCACCACGGAGTACAAGGGCCAGTACAACGTCATCAAGGGCAACCTGAACAACATGGTCGCGATGATGACCGAGCTCCTGGCGGAGACGGATGCGCTGGTTCAGGCCGGGATTGCCGGACGCCTTTCGACCCGCGCCTCGGCCACCAAGTTCGTCGGCGGCTGGTTCCAGCTCGTGGATGGGGTCAACAAGACCCTGGATGCTGTCATCGGGCCCCTCAACGTGGCCGCCGGCTACGTGGACCGCATCTCCAAGGGCGATATCCCGCCCAAGATCACCGATGTCTACAATGGCGACTTCAATGAGATCAAGAACAACCTGAACCAGTGCGTGGACGCGATGAATGCCCTGGTGCAGGATGCGGGCATGCTGGCTGCGGCGGGCATCGAGGGCAAGCTCAAGACCCGCGCCGATGCCTCTAGGCATCAGGGTGACTTCCGCAAGGTTGTGCAGGGTGTGAACGATACCCTCGACGCCGTAATCGGACCACTGAACGTGGCGGCAGCCTATGTCGATCGCATCGGCAAGGGCGAGGTGCCCCCGAAGATCACCGACAGCTATAACGGGGACTTCAACACCATCAAGGACAACATCAACTCCTGCATTGATGGACTACAGGGTCTGGTTGAGGCCAACAACGTGATCCAGCTGATGTCCCAGAACGACTTCACCTCGGCGATCAAGGGCAACTACCAGGGGGTCTTTGCGGAGCTGGGCAAGGCCATCAATGAAACGATCGTCCAGATGCGCGAGGCCCTCATTCAGGTCCAGGAAGGGGCCAGCTCCATCGCCGCAGCCTCGGGTGAAATCGCCATGGGCAACCAGGATCTGAGCAGCCGCACCGAGGAACAGGCCGCCAACCTGGAGGAAACCGCCAGTGGCCTGGAACAGATCACCAGCAATGTGAACCAGACGGCCGATAACGCCCAGGCGGCCAACCAGGAGGCGGTCAAGGCCCGCCAGGTGGCCCAGGATGGTGGCGTCGCCGTCACCCAGGTCATCGCTGCGATGGAATCCATCAATGCCTCTTCCGCCAAGATCAACGAGATCATCAGCGTGGTGGATGAGATTGCCTTCCAGACCAACTTGCTGGCTCTGAACGCCGCCGTCGAAGCAGCCAGGGCGGGTGAACAGGGCCGGGGCTTTGCGGTGGTTGCCGCCGAGGTCCGCAACCTGGCCAAGCGCAGCGCCGATGCCGCCAAGGAGATCAAGGGCCTGATCCGCGAGAGTGTGGCCAAGTCCCAGGACGGCAGCAAGGTCGCCGCCCATGCCGGGGAGACCATTCAGGAAGTGGTGGCCAATGTCCAGCGTGTGACCGCCCTCGTGGGTGACATCGCCGGGGCCACCCAGGAACAAAGCACAGGCCTGATCGAGCTCAACAAGGCTGTGGTACAGATGGATGAAGTCACCCAGCAGAATGCCGCCCTGGTCGAACAGGCTGCCGCCGCCGCTGAGACCCTGGACAGCCAGGCCCACCGACTGGCCGAAGTGGTCTCCCGCTTCAAGACCGGTACCGAGGGCCGGCGGACCGAAACTGTCCGGACCCCCCCTGTGGCCCACCCAGCCGCCGGCAAGAAGGCGCAAGCCTCGCGCAGGGGCAGTGTTTCTGCTGCCCCCGCCAAGAACTCCCTCCGAGCCACCGCAGTTCTACCAGAACTGAGCCATGGCAAGGTGCCCGTCGCCACCCCCAAGGACAGCGATGACGGTTCGTGGGACGCCTTCTGATCCCGGCCACGGGATCCCGAGGCACGCACCCCACCCCATGTTTAATCCGATCGAACCTAATACCGATGTATATCGACAGACTGTTGCGGAGAACATCATGGCCATCACCGAAGCCAGTTCCCAAGGGCTCCAACAGGTTCTTTGCTTTGCTTTGGCAGGGGAAGCCTACGCCTTGCCCATCCTCAAGGTCCGGGAGATCCAGGCCCAGGCCACCATCACCCGCATCCCCAAGGCGCCGGACTACATGCCCGGGGTCATCAACCTCCGAGGGGCCATCGTGCCCATTCTGGAGCTGCGTCACCGCTTCTCCCTGGGGGATGCCCCGGAGGCGACCCGGCCGGTCATCGTCATCGTGGAGGCCCTGAAGCGCACGCTGGGCATCCGTGTGGACTCGGTTTCGGATGTGCTGGACCTGGATCCCGCCGCCATCCGGCCCGCACCAGACCTGGGCGTGCAGAGCGCCCTGAACCGGGAGTTCATCTCGGGCCTGGCGAGCCTGCCGGGCGCGAGTGGCTCGGACACCATGCTGATCCTCCTGGACCTGGACCGCCTGCTTTCCGACGGCGAGCTCATGGCCCTGGAGGCGGCGACCATCTGATCCCACTCACCCACTCACTGGCGAGGTGCAAGCATGCTCGATCAAGACCAGGCCCTTCACTCCATCCGCCTCTTCCTGGAGGATGCTGAACCTGTTGCCAGGGGACTTCTCCGGGATCCCCAGGGCTCCCAGGGGGCAGACCTGCGGCGTACCGCCGATCGACTGGCGGCGGACCTGCTGAATGCCCTGGTGATCGTCCGGCTTCTGCAACCCACGGGCCGGGCCTTCGAGCTCCCGGGTCCCCTCCCGGCGAGGATGTGGGGGCGTCGGGAGGCCTAGCGCCGGGGCGAGGGCGCTCCGGGCTGAACCGTGGATGCAACCAGAAAGGGGCTGTCGACCCAACCGAGGAGCTGGCATGCGCAAGTCCTCCATGGCCCTTCTGGCCTTAGCGGTGCTCCTGGCCCTGGCGGCCCTGCTGGGTTGCCGCAGGGACGCCACCGGAGTGCGACCGTCGGTGAAGGTCACCTTCGCCTGTACATCCCAGCCCCAGAGCACCCTGGTCCATGTGGCCCGGGCCAAGGGCTACTTCTTGGAGGAGGGCCTGGATGTGCAGGCCCAGATGCACACTTTCGGGAAGGCGGCGCTGCAGTCCCTCCTGGAGGGCAAGGCTGATTTCGCCACCGTGGCAGAGACCCCGGTCATGCTCGCCGTGCTCCGGGGTGAGCGCTTCTTTGTCATTGCGAACATCGAATCCAGCAACCGCAACAATGCCATTGTGGCCCGCCGGGATGCGGGCATCCACGGCCCCCGCGACCTGAAGGGGAAGCGCATCGGCTTCACCCCCGGCACCACCTCGGACTTCTTTCTGGACTCCCTCCTGATGGCCCAAGGTCTCACCCGGAAGGGGATCCAGCCCGTGCCCCTGAAGCCGGAGGACATGCAGGACGCCATCCTCCGGCGCCAGGTGGATGCCGTCTCCACCTGGAACTACCCCCTGACCCTGATCCAGCACGCCCTGGGGACCAATGGGTTCATCCACTACGACCCGGAGATCTACACCGAGACCTTCAATGTGGCTGCTTCGGCCGGGATCGTGGATGGCCGGCCTGAGGTGGCCCACAGCCTGCTCCGGGCCCTGATCAAGGCTGAGGCCTTCGTGGCAGCCCGCCCCGCCGAGGCCCAGGCCATCGTGGCCACCGCCAGCGGCACCGACCCCGCCCTGGTGGCAGCGGTCTGGGACGCCTTCAACTACCGCGTCCGCTTCGACCAGACCCTCCTCATCACCCTGGAGGACGAGACTCGCTGGGCCATGCGGAATGGACTCACCGACCAGACGACCATGCCCGACTTCCGCAAGCACATCCACCTGGAGACACTCCGGGCCGTCCGGCCCGAGGCGGTCTGGGTGGGAAGGTAGCTCCGTGCGCATCACCGCCCGCCTGACCCTTGTCTCCGCCTGTGTGGCGGGAGCCCTGGGCGTGCTGCTGCCCCTCCTGGCGTGGTCCTTCCAGGAGTTCTCCGAGGCACGGGGCAGCTTCCTCCTGGCCCAGCAGATCAAGGTGGGCTTCCTGGAGCGCACCTCCTTCCGGGACCAGTACTTCCTCTACCGGGAAGCGCGCATGGAGGCCATGTGGGAGCACAACAGGGCCGCCGCAGAGGGCCTGCTTCTGCAGGCCCAGGCCCAGTTCCGCCGCGAGCAGGAGCGGGAGATCCTCGCCCGCCTGCGCCGGGACATGGACGAGAATGCGGCCATCTTCCGCCGCATCGTCGGCAACTCGGCCATGCTCGAGGCCGCCGAGGACTCCCGA
>CAIMFT010000031.1 GCA_903840385.1 uncultured Holophagaceae bacterium
CGTAGATGGCCTTCTTGGAGTACATCTTGCCGAACATCTTGGGGAACCAGTAGAGCAGGGCCGCAAAGAGCGCCATGCCGGTGCCACCGAACATCACGTAGTGGAAGTGGCCCACGATGAAGTAGGTGTCGTGGATGTGCACGTTGAGGGCCAGAGCGCCGTTCATGACGCCGGTGAGGCCGCCAATGCAAAACAGGAAGATGAAGGTCAGGGCAAAGAGCAGGGGCGGCTGGAAGTCGATGCTGCCCTTGTAGAGGGTGCTCACCCAGATAAATACCTTGATGGCGCTGGGTACGGCCACGATCATCGTGAGCAGCGAGAACAGCATCAGGGCAAAGCCGCTCATGCCGCTGGTGAACATGTGGTGGGCCCACACCAGGCTGCCCACGCCGGCGATGGACATGGAGCTGAAGGCAATGGCCTTGTAGCCAAAGATCGTCCGCTTGGTGAAGGTGGGGATGATCTCGGAGATGACCCCCATGGCCGGCAAGATCATGATGTAGACCGCCGGGTGCGAGTAGATCCAGAACAGGTGCTGGTAGAGCACGGGATCGCCGCCCTTGGCCGGATCGAAGATGCCGATGCCAAAGAAGCGCTCGAGGATGACCAGCACCAGGGTGATGGCCACGATGGGGGTCGCCAGGATCTGGATCCAGGAGGTGGAGTAGAGGGCCCAGCACATCAGGGGCATGCGGAACCACTTCATGCCCGGCGCCCGCAGGCGGTGGATGGTGGTGATGAAGTTGATGCCCGTGAGCATGGAGGAGAAGCCCAGCACGAACGCTGCAAACACCGCCAGGCTCACATTGGTGCCGGTGCGGAGGCTGTAGGGTGCGTAGAAGGTCCAGCCCGTATCCGGAGCGCCGCCGCCCGTGAAGAGGGACAGCACAGCGAGGATGGCGCCGGCCATAAAGAAGTACCAGGAGGCCAGGTTCAGGCGGGGGAAGGAGACGTCCTTGGCCCCGATCAGGATGGGTAGGAAGAAATTCCCAAAGACCGCCGGCAGGCCCGGAATCACGAAGAGGAAGATCATGATCACGCCGTGGAGCGTGAACATGGCGTTGTAGGTCTGGGCCGTGATCAGGTGCTGGAAGGTGGTCAGCTGCACCAAGCGCATGATCACGCCGATGGCGACCCCGACGAAGAAGAACACGACCATCGCATAGAGGTACATCAGCGCAATGCGCTTGTGGTCCGTGGTGGTCAGCCAGGCCATGACACCCTTGCGCACCCCGGTGTCCACCAGGTAGCTGGGCTCTGCGGCGGTTGTGTGCGTGCTGCTCATGCGCTCTCCTCGTCGTCCTTGGCCTTGCGTCCCTTCACCAGCACCAGCAGGAAGATCGCAGCCATCAGGATGATCACGATGGCGCCGATGGCGGTGGTGTTGAGGACGTACCGGCGGCCAGCCGGGTCATAGCTGAAGCAGAACTTCAGGTACTTGTTGATGGTGGGCTGGGCATCGCCCCGGGCCGCTTCCTGCGCCGCCAACTGCAGGTCCGCCGGCAGGTAGCTGGTGCCGTACATGTAGCGGGTGATCTTCCCCTGGGGGCTGACGAAGATGATGGCCGCCGCATGGATGAAGTCGTCGTTCTGCCGCTTGTAGTGAAAGCCCACGGCATCCGCCAGGGCCTTGGAGGTGGCTGCCGGACCCGTGAGGAAGCGCCAGGCGGTGGGCGGGAAGGGACGGCTGATCTCGGCCAGGTAGTTGGTCCGCTTCTGGGTGGCCACATCGGGCAGGTCCCGCTCGTCGAAGCTGATGGTCAGCACCTGGAAGTCTTTGCCGGGCTCGGCCTTGGTGCGGTTCAGCACCTCGACCACGCCATTGAGCTGGGGGGTACAGATGCCAGCGCAGCGGAAGTAGTTGAAGGTCAGGATGGTGGGCTTGTCGATGAGCTGGCGCAGGGTGACGGGCGATCCATCCTCGGCCTTGAGAACCAGGTCCAGGGGCACGGTGGCGCCCAGGCGCTCCTCGATGCCCACTTCCTCGGGCCTTAAGTCCGGGGTGGGGCTGCCCTGGGCTCGGGCAGGCACCAGGGTCCCGGCCACAAGGGCCAGGACAAAGAGGAGGCGGCGGAAAGAAATGGGCATGGGGTCAGCGCTTCCCGGCGGGAGTGGCCTGGGTGTCGGTGTACTCCCGGGTGAGGACCTTCACGGCATGGGCGACGGGGACCCGGTTGGGGATCACCTCGCCGGCGCTGGCGAAGAGCTTCTCGAGGGCGGCCAGGGCCTTGGGGTCGCTGGCGCCATGGTCGAAGGAGCCCAGGGACTGGACCACGTGCGACAGGGCCATGCGGTCCTTCTTGGAGAGGTGGCTGTAGCTCACCATGGAGCTGCCCTTGATGCCCTCCTGCAGGGTGCGGTAGACGTCCTCGAGGCGGGTACCGTTCTTCCAGCCACCGCCGGCGGTGAAGTTCCGGGGCTTGGGATTCAGGCCGTTGGCACTAGGGCCATCCCCCTTGCCATCGGCGCCGTGGCAGGTGGCGCAGTTTTGGGCGTAGAGGGCCTTCCCGCGAGCCATCAGGGCAGGATTGGGGGTCATCACCGTGGCGGGATCGATGGGCGGGATGACCTCCCGGGCCATGGCCGGGTAGTCCGTGGGATCCAGCCAACCAGACTCACCCTGGACAGCCTGGACCGGCGCATCGGGCAGGGTGTGGGCCTGGTAGCGCAGGCCCGGCACCACAGTGAAGCCGAAGAAGGCCGCAATGCAGATGAAGCCGATGACCAACATCAGAGCCGACAGGAGGCGCTTGAGCTCGCCGGGGGAGAGGTATTTGTCGATCATAGGCGGAACTCCAGGCCTTCCCGGAGGAAGGGATCCCCCACCGGCATGTCCTCACCCTTCTCCATGGC
>CAIMFT010000032.1 GCA_903840385.1 uncultured Holophagaceae bacterium
GCCTTGGTGATGACATGGGAGAGCAATCGATCCAGCTGGGCCATGGGGCCTCCGCAATACCCAAAGGATGCCATGGGTCACAGCCTTCGGGGTTCGATCCCGGGCCTTCGGCCGCTAGACTGGAGAGTGACCTAACTGGAGCCCCCATGAACATCCATGAATACCAAGCCAAAGAGCTGCTTCGGAAGTACAAGGTGGCCACGCCCGATGGGCAGGTGGCCCAGGACGCCGAGGAGGCCCGCATGATCACCAAGGGCTTCGGCGGCGCCAGCGTCGTCAAGGCCCAGATCCACGCCGGCGGGCGCGGCAAGGGCGGCGGCGTGAAGTTCGCCACGGATCCCGACAAGGCTGCCGAGCTGTTCAAGGCCATGGCCGGCATGCAGCTGATCACCAAGCAGACCGGCCCCGAGGGTCGCAAGGTCCGCACCGTGTTCCTCTCCAAGCCGGTGGACATCGCCCGGGAGCTCTACCTGAGCTTCCTGGTGGACCGCTCCTCCAGCCGCATCACCATCCTGGCCTCCACCGAGGGCGGCGTGGAGATCGAGGAAGTGGCCGAGAAGACCCCCGAGAAGATCGTCAAGGTGGCCGTCGATCCCGCCCTAGGCCTCTGCGGCTTCCAGGCGCGCCAGGTCGCCTTCGCCCTGGGCCTCGAGGGCGATGCCTTCAAGCAGGGCGTGGTCTTCCTGCAGAACCTCTACCGGCTCTTCGTGGAGAAGGACTGCTCCATGGTGGAGATCAACCCCCTGGTGGTCACTAAGGCGGGCGATGTCACCGCCCTGGACGCCAAGATCGGCTTCGACGACAACGGCCTGTTCCGGCACCCCGATGTCCTCGCCTTCCGCGACCTCAACGAAGAGGCCGAGGAGGAGATCGATGCCAGCAAGTACAACCTGAACTTCATCAAGCTGGATGGTGAGATCGGCTGCATGGTGAACGGCGCGGGTCTGGCCATGGGCCCCATGGACATCATCAAGTATCACGGTGGCTCCCCCGCCAACTTCCTGGATGTGGGCGGCAGCGCCACCGAGGACGCGGTGAAGAACGCCTTCCGCATCATCCTCAACGATCCCGCCGTGAAGGCCGTGCTGGTGAACATCTTCGGTGGCATCATGCGCTGCGACATCGTCGCTGGTGGCATCGTGAAGGCCGCCACGGAGATCGGCATCAAGGTGCCGGTGGTAGTGCGCCTCGAGGGCACCAACGTCGAGGAAGGCAAGGCCATCCTGGCTGCCAGCGGCCTCAACCTCATCGTCGCCGCCGACCTCAAGGACGCCGCCGAGAAGGTCGTCGCCTCGATCAAGTAGCTCCTCCACGGAACCCAACTGAATCATTTTTGCGAGGTATGACATGGCTGTTCTCGTGGGTAACCACACCAAACTCATCGTCCAGGGCATCACCGGCCGCGAAGGCCTCTTCCACGCCAAGGGCTGCCGCGACTACGGCACCAACGTGGTCGGCGGCGTGACCCCCGGCAAGGGCGGCACCGAGGTTGACGGCTTCCCCGTCTTCAACACCGTCAAGGAAGCTGTTGCCAAGACCGGCGCCAACGCCACCATGATCTTCGTGCCCCCCGGAGGCGCGGCGGATGGCATCCTCGAGGCCCTGGAAGCCGGCATCGAGCTCATCGTTTGCATTACCGAGGGCATCCCTGTCCTCGACATGGTCAAGGTCAAGCGCGTCCTGGCCGACTACCCCAACAGCCGCCTTATTGGCCCCAACTGCCCTGGCATCATCAGCCCCGGCATCGCCAAGATCGGCATCATGCCTGGCCGCATCCACCTCAAGGGCAATGTCGGTGTGGTCAGCCGCTCGGGCACCCTCACCTATGAGGCCGTGGGCCAGCTCACCGCCCTGGGCATCGGCCAGAGCACCTGCATCGGCATCGGTGGCGACCCCGTCAATGGGACCAGCCACATCGACACCCTGCGCATGTTCCAGGACGACCCGGACACCCACGCCATCATCATGATCGGCGAGATCGGTGGCAGCGCCGAGGAAGAGGCCGCAGAGTTCGTGAAGCAGTACGTCACGAAGCCTGTGGTGGCCTTCATCGCCGGCCAGACGGCCCCTCCGGGCCGCCGCATGGGCCACGCGGGCGCCATCATCTCCGGGGGCAAGGGTACCGCCGCCGAGAAGATGAAGGCCCTCACCGCCGCCGGCATCACCGTCGTGCAGAGCCCCGCCGACATGGGCAAGGCGCTGGCGGAGCGGCTCAAGGGCTAGGTCTTTCAGGTAAGAGAAACAAGGAGCGGCCCGGTTGGGCCGCTCCTTGTTTCTATGGGAAGAGAGCAGTGGGAGGCTTCGCAGGGCCTTGGGTGCGCTCATGGCCCGGGGGAGGACGCCTGCGACGTTATGGCCACCGTTCGTTGCTCCAGGCCTTCCTTGTCTTGTGGACAGGGCCGACCCTCGTCCTGGAGACTGTGCCCATGACTTCTCTTTCCCTCGGCCGCCGGTTCCAGGCCCTCGAGTCCCAACCCCTGGGTGCCTTCGGCTGGCGCCTATTCCTCTGCAGCCTGGCCATGCGGCCTTGGCAGTGGCGCTTTCAGCCCCAGACGATCCGCCTGGAGGATCTGGACCCCGACCTGGTGGCCCTGGCCCGCTCCGAAGGGCTGAATGTCCTCGATCAGTCTCTCTATGTCACGCGGCTCGGCCTGGCCGGGCGGCTGGTGGCGCTGGCACTCCTCCTCGCCCTCGGCTGGTGGGCCCTCAACCGCCTGCGCCGGTTGGTGCTTCGCCGCAAGGGGCCCGGTCTGCTGGGCACGCTCGTACCCCTCGCCGGGATCCCGCTGTGCACCACCGGTCTCGGCATGCTCGCCACGGAGCACCTGCGCAGCTTCCAGTCCGTCTTCTACCAGGGCGCCACAGCAGTCTGGGGCGGCTGGGTGAGCCACCCCCTCCTGGGGTCTCCGGGCTTCTGGATCCTCCTCCTCGGCATCGTCATCCTGTGGGTGGAGCTGGTGCTGCAGGCGGCCGAAACTCGGGTCCTCCTGGTCGAGGCACAGGAGGGCGCACTGCGCTCCCGACTGGCGCCCCACTTCCTCTACAACGCCTTCAACACCCTGAATGCCCAGATCGAGCAGGACCCTCGGGCTGCCCAGGAGACCACCCAGCGCCTCGCCAGCCTCTTCGAGCAGGTGACCCGGGCCTCGGTGCGCCCCACGGTGCCCCTCCGCGAGGAACTGGCCCTGGTGGAGGGCCTGCTCTCCATCGAGCGGCAGCGCCTGGGGGACCGGCTGCAGGTGGCGGTGAACATCCCGGAGGAACTGCTGGACCGGGAGATCCCGGTGTTGTCCCTGCAGGTGCTGGTGGAGAATGCCCTCCGGCATGCCATTGGCCCACGCCGGGAAGGGGGACGCCTCACGCTTTCGGCCACGGCAGCAGGTCGCGGGGTAGAGGTGGCCGTGCTGGACTCGGGAGATGGCGTGAGCCTCGCCACACCGGGAACCGGCCAGTCCCTGGCCAACCTGCGCGCCCGGCTGCGGCGTCCTGGCGATCTCACCATGACCCAGGTCCCGGAGGGCTTCCGGGTGGCCTTCCGCTGGTCTGGCTTGTGAGGGGGATGCCATGCGCACCTTGATCCTCCTCCTCGCCAGTCTCCTGCCCCTGGCGGCACAACAGTCCCCCCTCCTGAATGTCTGGGAGCAGGGCATCCTCGTCCGCCAGGAGAATGACAGCGGGTGGACTGGGGTCCGCCTCCGCAAGGAAGGCCCCCAGGGCACCCTGGGCCTCCTGGACGTACCGGCGGCCCTGCGCAGGCCCTCGGGCAAGGTTCGCTACCTCGCCCACCTCGATGGCCAAAGCTACGCCTGGGGGCGGGTCTTCGTGCCCCATACTTTTCGTTGGGCCGACCCCTCTATCGACTACGGTCAAATATTAAAAAATGAACGCGTGACAGGCCGTCAGGCCCTCTACCGGAGCCGGGACTTCCGCACCTGGGAGCGCATCGCCCTCGAGGGCGTTCCCGAGCAGGGGCTGGTCGCCGTGCACCCGCTCCGGGACGGAAGCTTCATCGGACTCTCTGGAACCGGGCTCCGGGATGGCGGCAGCGCGGCCCGCTTCAGGATCAGCCCAGAGGGCCTCCTCCTGCAGGATGGTCCCAGCTTCGCCTGGTCTCCGCAACGAGGACCCAGCGGTGACGGTCGGCGCTCATGGAGCCTCTTCCAGGGGCCCGATGCCCTCCTGCTCCAGACCCCTGGGGGAACCACGGCCTTGGACCTGAAGGACGGCGGCCTCATCTGGCGCAGAGCTCCCAGGGACCAACCACCCAGCAGCCCTTGGCAGTCCCTGGTCGTCCACCAGCAGATGGGGCCAGATGGCCGCCTAGTCCAGGTGGCGCGTCCCCGCAAGGCCGAGGGGGCCCGCTCCCCAGAGGTGGGGCGGGGGTCCAGCCTCTTGATGTCCAGCCACATGGAGAGCTGGGCGATGTCTCCCGCCACCCGCCTCGTGGCCCAGGCCCTCCGCAACCGACTGAAGCTTGCCGGCGGGTACTATCAGGAACGCAATGAGGTGCACACGCTGGATCCTCGGACCGGCACCTGGGCTCCGGTGCCGCCCCAGGAACGGCCGATCAAGGTCGCCAGGACCTGGCTTGATCGGCTGGTCATGAACCCACCGCTGTACGCAGACCCCATGAATGATCAATGGAACTATACCCTCAGCTTCAGGGGGAACGGCAGGCTGGTGCTGGAGCCGAGGCAGACCTTCTCGGGTTTTTGGAGCCTGCTGTGATCCGCATCCTGATTGTGGAAGACGAGCCCCCGGCACGGCAGCTGCTGGCGGACCTCCTGCGGGAGCAGCCGGGCGTGAGCCTGGTGGGCGAGGCGGCAGACGGTGTCGAGGGGCTGCGGTTGGCGGCGGAGCTGAAGCCGGATGCGGTCTTTCTAGACATCGAGATGCCGGGCATGACTGGGATGGAGCTCATGCGCATCCTCCCGGAGCCGCGGCCCGCCCTGGTCTTCGTGACGGCCTACCGGGAGCACGCCGTGGAGGCTTTCGAGGGTGGGGCGGTGCACTACCTGCTGAAGCCCATCAGCCGCCTGAAGGTGGCCCAGGCCCTGGCGCGCCTCCGTCCCGCCAGCGACCCCCTCCAGGCCGACTGGCTGCGGATCCCCGGCCGGCGGCGCGGCACCACCCGCCTCTTCCGGCCAGAGGAAGTCGATGCGCTGGTGGCGGATCTGGGCGACTGCCAGGCCTGGACTGCCGAGGGCCCCTGGCCTGTGGATGGCGGCCTCGCCTTCTGGGAAGAGCGACTGGGCACGGCCTTTCTGCGCATCCACCGCAATGCCCTGGTGCGCCTGGCCGCCATCCGAGAACTCACGGACAAGGGCGAGGTGGTGCTCGGGAGCGGCGCCATCGCTGTCAGCACCCGGCGCCTGGAAGAGGTGCGCCGAGTCCTGGGACTGAAGCCCTAGCTCCCTCTCCGGGCTATCCTGTTGCCATGACGGATCTCATCAAGGCCCACCTGGATCATCGCCGCTCGTGGCAGGCCTTCGACTACTGCTACCCGGTCATCTCCCGCCGCAGCCGGGGCCTGAGCCTGGGGGTGAACCTGAACCCGGATCAGGCCTGCAACTTCGACTGTGTGTACTGCGAGGTGGACCGCACCGTGGCACCCCGGCGGCGGGACCTGGACCTGGATCAGCTGGAGCGGGAGCTGGCCGTATTGCTGGAACTGGGGGCCTCGGGGGAGATCTATGAAACGCCGCCCTTCGACTCGGCCCGCCCTGACCAGCGGCGGCTCAACGACATCGCCTTCAGTGGGGACGGCGAGCCCACCACGGCGTCCACCTTTGCCGAGGCCGTGGCCCGGGTGGCCCACCTGAAGGCAGGGCGTGGCCTCAGCGATGTGAAGCTGGTGCTCATCACGGACGCCACCCGCCTTCAGGCCCCTGAGGTGGTCCAGGGCCTCACAACGCTGATGGCCAACCATGGCGAGATCTGGGCCAAGCTCGATGCGGGCACCGAAACCTACTACCGCAAGATCTGCCGCAGCCGGGTGCCCTTCCAGCGGGTGCTGGACAACTTGCTGGCCACGGCCCGCCGCTGGCCCACCATCATCCAGACCCTGTTCCTGGAGTGGCAAGGGCAGGGGCCTGCCCCCGCCGAGGTGGATGCCTACTGCGACCGCCTGCAGGCCATCCTGGACGGCGGCGGGACCCTGTCTGGCATTCAGCTCTACACCGTGGCCCGCCCCACCCCTGAAGCCGCTGCCAGGCCCTTGTCGAGACCCGCCCTGGAAGCCGCCGCAGCCCACATCTGCCAGCGCCTGCCCCAGGTCCCCATGGAAGTCTTCCCCGGCCCCGAGCAGTGGCCCTGAGGGGCACCTTGAAACCACAGATAAAAGGCAGTTAACCACAAAGAACGCAAAGGAAAAGCGGCCTAGGGCACTGCGTCTTCTGCGGTTAAAAAGTTCTTCTCTGTGTTCTTTGTGGTTAGAAACTCTTTTGGTTTTTCTGCGGTTGCAGGTTCTGTTCGCTAAGTCAGCCCCAGGACTTCCCGCTGCTCGTGCAGGACGGCGATGATCCGGGTGAGGTGCTCTTCTTCGGTGCCACCGATGCGCTCGATGAGCAGGCGGAAGCCTTCGGCCACTTCGCTGCGGTCGACGCCTGAGGCGAAGGCTTTGTCCTTCAGCTTCTTCTTCACGCTCTTGGGCTCCAGGCCCTCGGTGCGGGTGGGGCGCACCAGGGCGACGGCCATGACGAAGCCGGTGATCTCGTCCGAGGCCAGCAGGGCCCGGTCCAGCAGGCTGTCGTAGGGCACACCCCAGTGGGTGTAGTGGGCGCTGATGGCGTGGGCGATGGGCTCCTCGCCGCGCTCCCGCAGCCAGGCCACGATGCGGTGGGGGTGCTCTTCCGGCCAGCGATCGTAGTCGGCGTCATGGAGCAGGCCGGCCAGGCCGAAGAGCTCCGGGTCCTCCCCCAGCTTCAGGCCCAGGTCCCGCAGCACGGCCTCCACCGCCAGGGCGTGGATGCGCAGGCGCTCGGAGGGCGTCCACTCGCAGAGCAGGGTCCAGGCATCGGCGCGGGTGAGCATCGGGGTCCTCAGGGCAGGAAGATGGTGGCCCGGGGCGGGCCGGGCTCAGGGTCCCCCGAGTAGCGCACGGCCTCGAGGAAGAGGCCCGAGGAGGGGGCCGCCTTGGCGCCCCAGTACAGGTTGGCGGCCTCGGTGGGGTTGCGCAGGTCCTCGAGCACCCGGAGGGGTTCCTCCTCGCCCAGGCCGCAAGCCACGGCAGCCCCCACCATGCGGCGCACCAGGCGGCGGTAGAAGTGCGTGGCCCGGACTCGAAGCAGCAGCAGCTCGCCCTCCTGGGCTGTCTCGCAGGAGAGGATCCGCACTCGGCCGTCCTCCTCGGGGTCGAGGTCGGCGAAAGACGCCACATCATGGTCCCCCTGGAACGCAGACCAGGCCTTGGCCAGGCGGTCCCGGTCCAGGCCCCGCTTCACCCACCAGATCCAGGGCTTGGCGAAGGCGCTGCGGCGGCGGCTGATCTGGTACAGGTAGGTGCGGTCCACGGCGTCGTGGCGGGCATGGAAGCGGGGCAGGCAGCTGCGCAGGTCCCGGATGGCAATGTCCTGGGGCAGGGCGGCATCGAGGATGCGCCGGAGCTCACCAGGGCGGGGGGCATTGCGGGCCTCGAGGTGCAGGTGGGCCACCTGCCCGAGGGCGTGCACCCCGGCGTCGGTGCGGCCAGCACCGCCCAGGTACAGCAGGCGCAGGCCGGCCTCGTGGAGGACGTGCTCCAGGCTGCCCGCCACGGTGCGGACGCCCTCCTTGGTCTGCTTGTAGCCCTGCCGCTGCCAGCCCTGGAAGCGGCTGCCGTCGTACTCGATGAGCAGCCGGTAGGCTGTCACAGGGGGTGGTTTGATGGCCATGCTCAGGGCCGCAGGATGGCGGTGACGGCGTCGATGAGGACGGCGGGATCGTGGATGGGCTTGGCCAGGTAGCCCTCGGCGCCGGTGGCAGCCAGGTAGTTCTCCCGGTCGCCAAACATGGCGTGGGCCGTGGCCAGCAGCACCGGGATGTCGCGGGTGCGCTCGTCGGCCTTCAGCATCTTGGTGATGAAGATGCCGTCCACCTTTTTGCCTTCATAGGTCGAGCCGGAGAGGCTCACATCCATGATCACCGCGGCCAGGTCCGCCTCCAGCGCCAGGCGCAGGATCTCGGGGACATCCTCGGAGACGAGGACTTCAAAGCCGCCCTTCTTGACCAGGACGGTCTGGATGAACTTCACGTTGATGGGATTGTCCTCCACCAGGAGGATCCGTTTGGACATGTCTGCCTCGGAGTCCCAGCCTATCGGGACTGGGCCGGGCATCCAAGCGATTGGATGTGTTGCGCTTCAGCCTGCGGGATGGCTGCCGGACTTTTGGCGGGCCTCCAGGGCCACCAGGAGGTCGTCGGGCACCCGCAGGCCCCCGCGTCCTCGGCCCAGAGCCAGTCCTGGCTTGTGGCTGCCGTGGTAGTCGCTGCCCCCAGTGGCGACCATCCCCAGGCGGGCGGCCAGGCCAAGGAAGTAGGTCTGCTCCGAGGCCCGGTATTCGCCATAGTAGGCCTCGAGGCCTTCGAGGCCCTGGCGCTGCAGGTCGGCCATGGCGTCATCCCACGGAAACCGGCCGCCGTTGAAGCGCCCGGGGTGGGCCACCACGGGCACGCCGCCGGCTTCGCGGATCCAGAGCGCGGCCTCACTCGGGGTGGGCTCCACCCGGGTGACATAGGCCGGTCCATCGTCCCCGATGAGGCGCTCGAAGGCTTCGGGGGCGCGCCGCACATGGCCCTTGGCGGCCAGGGCCTTGGCGAAGTGGACCCGGGACAGCAGGGGCGTCTTGGACTGGGCCTGGACGTCCTCCAGGGTGAGGGGACAGCCCAGCTCCGTCAGCCGGGCCACCATGCGCAGGTTGCGGTCTTCCCGGGCCTGGCGCTGCTCCAGCAGGCGCGCCTGGAAGGGGGCATGGGCCGGGTCCACCAGCAGGCCCAGCACGTGGAGCGAGTGGCCCAGGTAGCGGCAGCTTATCTCGGTGCCCGCCAGGAGGCGGGTCCGCACCTGGGGCTGCATGGCCAGGAAGGCCGGGATGCCAGCCAGGGTGTCGTGGTCCGTGAGGCAGAGCGCGGTGAGGCCCACCTGATCTGCGAGCAGGGCCAGTCCCTCCGGGGTGTCAGTCCCGTCAGAGTGGAGGGTGTGGCAGTGGAGGTCGATCAAGGGGTTCCTGGAGAGAAGGCAGCAGGCCCCGGTTGGCCCGGTAGAGGGCGGCCAGGGTCAGGGCAACGGCCTGAAACAGCTCCGGCGGGATGAGGCGGTCCAGATCCAGGGGTTCCAGGGCGGCCAGCAGGTCCGGGTCCTTCGTGATGGCCACACCATGCTGGCGGGCCAGGTCAAGGATGCGCTCCGCCAAGAGCCCCTGACCCTTGGCAACGAGGCGGGGGGCGGCGTCCTGGAAGGGCTCCTCCGGCCGGTAGCGGAGGGCAGCGGCGCGGGGCCGAGGGGGTCCTGAGGGTCGGGCCATGCAGCCCTATCGGCAGGTTGCCCTACTGTACGAAGTTCGCAGCGCTCTGGGCCTCATCGTCGGGCTCTTCCATGGCCAGGCGCCGGAACAGCTTGACGTCGGCCAGCGAGAGCACGCTCATATAGGAGAAGCCGCTGAAGAAGAGCCAGAGGAAGGGCACGGAGGCCCACTTGCGGATGTAGACCGCCACCAGGAGGGCGCCGAAGTAGTAGATGGCGAAGCCCAGCTCCAGGAAGGTCATGAGGCTCTTGGGCACCTTGTAGGCGCGCTTGGTAGCGGAGTTGCCCAGGGCATCCACGCCGTACTTGGGGGTGCGCTTGAACTCCTTGTCGTCGGTGAAGAAGCCCTCCAGCACAGCCTTGGCCTGGTTGAGGGCCAGCCCGATGCCCAGGCCCATGAGGCCGGGGATGTACTTCAGGCGCTTGGTCCAGCCGGTGTTGTCCGTGAGCTCGCGCTGGGAGAGACCGAAGTAGAGGCCCACGCTCACCGCGTTCAACAGGAAGAAGGGGCCATCCGTCAGGAGCAGGACGTGGACCGGCGTACCGGCCCGGAAGACCATGGCCGGCACCATGATGATGGAGAGCACCACCATGAGCATGTAGTTGCAGTTGGCCGTCAGGTGGAACCAGCACTCCATCTTCGTGTGCAGGCTCTCGTTGGACTTCCAGATGGTCTTCATGAGCTTGCGGATGACCTGGGCATTGCCCTTGGCCCAGCGGTGCTGCTGGCTCTTGAAGGCGTTGACCTCCACGGGCAGCTCGGCGGGGACCACCAGGTCCTTGAGGTAGACGCCCTTCCAGCCCTTGAGCTGGGCGCGGTAGGACAGGTCGGCATCCTCGGTGATGGTGTCGTGCTCCCAGCCCCCGGCGTCGGCGATGGCGGACACGCGCCACATGCCGGCGGTGCCGCTGAAGTTGAAGAAGGCCTTGGAGCGGTGACGGACGGTGTGCTCGAAGACGAAGTGGCCGTCCAGCAGGATGGCCTGGACCTGGGTCAGCAGGGAGAACTCACGGTTGAGGTGCGCCCAGCAGCCCTGCACGAAGGCGACCTTCTCATTGGCGAAGTGGGGCACGGCCTTGCGGAGGAAGTCCTCCGTGGGCAGGAAGTCGGCGTCGAACATGGCCACCAGCTCGCCCTTGGCGACCTTGAGGCCCTCGGACAGGGCGCCGGCCTTGAAGCCCGTGCGATCCGTCCGGTGCAGGTACTGGATATCGAAGCCCAGGGCCTGGTAGCGGGCCACCACAGCACTGGCCACCTTGACGGTCTCGTCAGTGGAGTCGTCCAGCACCTGGATCTCGAGCTTCTCCCGGGGCCAGTCCATCTTGACGACGTAGTCCATCAGTCGCTCGATGACGTTCATCTCATTGAAGACGGCCAGCTGCACCGTCACCATGGGCAGGTAGTCCGGCCCGCCCACAGGCTGGGGGACGTCCTTCTTGTGCCGGAAATACAGGAAGAGGATCCAGAGGCGGTGTGCTCCGTAGATGCTCAGAATGGTGAGCAGCACGAAGTAGGTGGCCAGCACGACGGTCCTGACGATTTCCATCACGGATCTATCCCCCACGGTCCCGGTCCGCGGGACAGCTTTATTGTGTCATGGATGCTAGGAAAATCCAGCAGAATCCTAACGATTTGGCGACTGCTGACCGATCCATCCGGTAGGATGGCAGGCATGGCTGCACCGGACGATTCCAGCGAACCCAGAACCATCGGACGCTACCAGGTGCTGGGCCTCCTGGGCGCCGGTGCCATGGGCCGGGTGTTGCTGGCTGAAGACCCCCGCATCAAGCGGCGTCTGGCCATCAAGGTGTTGCGCCTGGACAGCCTGCGGGACCCGGCGGAGCGCCACGAGACCCTGCTGCGCTTCCAGCGGGAGGCCGAGGTCTCGGGTCTGCTGAACCACCCGGGCATCGTGGCCATCTACGACGTGGGGGAAGAACCTGACCTCGGTCCCTTCCTGGCCATGGAGTTCGTGCCCGGCCGCCCCCTGGATGGGCTCATCAAGGATGGCCCGGCCCTCGGCATCCCCGAGAAGCTGCTCATCGCCTCCGGCCTCGCGGCGGCTCTGGACCACGCCCATGCCAAGGGCATCGTCCACCGGGACGTGAAGCCTGGGAACGTGATGATTGGCGAGGACGGCCGGCCCAAGCTCATGGACTTCGGCATTGCCCGCCGGGACAACGCAGAGCTGACCCAGGCCGGCACCTTCCTGGGCACCCCCAGCTATGCCAGCCCCGAGCAGATCAAGGAGGGGACCACGGACCCCCGCTCGGACCTCTTCAGCCTTGGCGTACTGGTCTTTGAGCTGTTGAGCGGGCAGTCACCGTTCCCCGGGACCTCCATCAACACCATCCTCTACCGCATCGTGAACGAGCCCCCGGTGGAGATCCAGCCGCCGGTGACGGGCATCCTGCCCGAGGGCTGGAAGCGGGTCTTTGATCGGGTGTTGGCCAAGCGTCCCGAGGACCGCCACGCCAGCTGCGAGGCCTTCGTGCGGGAGCTGGCCGAGGCCGTGGTGGACCTGGGCGCCGGGCACCTGGAAGCCGCACGGCCCCGGGCTGCATCCAGGGAGGAGGGCCCCCGCACCGAGATCAAGCCGGAGACGCTTGATGCCGTGCGAACCCTGCCCAGCCTGCCCCGCCGAAAGGTCTGGCCCTGGGTCGCCGCCCTCCTCCTGGTCGCCGGCAGCGCCGGGGGCTGGTATGCCCTGAAGGTCCCCCGGAAGGTCCACCTGCAGATCGAGACCACCCCGCCGGGTGCCACCCTCACCGTGAATGGCCGCCCGGCCGGGGGCACCCCCACCCGGCAGACTCTGGCCTCCGGAGATCGCCTGCGCCTGGAGCTGAAGGGCTTTCAGCCCATCAGCTACGACGTGAAGGCCGGGGCGACGCCCCCTCCCTTCGTGCTGGCGCCCATCGTCACGGAGGAGACCCTCGACTCTGTCCCTCCAGGCGCCACGGTGGTGCTGGACGAGAAGGCCCTCCCCGGGGTAACCCCTCTAAAGGTCACCTGGAATCAAGGGCTTCCGCACCGCCTCACCCTGACCCTGGGTACCCAGGGCCATGCCTCTGACTTCGCCCCGGGGGAGGCTCCAGGGGGACGCATCTTCGCCTTGAAAGAAGGTGGTTCAGACGCTGCCCAGCTGGAACCTGCGCTGGATCCCGCCGCCCCCGGCAGCCTGCGCCTGGCGGGTGGGTTCAGCGTGCGCCTGCGGGCGGATGGCAAGGACCTGGGGGAGCTGGCGCCCGGGGCCAAGGTCAGTCTGCCGCCGGGCCTGCATCGCCTGGAGCTGAGCAGTACCGCCCACTTCTACCGGGACACCCGGACCCTCAGCGTCACTGCCGGGCAGGCGGCCACCCTCACCGTGCCGGCGCTGGCCACCATCACGGTGGAGTCCTACCCGGGCACGGGAAAGGTCTTCGTGGATGGCCAGGACACGGGCATCGAGAGTGACGGCAGCAGTCTGCAGCTGTCCCACGGCCGGCACACGCTCACCGTCCGCGGCCCCAAGACCATTCATACCGAGACCCTGGATCTCAGCGGCAACCGAGCCCTTCGCTTCCCCCTCTGAAACCTGTGGTCTGCTGGTGCCATCCCTGGGGGGCTTGGGCATGCAACCATTTCCCCATCCCCGGGTCAGAGCATGTAGGAGGTACCCCATGACGCCCCTGACTGGTTCCCTCGCCCTGATCTCGCTCCTGGTCGCAGGTCCCTTGCTCACCGCCGCGCCCCAGACCCCTCGAGACCGGACCCCTCCGCCCGTCGAGGGTGGCCCTCAGGAGGTGCGCCCGGACGCCCCGGCACCTCGCGACCTGCCGCCACCCCCACCGCCCCCAGCCGCCCGGCCCTTGCCCCCGGCAGAGGCCCCCCAGGCCCAGCGGGAGCGGAGCCAGGACGACGGTCAGTGGGTCTACACAGACCAGTACGGCTGGGTCTGGATGCCCTATGGGGATGCCTTCACCCACACCCCTCCTGCCGGTGGCACCCCGCACATGTACCTCTACTACCCGGAAGTGGGCTGGACCTGGGTGCTGGCGCCCTGGCTGTGGGGCTGGGGACCGCGACCCTACTTCGGCGTCATCGGCCCCCGCTTCTACGGCTGGTGGGGCATCGGCCTGGGCCGCTGGTACGGCTTCTCCGGCCGGGGCCATGTGGGCTTCGTGGGCGGTAGCTACTGGGGCAGCGGCCGCTGGAACCATGTGGGCCGCGGATCGTACTCGCCAGGCCACGGCTCCTCTGGACGCGGGGGGAACTTCAACTTCGGCGGTGGCGGCGGCGGGGGCAGGGGCCTCTCCCCAGGGTGGCGGCGCTAAGCCCCTTCCCTTGAGAATCTCCAAGAAGATCCTCTGCTGGCCTGCCGGCACGCGGGTCGGAGAAAATACCACCGCCAAGAGCCCCAAGGGGCGCCGACAGAGTTCGTATGGGTCCACCGCAGGGGTCGTGCATTGCTTGGCGCTCTTGGCGCCTTGGCGGTGCTCAGTTCTGTTCTGGTGGAGCGCACTTTCAATGGCGCCTGGTCGACCCTTTTAGCTCCTCCCAGCCCCGGCCCGGATTTCCCTCCGGCCGGGGCTGGGATCTGCTGTAAGTTCAGGGGCTGAACACCTCCCCAGGATGCGTGCATGCCCGATCCAGCCCCGACCGCAGCCAGCACCGCTGCTCCCGCCCTCCTGGCCCTGAATCGGGCCTCCCTGATGCGTGGGGGCAAGACCGTCCTGGCGGATCTCACCCTGGCCATTCACGAGGGCGAGCACACGGCCATCCTGGGCCCCAATGGGTCGGGCAAGTCCAGCCTCATGCGCCTGGTGACCCGCCAGGACTACCCGGTGGCCCACCGCGATGGCCCTGGCCCCATGCAGATCCTCGGCCAGGACCGCTGGGATGTCACAGAGCTGCGCACTCAGCTGGGGGTGATCTCGGCAGACCTCCATCAGGCCTTCCTCCAGGCCGGAGGGGGCGGTGCTCGCACCGGCCGAGAGGTGGTCCTGTCGGGCTTCTTTGCCAGCCAGGGCATCTTCCCGCACCAGCAGGTGACACCAAGCATGCGGGAGCGGGCGGGCCACGCCCTGGCCCTGGTGGAGGCCACGCACCTTGTCGCCAAGCGCCTGGAAGAGATGTCCACCGGCGAGGCCCGCCGCATCCTCATCGCCCGGGCGCTGGTGGCAGAACCCCGGGCCCTCCTGCTGGATGAGCCGACCACTGGCCTGGACCTGGTCGCCCGCCAGCACTTTCTGGAGATGCTGCGCGTCCTCGCCCGGCAGGGCCGGACCCTCATCCTGGTGACCCACCACATCGAGGAGATCCTGCCGGAGATCCAGCGGGTCATCCTGTTGCGGGAAGGCCGAATCTTCGCCGATGGCCCCAAGCCGGAGGTTCTGACCAACCGCACCCTGTCCGAACTCTACGGCACAACCATTCACCTGCATCCCCACCAGGGCTACTTCACCGCCCTGCCCGGGGAAGCCTGAAGTCCCCAACACCTTCCCTTTTCCGGAGGCCCCATGCCATCAATGCTGATGACCGGACTGCTGGCGCTCTTGCTGACGGCCCCCCTGCAGGCGGCGGCACCCGGTGCCCTGGACCAGAAAGAGGGGGACTTCGTCGCAAAGGACTTCCGCTTCCAGAGCGGCGAGGTCCTGCCTGAGCTGCGTCTGCACTACACCACCCTCGGCCGCCCCGAGCGGGATGCGGCTGGCCGAGTCACCAATGCGGTCTTGCTGTTGCACGGCACCACTGGCACCGGGAAGAGCTTCTTGGCGCCCAGCCTCGGGGGTGAGCTGTTCGGCCCTGGCCAGCCCCTGGATGCCGCTCGCCACTACCTGATCCTGCCGGACGGCATCGGGCGGGGAGGCTCCAGCAAGCCCAGTGATGGCCCCCGGGCCAAGTTCCCGCGCTACGGCTATCAGGACGTGGTCATCGCCCAGCACCTGCTGGTCACCCAGGGCCTGGGCGTGAACCACCTGCGCCTGGTGCTGGGTACCTCCATGGGTGGCATGCAGACCTGGCTGTGGGGCGAGCGCTACCCGGATTTCATGGATGCCCTCCTGCCCATCGCCAGCCTGCCCACCCAGATCGCCGGGCGGAACCTGCTGTGGCGGCGCCTGCTCACCGAGTCCATCCGCCAGGATCCGGACTGGCAGGGTGGCAACTACAAGACCGCCCCCACCCACTGGGTGCGCTCCTACCCGATCTTCACCCTCATGACGGACAGTCCGGTGCGGCTGCAGGGGCAGGGCCCCACCCGGGAAGAGGCCGGGGCCCTCTACGACCGGCTGGTGGCGACGTCCCTCAAGAGCCTGGACGCCAACGACACCCTCTACTGGTTCGAGTCTTCCTACGACTACAACCCCGAGCCGGAGCTGGCTCGCATCCAGGCCCCCCTCCTGGCCGTGAACTTCGCCGACGACCTGATCAACCCGGTGGAGCTGGGGACCCTGGAGCGCCTCATCAGAAAGGTGCCGAAGGGCCGGGCGATCCTCGTTCCTGCCGGTCCGAAGACCATCGGCCATCAGACCCTCACCCAGGCTGCCATCTGGAAGCCCTACCTGATGGAGCTGCTCAAGGGCCTGCCCTGAGGCCGTGCCTCAGGCGTCCAGCTCGACCCAGACCTCGTTGCGCCGCAGAAACCAGAGCTGGAAGGGCGAGTCGAAGCGGGCCAGCACCGGGCCACCGACCGGGCGCAGGCCGTCCGTCTTCAGAGCCGCCAGCAGAGCCGCTGCCTTGGTCTGGTAGCGCGCCTCGGACCAGGAACCGGAGTACCCCAGCACCGCAACGCGGCGGGCCGGGAGCTCCCGGAGGCGCACCCGGGGATCATTCGGCGTCGGCAGGGTGGCCAAGGCGTAACCCGCAGGCATGGTGAACTGCACCACAAACCCCTCGGCTGCCGGCTTGAGGACGGTGGGGCCGGCGGCTTCCTGGATGACCGGGGCCGTCATGGCAATGCGGGCGCGGGACTGGTTGTTGCCGAAGATGTAGCCCGCCAGCACCCGAAACCCAGCGCTGCCGGCCTCATCAAAGGCAGCGGTGACGGGCGTCTCCGCCACCAGCACCGGCTCGTAGCGGCGGATCTCGTAGGTGGTAGTGCGGGACTCCACGGTAAAGCGGGGCTCTTCCACCGCCCGGGCGACCCCGGCGGTGAGGATGGGCACGAGCAGGATGGCCTTCAGGGGACTGGGCACAGCAACTCCGGAGCGGGACGAGGGTCGTCACTCAGTCAGATGCCGCAGAGGCGAGTCGTCTTCCTGCAGATCGGGTGGGTTTTTCTTTGTGCCCTTTGTGTTCTTTGTGGTTAATCGCTTTTGCAGTTTCCTCAGTGTTCTGCGTTGAAATAGCTTCCCTTAGAGTTCAAAGGCCTCATGGGGCTGTGGAATCGTGACCGGATGCCCTTTGGCTTCCAGCTGGGTCTGCATGGCCGTGAGGGCTTCGGGATCGCCGTGCACCAGGAAGGTCCGGGCGCTCGAGCCACTGCCCTGGTGCCACCGGAGCAGGCCTGCCTGGTCCCCATGGCCCGAGAAGCCATTGATGGTGTAGATCCGCGCCCGCACGGTCACTTCCTGGCCGTAGAGATGGAGGGTGCCGGCGCCATCAATGAGCTTGCGGGCCGGCGTGCCGTTGGCGGCGTAGCCCACAAAGATGACGGCGCACTCGGGCCGGGGCAGCAGGCGCTCCAGGTGGTGCAGCACCCGGCCCCCGGTGCACATGCCGGACCCGGCCAGGATGAGGGCCCCCCGCCGGACGTCGTTGATGGCCTTGGAGGCGATGCGGTCCCGCGCGTAGGTCAGGCCTGGCAGGTCAAAGGGATCCCGGGTCTCCAGCACCGTGCGGGTGCTGGGGTCGAAGCACTCGGGATGCCGCCGGAAGATGGCCACGGCGCTCTGGGCCATGGGCGAGTCGACAAAGACCCTGAGGCCGCTGGGAATGCGGCCGTGCTCATGCGCCTCCCGCAGACCGTAGAGGATCTCCTGGGCCCGCTCCAGGGCGAAGGTGGGTACGACGATGTTGCCGCCTCGGGCCACCGTGTCGTTGATGGCGTCATGGAACTCCCGCACCGTCTCCGGCATGGGTCGGTGGTGGCGGCCGCCGTAGGTGCTCTCCATGACCACCACATCGGCCTCGGGGCAGAGCTCCGGGTCCCGGATGATGGGGTGGTAGCGGCTCCCCAGGTCCCCCGAGAAGACGATTCGGCGGGGTTTGCCGTCCTCCTGGGCTGCGATGAGGATGCTGGCGGAGCCCAGGATGTGGCCGGCGTCCCGAAAGGTCGCCACCAGACCCTCGCCCAGGGGAATGGGTTTGCCATAGATGGCCCGCCGCCCAAAGAGGTGCAGGGCCCTGGCCACGGCCTGGCTGTCGTAGAGGGGCTCGGCATCGGCCCGGAAGTGCTTGTGGCCGCGCGCCGCATGGCGCTGGGCGCGCTCGGCCTCCTCCTCCTGGAGGCGGGCCGTGTCCTCCAGCACCAGCTGCACCAGGGCCAGGGTCGCTGCGGTGGTGATGATCTCGCCATTGAAGCCCTGCTCCACCAGCAGGGGGATGCGGCCGCAGTGGTCCAGGTGGGCGTGGGTGAGCAGCAGCACATCGATGCTGGCGGGATCGAAGCCGAAGTCCCGCAGGTTCTCGTCCCGCAGCGCCCGGCTGCCCTGGTAGAGCCCGCAGTCCACCAGGATCTTCTTGCCGCAGGCCTCCAGCAGATGGCAGGAGCCCGTCACACCCAGGGCGGCTCCGTGAAAGGAAATGCGCATGGCGCCTCCCAGCGGAGTCGGCACGAACGACCCACCCCTAGCCTCAACATACCCCCATCCCGCTTCTGGGCAAGCCTCAACCCCTTCCAATGGAGTAAAAAGCGAAACCGCAGATGGCGCAGATGACGCAGATAACCAGGAAGTTCTTTTGCCGTTATCCCCTTCCTCCCCTGCATCCCTGTTTCAAGTGCTTTTGACGGGGATCAAGGGATGGACGGGGATTACTGCAATTCGGTTCTTTGGGTGTGCGCCCAGCTGCGGTTCCGTACTTCCAAATACACGCTTTCCCCAAGGCCTTTTAAGGGAGTCTTTATCCCCGTTCATCCGCCCTTATCCCCGTCTGCTTTTTTCTTTTCCTGGCCTGAACTGGCTGCCCAGGATCTCGCTCAGCGCGGCCACCAGCGCCTGGCACTGCTCGTCGGTGCCGATGGTGATCCTGAGGTACTCCGAGATGCGGGGCTTGTCGAAGTGGCGGACGATGATGGAGCGCTCGCGCAGGGCCTTGGCGAGGTCGCCGGCGCGGTGCTTGGGATGGGTGACGAAGATGAAGTTGGCGGTGGAGGGCACGCTGCTGAAGCCCAGGGCCGCCAGCTGCGCCACCAGCACCTCCCGCGTGGCCATCACCTTGTGGCGGGTCGTCTGGAAGTGGGCGTCGTCCTCCAGGGAAGCCACCGCACCCGCCAGGGCCAGGCGGTCCAGGGGGTAGGAGTTGAAGCTGTTCTTCACCCGCTCCAGGGCCTCGATGAGGTCCGGATGACCGGCGGCAAAGCCCACCCGTAGGCCCGCCAGGGCGCGGCTCTTGGAGAAGGTCTGCACCACCAGCAGGTTCGGGTACTTATCGACCAGGGGCAGGGCGCTCTCGCCACCGAAGTCGATGTAGGCCTCGTCCACCACCACCACGGCTGCGGGATTGCCGGCCACGATGCGCTCGACCTCTTGGAGGGGCAGGTGGCGTCCCGTGGGGGCGTTGGGATTGGGAAAGATGATGGCCCCAGCCTGACCCGCAGGGCCCGGCAGGTAGTCCTCGGCGCGCAGGGAGAAGTCGTCGGCCAGGGGCACCAGGTGCGGGGCGATGCCGTAGAGGCCGCAGTAGACGGGGTAGAAGCTGTAGGTGATGTCGGGGAACCACAGGGGCCGCTCGTGGTTCAGCAGGGCCAGGAAGGCGTGGGCCAGCACCTCGTCCGAGCCATTGCCCACGAAGACCTGCTCGGGGCGCAGGCCATGGCGCTCAGCCAGGGCGGCCTTCAGGGCCTCGCTGTTGGGATCCGGGTAGAGGCGCAGCGTGGCGTCCGTGGCGGCCCGGATGGCTTCCAGCGCCCGGGGCGAGGGGCCGTAGGGGTTCTCATTGGTGTTGAGCTTCACCAGACGCGCCACTTTGGGCTGCTCCCCCGGAACGTAGGGGGTGAGGCCGTGGACGACAGGGCTCCAATAGCGGGTCATGATCGCTTCTGAGGTAGGGTCACGAAAGGACCAGGGTCCAAAAACCAGCCAGCGGACCCGCTGCCAACCCAGGCACCTTTGCGGCCCGCCACCGTTGCAAAGTCCCTCGATCGTACCATGTAGAAGGCCCCACGCCCCTCCGAGGATCCCCTGCCCATGCGCCTTACCACGCTTCACCCACCTCCACCTGGCACCGCCATCGAGGTGGCCCCCGGCATCCGGTGGGTGCGCATGCCCATCCCCACGCCCCTGGGCCATGTGAACCTCTGGTTGCTGGCAGACGGAGAAAAGTGGACCGCCGTGGACACGGGCATCGCCACCCCCGAGGCCCGGGCAGCCTGGGAGTCCCTGCTGGCCGAGTACCCCCTCCGCAGGCTCATCGCCACCCACTTCCACCCGGACCACCTGGGCCTCGCGGGCTGGCTGGAAGAGAAGATGGGCATCCCGCTTTGGACCACCTTCGGGGAGTACACCACCGCGCAGCTGTTCTTCCATGGCATCGCCGGCTTCGCGCCCGAGGCCACCCAGGCCTTCTTCCGCCTTCATGGCCTGGAGGAGGCCCGCATCCAGACCCGGGCCCTGGGCAGCAACCTCTTCCGCCTGGGAGCACCCGCGCTGCCCCAGACCTTTCGCCCCATCCGCGAGGGCGAGCTCATCCCCATCGGCGGCCAGGACTGGCGCGTCCTCTGCGGCCACGGCCACTCGGCGGACCACGCCAGCCTCTACTGCGAGACCGCCGGGGTGCTGATCTCCGGCGACATGCTGCTGCCGCGGATCTCGACAAACGTGAGCGCCTTCGCCGCCACCCCTGAGAACGACCCGCTGGGGCTGTTCCTGGCCTCCATCCAGCGCTTCGAGGCCCTGCCCGCCGACACCCTGGTGCTGCCCTCCCATGGGCTGCCCTTCCGGGGCCTGCACTTGCGCATCGAGCAGCTTCGGACCCACCACGCCGCCCGCTGCAGCGCCCTCCAGGAGGCGTGCAAAGATAAGGCCCTGACCGCTGCCGAGCTAATCCCCGTGGTCTTCGAGCGCCCCATCACCGACCCCTTCCAGACCCTCTTTGCCATGGGCGAGTGCCTGGCCCACGTCTTCTACCTCGAACAGCGCGGCCTGCTGCGGCGCGAGCAGGATGGCGAGGTTATTCGCTTCCGGGGGGTCTAAAGGAAAAAGGAAATAAAATGGACGCAGAGGACAGCCTAGGAGCGGAGGAAAGCGGAGAAAAACACGGGCAGTACTCTACTCTCCTCCGCACCTCCGTCTTTTCTCCGCTTAGATCCAGCCTTTTTTTGGTGTTGCAACCAATAACGACCCCTTGACGAGTACCCGGACCATCCGTAACACTAGTCGTCTCATGCGAACCAGCCTGTCTCTGAACCTGCTCCTGGCCCTGCCGCTTAGCGGCGCAGGGGAGGACTGAGAGCAAGCGGACACCGCAGACCGAAGCTCACAACCCTCTCCGCTGACCCCGGAGGGGGTTTTCGCATATCCCCCACAGACCACCCACAGACCACCCATCGCCCTTGGAGGAACCCATGCAAGCTCGCCGCTACCGCCCCATTCCCCTCGTCAGCCTGCCCAACCGCGCCTGGCCGGACAATGAAATCACCGCCGCCCCCATGTGGTGCAGCGTGGACCTTCGGGACGGCAACCAGGCCCTGGTGGAGCCCATGGGGTCGGACCGCAAGCTCCTGCTCTTCGAGACCCTCGTGAAGATGGGCTTCAAGGAGATCGAGGTGGGCTTCCCGGCAGCCTCCCAGACGGACTTCGACTTCGTGCGCCAGCTCATCGAAGAGCACCGCATCCCTGCGGACGTCACCATCCAGGTGCTGACCCAGGCCCGGGAGAGCCTCATCAACCGCACCGTGGAGGCCGTGACGGGCGCCCCCCACATCATCCTGCACCTCTACAATTCCACCTCCACCCTCCAGCGCCGGGTGGTCTTCGGCCTGGACCAGGCCGCCGTGCTGGCCCTGGCCATCCAGGGCACTCAGTGGGTGAAGGAGGCCGCCAAAGCCCTCTCGGGCAGCAAGGTCACCCTCGAGTACTCCCCGGAGAGCTTCACCTCCACCGAAGTGGACTACGCCACCGAGGTCTGCGATGCGGTCATTGAAGCCTGGGCCCCCGCCCCCGGTGACAAGGTCATCCTCAACCTGCCGGCCACGGTGGAGGTGACCACCCCCAACCGCTACGCCGACCAGATCGAGTACGTGCACCGCAACCTGCGGCACCGGGACCAGGCCCTCATCAGCATCCACACCCACAACGACCGGGGCTGCTCCGTGGCCGCCACGGAGCTGGCGCTGCTGGCTGGCGCGGACCGCGTGGAGGGCACCCTCTTCGGCAACGGTGAGCGTACGGGCAACGTAGACCTCATCACGGTGGCCCTCAACCTCTACACCCAGGGTGTCGATCCCGGCCTGGACCTGAGCAACCTGCCGGCCCTCGTCAAGGTGGCTGAGCACTGCAACCGCCTGCCGGTTCCCGCCCGCCACCCCTACGCCGGTGAGCTGGTCTTCACAGCCTTCAGCGGCTCCCACCAGGATGCGATCCGCAAGGGCTTTGAGGCCATGAAGCGGGAGCAGAATCCCCTCTGGGAGGTCCCCTACCTGCCCATCGATCCCGCCGATGTGGGCCGCCAGTACGAGCCCATCATCCGCATCAACAGCCAGTCCGGGAAGGGCGGGGTGGCCTTCCTGCTCGAGCAGGACCACGGCTACGCCGTACCCAAGGCCCTGGCCCAGGAGTTCAGCCAGGTGGTGCAGGCCATCACGGACCGCACCGGGGAGGAGCTCAGCTCCGATCAGGTGTTCGAAGCCTTCGAGCGGGAATACCTCACTCCTGGCCGCTTCGAGCTGGCGGACTACGAGACCCACCGCATCTCCAGGGAGCAGTGCCGCATGACCGCCAAGGTGCTGGACCGGGGCAAGGCGGTGCTCCTGCAGGCCGAGGGCAACGGTCCCATCGATGCCTTCCTGCGGGGCTTCCAGCAGGCCTTCGACCAGGACATCCATGTCTCGGACTACTCCGAGCACGCCCTGGGTCGGGGCGAGAGTGCCGAGGCCATCGCCTACGTCATGCTTCGCACTTCGGATGGCTCCTGCCGCTATGGGGTCGGTCGCCACGCCGACATCCTGGAAGCCTCCCTGCAGGCGGTGCTCAGCTCCGCGAACCGAGGGAGCGAAGAGGATCCGGAGGAAGCCGCCAGCTAGGCCCTAACCCGGTCCCGGTCGAGCCCTTAGCCTGGCTCAGGAGTCGCTCTCCAGGCCGGGCTCGCCGAAGGCCATCCTGCCGCCAAGGTGGGCCGTGTAAGCGGTCAGCAACGCCGTGCTCAGCACCAGAACAAATAGTAGGCCCAGGGTCCCCCGGGCCCGGCGGTAGCTCCAGAAGGCCAGTGTCGAGAGGAGGATGAGGAGGCTGGACAGGCTGGCTCCGATGACGTGCGCACGCAGCAAGCCACTGGCAGCCTGGGGCGTCGGCCAGGGCAGGGAGCGTGGCCAGAAGCCCATGGACAGGCTCCAGGAGCGGCCCGTGAGGAGCACTAACGGCAAAATTGCCACGCCAGTCAGCAGTAGCAGCCAGGCCCGGTGGGTCCACTCATGGCGCTCGGCCATGGGTCTGATGAGCGCCATGAACAAGCACCCGCTGGCCAGCAGGATCGTGAAGACCGGGAAGGGGTTGATGGCCGGATGAAAGGGCAGGCGACCCATGGGAGTTGTCAGTGCTCCGGCGGCGTCTGGCTGAACTGGGCGTCGATCTCAGAGCGCAGCTGCTCGGCGTCGTGCAGCAGGGAGGCCCCACCGATCCCGCCGCCGGCCTCGCGCAGGTGGCGTACCAAGCGCTCGGCAAAGTCCAGGGTGATGTGAAGCTGAGGGGTGGTCGTGCTGGGCATGGGGCCTCCAGGGTGGCCAGAGATCCCAACGATACGTCTAAATTTCATTGACGCCATAAAATATTCAATAAAAAACCGAGGTCTTCTGAAGATCTGGTGGCAACTCGGTCAGGACTCGCCACCGTAGACTCCGCTCAGCACTTCGGTCCGGTCTGATATTCGGTAGGCCTGCCCCCAGGTGTCCGCCGCCTGGATAGCGGCCTCGGGCGTTTCGAAGAGGCGGGGTTCGTGGGAAAAGGCGTCAACAGGGACGAACTCCTCCACCGTGGGCAGGTCCGGGTAGTGGTAGGCAACCACACCGACCCAGCGTCCCGGGGCTTGGAGGGCGGGTCGTGCAGAGCCTGTGCTGCTGGCGGGGAACATGGTGGGCTCCCTCCTGGGTGCGCCCAAACGGGCACCCCTTGGATGCCTCAGAGTGCGAAGTCCATGCCCATGACTTTTCCTGCCTCGACCAGCTGCTCCCATGTGATGGGATCGATGGGGATGCCCTCGGCCCGGCGCTGGGCGCGGTGGGCCAGTTCGGGCTCGCCGGCCACCAGCACCGGCAGGTCCGGGTCGGCGGGGGGTGAGGCCTTGACGTGGTCGATGGCGGCCGCCACCTGGGCCTCCAGGCCCGCGGCGCCCGGCAGCTGCGCCGGGTCGATGAAGATGGACAGCATGTTGTTGGTGATGCGGTCCTTCGCAAAGGGCACTGTGGACACCGTGCCACCCCCGGTGAAGGCCCCAGCCAGCAACTCGCAGAGGAAGGCCAGGCCGTAGCCCTTGTGCAGGCCGAAGGGCAGGATGGCGCCCCGGGGATCGGTGTACATCACGGCGGGATCCGTGGTGCCTTGGCCGGTGGCGTCAATGAGCGTGCCCTCCGGCAGGGTCTCGCCCTTGTTGAGGGCCACCCGAACCTTGCCCAGGGCCACCAGGCTGGTGGCGAAGTCCAGCACCACTGCCGGGTGATCGGCCGCCGCGGGCACCGCCACGCAGAAGGGGTTGGTGGCGAACCGGGCGTCGCTGCCCCGGAAGGGGGCGACCATGGGCGCATGGCCCACCACGTTCACGAAGTGGATGGAGGCGAGGCCCTGCGCAGCCGCCTGCTCGGCGTAGGTGCCGATGCGGCCGATGTGGAAGGCCCCCCGGAGCGCCACCATGGCGATGCCCATGGTCTTCGCACGAGCCATGCCCAGCGCCGTACCCGCCTTCGCCACCACCTGACCGAAGCCGTTCTGCCCATCCACCGAGATGATCGCCCCACCCGCATCCTCCACCGCAGCCTGCGCCTTGGGATCCAGCAGGCCCGCAGCGATGGCCCGCACATAGTGGGGCAGCATGCCCACGCCATGGCTGTCGTGCCCCGACAGGTTCGAGTCCACCAGGTGATCGGCCACGGTGCGGGCATCCACTTCGCTGGCCCCAGCGCCCACCAGGAGGCGGGCCGCAGCAATGCGCAGGGGTTGGTGCTGGACCAGCTTCATGGGGACTCTCCGGAGGCACGGGAACGCCTATGAGCCTACTTGGTTACCGAGCAGAGACCACGGAGAAGGGGCACCACGGAGACCACCAAGCCCAAAACCCCGGCCCTTCTCCGCTCTCCTCCGCTCCTCCGTTGTCCTCCGCTTCCCATCAGTTCCTTTCATCCTTCCCTTGACCAACCCGCAGGCCTGGGATCCTCTGGAAGCAGACCTGTCCCAACACCGACCGCTCGCTCCCCGAGGCCCCGCCATGACTGCCACCGACGCCCAGAGTCCCCGCGCCTATTGGCTGGTGACGCTGGTGGCGGCGGCCATCCTCATGGTCACCATGGGGGCGAGGCAGTCCCAGGGGCTCTTCGTGGCGCCGCTCAACGCAGCCACGGGCCTGGGGGTCGTCTCCATCTCCCTGGCCATGGCGATCGGACAGTTCGTCTGGGGGGCGGTGCAGCCCTTCGCCGGGGCCATTGCCGACCGGCACGGACCCGCCCGGGTGCTGGCGGCGGGCCTCCTGCTGCTGGCCGGCGGCACCGCCCTCACCCCCTTCATGCACACATCCTGGGGCCTGATCCTCAGCCTGGGCCTCCTGTCGGCGGCAGGGTCGGGGGCGGGCAGCTTCTCCGTGCTCATCGGTGCCTCCGCCCAGCGCCTGCCTGCCGAGAAGCGGGGCATGGCCACGGGCATCATCAACGCCGGTGGCTCCTTCGGGCAGTTCGTGTTCGCACCGCTGATCCAGATGCTCCTCCTGGTGCTGGGCTGGGTGGGTGCCATGGGCTCCGTGGCGGTGATGGTTCTGGCCACGCTGCCCCTGACCGCAGTCCTCCGCCGCCAGCCCGCCCAGGCGCCCGTGCACTTCGGTCCTGAGGACAAGGGCGTCTGGGCGGCGGTGGTCCACGCCCTGGGGGATCGCAGCTACCTGCTGCTCCACGCGGGCTTCTTTACCTGCGGCTTCCACATCGCTTTCCTGGTCACCCACCTGCCGGGCGAGGTCACCCTCTGCGGCCTGCCGCCCCAGGTGGCCAGCTGGTCCCTGGCCATCATCGGCCTGGCCAACATCGCTGGCAGCCTGTTTGCCGGGTGGTGCGTTCAGCGCTACCGCAGCAAGTTCCTCCTGTTCTGGATGTATGGCCTGCGGGCCGTGATGATTGCCGTCTATCTGGTGGCCCCCAAGGGTGCGCTGACGTTTTACCTCTTCGCCATGGCCCTGGGCTTCACCTGGCTGGCCACGGTGCCACCCACGGCCGGTCTGGTGGGCAAGCTGTTCGGGGTGCGCTACCTGGCGACCCTGTTCGGCCTGACCCTGCTCAGCCACCAGACCGGCGC
>CAIMFT010000033.1 GCA_903840385.1 uncultured Holophagaceae bacterium
ACTCAAGAAGAAAGCCCGGGAGGTGCGCCTCCACATCCTCAAGGCCCTCCAGGGCCGCCTGCCCCTGGTGGCCTGCGGCGGCCTCGGCGGCCCCGAGGACGTGCTCACCGCCCTGGCCGACGGCGCCGCCCTGGCCCAGGTCTACAGCGCCCTCATCTTCGAAGGCCCCGGCCTCGTGGACCGGATCCACCAGGGCATCGCCTAGGTCCGGGACGCTACACTGGTCGGCTGAGGTGAGCATGCTGTCTCTTCACGCCCGGATCCGCGACCCGCGCCTGCTGCCGCTGGCGGACAAGGTGTTGGCGGGTGAGCGCCTCTCCTTTGACGATGGGCTGTTGCTCTACGCCACCGCTGATCTCACCGGCGTGGGCGCCATGGCCCACCACGTCCGCCTGCAGAAGCACGGCCGGGCCACCTACTACGTGAAGAGCCGCCGCCTCTCCTACACCAACGTCTGCTACACCCACTGCCAGTTCTGCGCCTTCCAGGCCAAGCCCGGCGACCCGCGGGCCTATGCCCTGTCCGCCGAGGACATCATCCGGGAGCTGGAGAAGCCCGAGAACACAGGCGTCCGCGAGCTGCACATGACTTCGGGGCACAACCCCAAGCTCAAGATCGACTACTTCGAGGACCTCTTCACCCGGATCAAGATGCGCTTCCCGGAGATCCACCTGAAGGTCTTCACCATGATCGAGATGGACTACTACGCCCGCATCTCGGGACTGAGTACGGACGCCTTCCTGGACCGCTGCATGGCGGCCGGCCTGGAGAGCTGTCCTGGCGGTGGGGCCGAGATCTTTGACGAGGCCCTGCGGGAGCAGATCTGCATCGGCAAGAAGGACGCCCAGGTGTGGCTGGATACCGCCGCCCTCTGCCACCGCAAGGGCCTGCCCACAAACTGCACCATGCTCTACGGCCACCTCGAGGAGGCCCACCACCGGGTGGACCACCTGCTGCGCCTGCGGGCCCTCCAGGACCAGTCCCACGCAGCGGGCTTCCAGGGCTTCCTGGCCTACATCCCCCTGGCCTACCAGAACGAAGAGAACGAGCTGAGCGCCACCCACGTGATCCACGAGACCACAGGCACCCAGGACCTGCGGGAGATCGCCGTGGCCCGCCTGCTCCTGGACAACATCCCCCACGTCAAGGCGTACTGGGTGATGATCTCGCCGGGCCTGGCCCAGGCCGGGCTCAGCTACGGCGCCGATGACCTGGACGGCACGGTCATCGCCGAAGAGATCGCCCACCTGGCCGGCGCCAAGAGTCCCCAGGGCCTGCGCCAGCGGGATCTGGTGCGCCTCATCGAAGAGGCTGGCTTCCAGGCCCTGGAGCGGGACAACCTCTACAACGTGTACACACCGGCCTAGGGCAGCCGGAGGATGCTGGAGCCATCGGCATAGTCCTCGGTGGGGGTCTCCCGCATCTTCTGGAGCACCTGCACCAGGGCCCGGATGCGGTCCACCATCTCACCGATCTTGCCGAGCTTCACTTCCTCGGGGTACTTGCGCTGCAGCATCTCCACCTGCATGGAGATGATGGCCAGGGGGTTGTTGATCTCGTGCTTGAGCGTCCCGGCCATCTGTCGGAAGGACTCCAGCCGCTCTGCCGCCAGGGCCCGCTCGTGCAGCTCCGTGTGCCCCCGCAGCACCTGCAGGCGGTGATGGAGCGCCTCCCAACGGAAGCCCTCCGCCAGCCAGTCCGTGGCCCCGGCTTCGATGAGGCCCGGCGTCTCGTCCTCGGTGCAGCGCACCACCAGGATGGGGGTCGTGGCAAAGGAGGGGTGGTGCCGGTAGGCGGAGATACAGCCCTTGATGTCCTCCCCACCCTTGGCATCCACCACCAGGAAGCGGAACTTGGGCAGGGGCGGGGGTGGCGGCAGGGCCTCCAGGGGATGCAGCAGCAGGTCCCCCGCTTCGGAGACCGTCTGAAAGAGCCCCACCAGGGTCAGGTCCTCGCTCACCAGCCCCAGGAGCGGGCGGACTGGCTCCTCCGGCATCAGGTCCGGCCCTTCCGGCAGGAGCAGGTCCAGGACCTGTTCCGCCCAGCGCCAGCGTGCGCCCGCCTCGTTCAGGATGCGCACGGTCCAGGGATCCGGCAGGGGGGCATGGACCCCGGGTGGCAGCGACAGGCGCAGCACACGGAAGCTGCGCTCCTGGTCCCACCGGAGGGCGACCTTGGAGCCTGGCTGCAGCTGCATCAGGAGGGGCTCCACCAGACCAGCGAGGGCCGCCACCAGGGGTCCTCCGGAAGCCCAGAGGGAACCGGTCGGAGCCTCATCGACACAGAGCTCAGAGTGGCGCAGGGCGAGCAGGGCCTCCCAGCGGCCCACCAGCTCCTCCTGGAGAGTGCCCATGGCCAGCGGATGGCCGATGAAGGGCGTCTCTTCGCCGGCATCGGCGCGTCCGCCCCGGTCCAGGAGAAGCTTCAGCAGGTCCACCTGGCCCCGCAGGGCGGCACCGGTCTCCGCTGGGACCTCTTCGGCCCAGCTCTGGATGCGCCGGAGGGGACCGGCCATGGCCACCAGCAGCTCACCGTGGCGGTCCGCTTCCTTGTGGCGCACCGTGCGCAGGCGCAGCAGCTCTCCCTGCTGCTCCGCCTGCCCCAGGGCCCGGCGGTTGAGGATGGCCTGGCGCAGGGCCATGGCGCCCTGCTTAACAAAGGCCTGGAGGATGGCCAGGTCAAAGCGGCTGAAGGGGCGGTCCTCGGAGCTTCGGTCCAGGTAGACGATGCCGTTGATCTCCCCCTCGTCCTCCATGGGCGCACACAGCAGGGAGCCCCGGTGCAGCTCCAGCAGGCTCATGCCTCCGAAGCGGGGATCCAGCAGGGGGCTGTTGGAGAGCACCGCTGTACCTTCGCGGGCCACATAGTCCAGCACCGACCGGGAGAGGCCCACGCCCTCCTGCAGATCACCTACCCGGTGGGCCGTCTTCCAGCCCGCCCCTTGGCGCATCACCAGGAACCCGCGATCCCCGCCCAGGAGGTGCAGGGCCTCGTCCAGCAGGCCCTTCACCAGGGCGTCAGCATCGGCCTGGCGGAGCAGCTTCTCGGTGGACCGGTGCAGCAGCTCGATGCCCCGGATGAGCACCAGGGCTTGCCCGGGCTCAGGACGGACCTCCTGGAACAGGTCGCCCACCCGCTCCACAAAGTTGACCTCGTCCAGGCCCGGAAACCCCTCGGTGAAGGTCAGGTGCCAGCCGCCCATGGCCAGGTCATCGCCGTCCTGGAGAGCGTTGCCCTGGGGGTGGCTGAGGGGCAGGCCGTTCAGGGTTGTGCCGTTGGCCGAGGCCAGGTCCCGCACCCACCAGATGCCCCCCACCCGGTCGATGGTGGCGTGGACCCGCGACAGGGCCGCCAGGCTGGGCCTGGCCACGGTGCAGGCGATGGGGTCCCGGCCGATCTGGCAGGCCTCACGGAGGGCATGCCGAAGCAGCTGGGTTCCCTCCATCCAGGACAGGTAGGGCATCAAGCCTCCATGCCGTTTTTTTCGGATGGAATCGGGCCTGACGTTAGAAAAGGATCAGCCTGGCCTAGCCCGGCAGGGTGAAGCGGCTGGGCTTGTTCCGGCTTGCGCGGAAGAACAGCAGCGTGTGCCCGATGGTCCACACGTGCTGCAGGCCCGCCACAGCGCCACAGAGGCCCGCAGACACGGAGTCCTTGTCCTCCAGGCTGTTGCCGTTGATCTTCACCTTCACCAGCTCGAGGCTCTCCACCATGATGTCCAGCTCAGCGGCCTGGGCCGGGGTCACCCCGCCCTTCCCGATGTGCATCACGGGCTTCAGGCGGTGGGCCTGGGCTTTCAGGTACTGGCGCTGTTTCGACGTGAGCATCGGGACTCCCTCAAAGAGTCTATCGTGGAAGCCGAGGTAGCCCATGCTCCGGACCCTGCTCGCCCTTGCCACCGCCGCCGCCCTGGCCGCCCCGCCCCGGACCCTGCGGGTGGACTGCGGCCACACCGGGGACGCCGCCTCGGAGCGCTTCGGCGTGGAGCGGGTGGTGCTGGAGCCCCTGCCCTGGCCCGGCGATCCCGCCAAGGCCATCGACCGCACCAACCTCGGCAAGTACTGCTTCGAGGTGGCGGACAAGGCCACGGGCCGCCTGCTGTATTCCCGGGGCTACACCAGCATCTACGGCGAGTGGGAGACCACGGACGAGGCCAAGACCCTGAGCCGCACCTTCTCCGAGTCCCTGCGCTTTCCCCAGCCCGAGGCCCCCGTACGGGTCACCGTGAAGAAGCGGGATGCGAAGAACGCCTTCCAGGCCCTCTGGACCTTCGAGGTAAATCCCAAGGACCCCCTCATCGAGCAGGCCCAGGGGCCGGAGGCCGGGGCCCTCATCGCCCTCCAGAAGAGCGGAGACTCGGCAGACAAGGTGGACTTCCTCATCCTGGGGGACGGCTACACCCTGGCGGAGCGGGGCAAGTTCGAGGCCCAGGCCCGCAAGGTCATGGAGGTCCTCTTCGAACAGACCCCCTTCAAGGAGCACCGGAAGGACTTCAATGTGTGGGCCCTCTGTCCGCCCTCCCGAGAGAGCGGCATCTCCCGGCCCTCCACAGGGGTGCACAAGCGCACACCCCTGGGCACCACCTACGATGCCTTCGGCAGCGAGCGGTATGTGCTCACCTTCGAAAACCGCGCCCTCCGGGAGATCGCCGCCCAGGCCCCCTACGAGTTCGTGGAGATCCTGGTGAATGCCGAGACCTACGGCGGCGGCGGCATCCACAACCTCTACAGCACAGCCTCTGCCGGCAACAGCACCCTGGGCTACCTCTTCGTCCACGAGTTCGGCCACCACTTCGCGGGCCTGGCGGACGAGTACTACACCTCGGATGTGGCCACCACCAACAGCCCGAATCGCCCGGAGCCCTGGGAGCCCAATGTCACGGCGGAGCCCAAGAACCCCAAGTGGAAGGGCTTCCTGAGCCCCGGCATCCCCCTGCCCACCCCCTGGAAGAAGGCCGAGTTCGAGGCCTACAGCCGGGCCTCCCAGAAGGAGCGCCGGGCCATCCGGGCCGCCCAACAGCCTGAGTCCGACATGGACGACCTCTTCGCCAAGGAGAAGGTCTTCGAGACCCGCCTCCTGGGCACCGATGCCCACAGCGGCAAGGTGGGCGCTTTCGAGGGCGCCAACTACGAAGCCCTGGGCTACTTCCGCAGCCAGGAGGACTGCCTGATGTTCACCCGGGATGAGGTCGGCTTCTGCGCCGCGTGTCGCGCCGCCATCGAGCGGGTCATCCAGCAGTACGCCAAGTAGGAGTCACCGTGCGCTCGGTCTGCGTCTTCCTGGGCTCCACGCCCGGCCACAACCCCGCCTTCGGCACCGCCGCCGAGGCCCTGGGCCGGGAGATCGCCCGCCGGGGTCTGGCCACGGTCTACGGCGGCTCCAACACAGGCCTCATGAAGCGCCTGGCGGATGGCGCCCTGGCCGAGGGCGGCCCGGTCCACGGCGTCTCCGTGGGGGGCCTGAAGGACCTGGAGATCCAGCACCAGGGCCTCACCACACTGGAGGTGGTGGGTACCATGCACGCCCGCAAGGCCCGCATGGCCGAGCTGGCGGATGCCTTCATCGCCTTCCCCGGCGGCATCGGCACCTTTGAGGAGTTCTTCGAGGTCTTCACCTGGGCCCTCCTGGGCCTCCACGCCAAGCCCTGCGGCGTCCTCAACATCGAGGGCTACTACGACCCCCTCCTGGAGCTCCTGGACCACGCCGAGCGCGAAGGCTTCGTACGCCCCATCGACCAGGCCCTCCTCGTGCGCACCACCACCCCCGAGGCCATGCTGGATGGCCTGCAGAAGCGCTGGGATGGGCGCTAGGCGGGGAGATCCAAATATAGAAACTGATTACCGCCAAGGCGCCAAGGACGCCAAGAAAAACGCAACGCCTGTGGGGTTCCATGTAGGGCGTTCCCAAGGGGTCGGCCTCCAGGCAGACCGAAATTCCACTTCTTGGCGCTCTTGGCGTCTTGGCGGTGAGCCTTGCTTTATCTGGATGTAGGGGCGCTACTCCTGAGCCGGCAGGGCCCGGTCGCGGATGGGGGTGGCGAACTTGTACTCGATGTCCCAGGGGAAGTAGATCCACTTGTCCTGCTCGAACTCTTTCACGAAGGTGTCCACGATGGGCAGTCCTGCAGGCTTGGCGTAGAGGGTCGCGAAGTGGGCCTTGGGCACGAGGCTGCGCACCAGCCGGGCCGTGCCGCCGGTGTCCACCAGGTCGTCGATGAGCAGGAAGCCGTCGCCGTCGCCCGTCACGCCCTTCAACACCTTGGCCTGGCCCGCCAGCTGCTCCGCCTCGCCGGAGGCCTCGGCGCCGTAGCTGGTGACACAGATGGTGTCGATCAGCCGGATGTTCAGCTCCCGGGCGATGAGCGCCGCGGGGATCAGGCCACCGCGGGTGATGGCGATGATGCCCTTCCACTGCCCCAGCTGGTGCAGCTCGTGGGAAAGGTACCGGGTGTCCCGGTGCAGCTCAGCCCAGGAGATGACCACATCGTTCTGGTAAGGATTCTTGGCCATCGCAGCTCCGGGGGAAGCCACCAGTTTCCCACCCTCGGCCCCTTCCCGGCCACCTGAAAGGGGTGGCTGGTTGGTAGGAAAAAGAAATTTGGACGGGGATAAGAGAGATGGACGGGGATGCAAGAAAACGACAGGGGAAATAAAAGAGGTCCTGGTTATCGGCCCGGCTCAGCTAAAAAGGGCACTCCACTAAGGACACGAAGACGCCCTGCGGGCGCAGGAAGAACACGAATGCACCTGGACCCACCGCGGGCATCCCCAAGGGGGCGGCGGCTGGCTGCGGCCCCAAAAAGGCCGTTCCAGCCGCCGCCCCCTTGGCCGGTCGCAGGCCCGGAGGCCCTGTCGGCGTGACGGCTTGCCTTCGTGTCCTTTTCGGCAGTTCTTCGTGTCCTTAGTGGAGATCTTTGAAGCTCCGATTTGGCGGAGCAAGGCCGATAACCAGGAGGCCAAGAAGCGGCGCGAGGTCGCCTCGCCGGCGGACTCCGGTGGCTGGATCAGTGCACTCACGGCATCCTGGAGGCATGGCTCGTCGCATCATCTCCCTCCGGCTCACCGTGGCCATCGCTGTGCTGGCCGTCCTGCCGCTCCTGGGCGGGTGGTGGACCTGGCAGCGCTCGGGCCCCCTGCAGCAGCCTGCCACGGTGCTGGTGCGCAAGGGGACCAGCATCCGCCAGGTGTCCGAACAGCTGGAGCGGGACGGGGTCATCCGCTCTGCCAGCCTCTTCCGCTTGTGGGCCCGGGCCCGCAAGCTGCAGCTGATCCGGGGCGAGTACAGCTTCGAGTCCGGCGCCAGCCTCGCCGATGTGGCGGGCCGCCTGCGCCGTGCCGAGATCCGCTTCACCCAGGTGAACATCCCCGAGGGCGCCCACGCCTGGTCCGTGCAGAAGCGTCTCAAGGACTTCGTGCCCGAGGAAGTCTTCTGGACCCTCTGGCGCAGTCCCCGCCTGGCCCGCACGGCGGGCTTCGAGGGGGCCCCGAACCTGGAGGGCCTGGTGGCGCCCGCCACCTACCGCCTGCACCACGCCATGGAGCCCGAGGAAGTGATGCTCATGCTGGTGGAGGCCTTCCGGGACCAGATTCGGCCGCGCCTGGAGGGCGGTCCCCTGCCGCCCTACGAGACCCTCATCCTGGCCAGTCTGGTGGAGAAGGAGACCCGGGTGGCCGAGGAACAGCCCCGGGTGGCCGGCGTCTACAAGAAGCGCCTGGAGCTGGGCATGCGCCTGCAGTGCGATCCCACCAGCCTCTACGCCCGCTGGCTCAGCGGCGACCTGCGCTTCACCGCCCCCCTCATGGCCGACATCCGCCGCGCCCACCCCTTCAACACCTACTCGGTGGGGGGCCTGCCCCCCACGCCCATCGGGATTCCCGGGAGCACGGCCCTGGCGGCGGCGATGGCTCCGCTGAAGGCTAAGGACCTCTACTTCGTGGCCACAGGCACGGGCGGTCATCGCTTCGCCGGCAGCCTCGGCGAGCACAACCGGAATGTGGGAATCTACCGCCAGGAAATCGCCCGGCAGAAGCGGGCCGCCCGTGGCTAAGCTCCGGCTGGACCTGCTGCTGGTGCAGCGCGGGCTCTGCGAGACCCGAGCCCGCGCCCAGGCCCGCATCCTGGCCGGGGATGTGCTGGTGGACGACCGCCCTGTCACCAAGGCCGGCACCGCCGTGGACGAAGCGGCCCCCATCCGCCTGCGGGGCGAGGCGCTGCCCTTTGTCAGCCGGGGCGGCCTCAAGCTGGCAGCGGCCCTGGACTGCTGGGCCATCGACCCCACCGGCCTGGTCTGCTTCGACGCCGGGTCCAGCACGGGCGGCTTCACGGACTGCCTCCTGCAGCGTGGCGCGGCGAAGGTCTATGCCGTGGACGTGGGCACCAACCAGCTGCACTGGCAGCTGCGCAGCGATGCCCGGGTGGTGTCCATGGAGCAGGTGAACCTGCGCACCTGGGATCCCGCCAACATTCCCGAGCGCTGCGCCCTCCTGGTGGCTGACCTGAGCTTCATCTCGCTGCGCCTGGCCATCCCGCCGGTGCTGCCCAGCCTGCTGCCTGGGGCGGAGGCCGTGCTGCTGGTGAAGCCCCAGTTCGAGGCGGGGCGGGCCGAGGTGGGCAGCGGCGGCATCATCCGCGACCCGGCGGTGCACCGGCGGGTGCTGGTGGAGGCCTGGACCTTCTTTGCGGGCACCGAGCTGGCCCCCCAGGCCCTGGCTCCCAGCCCCATCAAGGGCGGCGAGGGCAACACCGAGTTCCTGCTGCGCCTGCGCCTGGGCGGCACCGCCGGGGACCTGGGGGCAAGTCTGGCAGGGCTGGAATCCTGAAGGGCAGGGCGGGCCAGCCTGTAGACTAGGGGATCGCCGGAGCCCGCTTGTTCGACAACATCTCCATCCCCACCATCCTCGTGAGCTATGTGGCCCTGCTGTTCAGCCTCAGCGTCCACGAGGCCAGCCATGCCTCGGCGGCGTACTACCTCGAGGACGACACGGCCGCACGGCTGGGGCGGATGACCCTGAACCCCTTGGCCCACATGGACCCCCTGGGCACCTTCGTCTTCCCGCTGCTGGGCATGGCCACGGGCTTCCCCTTCATCGGCTGGGCCAAGCCCGTGCCGGTGGATCCCCGCAACCTCAGCCGACGCTTCACCCAGCGGGGTGGCATGGCCCTGGTTTCGGCGGCCGGACCAGCCTCGAATCTGGTGCTGGCGGTGCTCTTCCTGGGGGTGCTGCTGGCCCTGGTGAAAATGTCCGGCCTGCCGCAGGCCCTGGAGTTCCGCCTCTTCGCCCACTCCCTCATGGCCCGCCGGGTCGAGACCATCCAGTCCATCGGGTTGGGTACGGGCATGACCGTGGCCCTGGCCCTCTCTGGCCGCTTGGTGCTCATCAACATCGGCCTCGCCCTGTTCAACCTGCTGCCCATGGGCCCGCTGGACGGTGCCGGCATCCTGCGGGGCCTGCTGCCCTGGCGTCAGGTACCCAAGTTCGACCGCATCCAGCCCTGGATGGGCGGGGTCCTCATCGTCCTGGCCCTCACCGGAATGCTGGGTTACGTTATTGGCCCTGTGTTCTCCGTGGTCCTCACCGCCATTGAGTTTGTCGCCCGCATCATCTTGGGAGTTTGACCGTCATGAACCGAATTCTCTCTGGCATCCAGCCCTCCGGTTCCCAGCACATTGGCCATCTCGTCGGGGCCCTGGATAACTTCGCCCTTTTGCAGGGGCAGGGCCAGGCCTTCTACATGATCGCGGACTGGCATGCCCTCACCTCCAAGTACGAGTCCGTGAGTGAGATCTGGCCCGCCACGCAGGAGCTCACCGCCACCTTCCTGGCAGCGGGCCTGGATCCCAGCCAGGCCACGCTCTTCGTGCAGAGCCTGGTGAAGGAGCACGCCGAGCTGCACCTGCTGCTGTCCATGGTGACGCCGCTCTCCTGGCTGGAGCGCGTGCCCACCTACAAGGAGAAGCTGCAGAACGCCCAGGCGGATCTGGGCAGCTACGGCTTCCTGGGCTACCCCCTGCTGCAGACCGCCGACATCATCATCTACAAGGCCAACAAGGTGCCCGTGGGCGAGGATCAGCTCTTCCACCTGGAACTGGCGCGGGAGGTCGTCCGCCGCTTCAACTTCCTCTTCCAGCGCGAGGTCTTCCCCGAGCCTGATGCCGTGCTCACCAAGACCCCCAAGGTGCCGGGCCTGGACGGGCGGAAGATGTCCAAGAGCTACGGGAACTGCATCTACCTGCGGGACAACCCGGCGACCATCCTGGAGAAGTGCACCCGCCAGATGGCCTCAGACCCGGCCCGGGTGCGACGCACGGATCCTGGCAACCCGGAGGTCTGCCCCGTCTTCGAGTTCCACAAGCTCTTCAGCGACGAGGCCACCGTGGCCACCGTGGCCACCGAGTGCCGGCAGGCGGGCATCGGCTGCTTCGACTGCAAGAAGCGCGTGGCGGAGGCCATCACGCGGCGCGTGGAGCCCGTGCGGGAGAGGATCGAGGACCACTTGGCCCGTCCCGACACCATCGCCGACATCCTGCGGGACGGCAGCGCCCGGGCCCGCGCCGTGGCCGCCGAGACCATGGCCGACGTGCGGGACGCCATGCAGATGCCGAGCCTGTGATGCACCCCGGGCACCTGCCCCTTGCGCCCTTGCCGAGCCATGCTAGAATTTTCACTTCGTGGTCCCTTAGCTCAGCTGGTTAGAGCATCTGACTCTTAATCAGAGGGTCCCCGGTTCGAGTCCGGGAGGGACCACCAGCACTGAACCCCGTGGAAGCTGAGCCACGGGGTTTTTTCTGCCTGAAAACGAGGCTACCAGGGGGCCAACGTGAGAAACCCTCTGGCGGAACCGGCCCGGAACCCATTAGACTCTCCGCTGGCCCTGTGGCCTTTTCCCCCTGGGAGGGAACTCCATGAACAAGTCTGAACTCATCGGCCTGGTGGCCAAGGAAGCCGACATCAGCAAGGCCGCAGCCACCAAGGCGGTCGCGGCTGTCCTGGGCGCCGTGACGAAGTCCGTTGCCAAGGGCGAGAAGGTCACCCTGGTCGGCTTCGGCACCTTCAAGCCGGCCAAGCGGGCTGCCCGTGTGGGCAAGAACCCCAAGACCGGTGCGGCCATCAAGATCGCCGCCACCACCGTGCCCAAGTTCTCCGCCGGTGCCGGCTTCAAGGCCGCTGTCTCGGCCAAGCGCCGCAAGTAGCACCGTACCGCCTGTTCGCCAAAAGGCCCGCTGCAAGGCGGGCTTTTTTGATGGCCTGCTGCGCAGGGCAGGGGGTACAAAGGGCGTTTTCGATGGATACTGGAGGCCTGGATCTGGAGCTTCCATGCCCACTGCCGTCTGGAGATCACTGCCCCTGCTGGGGAATGAGCGCCTCGACGCCCAGCACCGGGCCCTCCAGGGTGAGGTGCAACGACTGGCCGAAGACATCCACTCCAAGCGGTCCGCCGAGCACCTGGAAGCGAGCCTGGCCCTGATCTCCCAGCGCACCATCGAGCACTTCCACACCGAGGAAGACCTCATGAAGGCCCATGGGGATCCAGGCCGCATCTTGCATGCTGACCTGCACCGGGAGCTGATCCTGCAGGTCCGCCGCATCCAGTACGCCGCGGCCAAGGGCGAACCCCTCCGGGACGCTGTGCCTGAGTTCCTGGGCGACTGGTTTCAGGAGCATGTCCAGAAGGTGGACCTGGAGCACGGGGCCTACCTGCGGGAGAGCTGAGCCCCTCGCTGGCCTCGTGGACCAGCCTCCTCAGCGGCCGGGGACCTGCAGACCGGGGCCACTCCAAGGGGTGAAACGGCCCCGCCCAGAGGGCTGGTCTGAGGTCCAGGTCACATCCTGGCAGGCAGCCGGAGCCCCGGGGGAGGGGCCGCATATAATCCCGACAGCAGGCCGCCCTCTGCGGGTGGGCCTTGACAGGCTGGTACTGATGCGAGGAATGCCGTGGACCTGAAGAACACCCTCATCGACCTCATGCCGGCTCCCCTGGTGCGCATCTTTGCCGCACCCTACATCGCCGGGAAGGGCATTGCCGCTGGGGTGGCCAAGGCTGACGAAATTCAGACCAAGCTGGGCCTTGCCGCCACCGTGGACCTGCTGGGGGAGGAGGTCTTCCGCCGGGAGGATGTGGAAGCCACGGTCCAGGTCTACTTCCGCATGATCGAGGCCCTGCAGGGGCGTCCCTACGCCAGCATCAGC
>CAIMFT010000034.1 GCA_903840385.1 uncultured Holophagaceae bacterium
CAGGCCCAACCGGACTGGTCGCATTCGGCAATCCGGATCTGGTGCACCAACCCATTTGAGGGATGATGGGCAGATACCTCCATGCACCATCCAGCGACCACCGGCCTCCAGGAGCGCCCATGCTTCCAACCTCTTCCGACTTGCGACCTGCGCCAACCCACGCCACTGGGCGCCTGCTCCGTGCGGTGCAAGCCTGGCCCCGCCCTCGTCCGAGTCTGCTCCTGGCGCTGGTGACCGCCCTCGCCTGGGCCGGGGCTGAGCCACCCAAGGCCAAGACCGTCCAGGAGCTGCGGTCCTTCTTCCAGCAGAACTGCACCCGCTGCCATGGGCTGGACGGATCGGCCCACACCCCCGATGGCAAGCGACTGGGCGGGATGGACTTCACCGTTGTCACGGAGGAGTTCCGGCAGGCCGGCGGGCCAGGGTCAGAGCGGGAGATCCGCAGGATGAGCCGGGGCATCCTGAACGGCATCCTGTTTGGGGTCACCATGCCGGCCTGGAAGACTCAGCTCAGCCCGGAGGATGCCCAGCTCATGGTGAAGGAGGTGCTCCTGAAGGCTGAGCGCGGAAAGGTCATCGAGCCAGCCCCGGAGGGGAACCAACCCCAGTAGGGACCATCCACAGCAAGGACCCCGGAAGGGACAGGAGAGGCCTGCCCTTGCCGGGGTCCGATGCGATGGCTCCTGCTCAGGCGGTCTCGGCGCCTGCGGGCTGGGCGGCCTCATTGATAGAGGCCAGCAGGGCCTTGACCTTGCGCTTGCCAGTGCTGCGGAGGTCGGCGATGGCATTCAGCTGCTGCGCCTTGGGCCGGGTCTTCCCAGCTTCCCAGTGGTAGACGGTCTGAGCGGAAACGCCGACCAGCTGACCCAGCTCGGCGGCAGAAACGCCCAGCTTCTTGCGAAGGGTCTGCAGGCCCTTGGAGCGGAAGCGGAGCGGCTTCTTGAGCCCGCCGTCCTCGTCCGGAGCCTTGCCCGTCACCTTCTTGCCGAGGGTGGCAACCAGCCGCTCAAAGTCAGACAGCCGCCGCTTGAGCGCAGCGATTTCAGTGCGATGCTGGGCCGTGGCCTTCTTCCAGCGCTCGGTCTCGGCCTTCATCTCCTTGCGGGCAAGGCGGCCGATTTCCTCTTTCAACACGGATGCGATATTTGGCATATGAAATGTCCTTTCAAGCTGACGTTTTTGTCCGAGTCAAGGGATATCCCAAGTTCACGGTGAAGCCATTAAAACCCCCGAACAGTTGTTCGGTCTGGGTGTTTCATTAATAGAATTATATCCAAATTGACTGGAAAACAAGGGTTTTTCAGAATCACTGAATTATTTTCGATTACCTTATCTCTTTCTGCTCTCGCCCGACAGTACAATTCCGGCAATGGAATATTGCTATGTGTAACAAATGGGCAGATTTGACTCAATTGACATCCAGGTCCGTTACCTCGTTCTGACTCGCCTGAATTCCCCGGTGCAGGACCATGGTTTTTACACCCTTCTTGAATCCCTTTGCACTGCGGTCGCAGGCTCAGAAAACACCGCTCTAAGCAGGAGCAGCCCTGGTCATCCTGGACATGAACATGCCGGGCCTGGATGGGGCCCACACGCTGGAGCGCCTCCTGGCATGCAACCCCGGGCAGGCGGTCCTCATGGCCACAGGCAACAGTGAGATGGCCATCGCGGAGTCCCTGGCCGGGCATCCGAGTGTGGCGGGGATTCAGAAGCCGTTCTCCGCAGAGGAGCTCAACCAGGCCTTCCAGGGCCTCCGCCGGAGAATCCGCTCAGAACTGGAAGCCGGCTGAGATCAGCAAGCTCTTCAGTTGGGTATCCCGCTCGTCCTGGGTGCGCGGCCGGCCCAGGATGCGCTTCCAGTCGGCTGCGTATTCGAGCTTGAGGGGGAAGCCCAGCTTGAGGATGAGGCCCAGCCCCAGCGTGGTCCGCAGGGGCGGGAAGGGGGTCTGGGCGCCGGCCTGGGCCTTGAGGCTGCGGTAGACCTGCCCTGAGTCCAGGAACAGCTCCCCCCAGAGGCTCTGGGTCCCGAAGAGGGGGAAGCGATACTCCAGGTTCACCACCACCAGGCCCTGCCCCCCCAGGGGGATGGGCTGGACGAGCTTGTTGCCCAGGGAATCCGTCCGCTGGATGTCTCCCAGCATGTCCGGCTCCACGCCCCGCACGGTGAACGAGCCGCCGCCGAAGAAGCGCTCGGACAGAGGCAGATCCTGGGCCGAGTCAGCCGTCGGACGGGCCAAGCCCAGGCGCAGGTTGGCCATCAGCACCCCCTCCTCCGCATGGAAGCCCAGGGGCCAGTTCCACTGACTCCGCAGATCCAGCTTCACGAAGCTACTGTTGGTGGAGGTCCCGAAGACCTGATTGGCCAGCTCCAGGCGCCCCAGGAAGAAGGAGCCGGAGGTGGGGTCATAGGGACGATCCCGACGATCCACCGCGATCTGGAGATAGGGGGCGGAGATGATGCTGCGGGCGGGGGTCCGGGCGATGAGAAACAGGTCCTGGTCGGACAGGAGGGGCACGCCCAGGCTGTCTGTGTTGGAGGCCACCTCCACCCGCTCGAAGCGGTAGCCCAGCTGCACCGTCTGCACCGGGCCGAGCTTCCACTCCAGGGTGGGCGTGAAGCGCCGGCGGCGGGCCAGAAAGGCCGCCCGGGCCTCCTCAATGTAGGCGCCCTCCATGCGGAGCTGGGTGCGCGGAACCAGCCAGGCACCCAGCGATCCAGGCAGGAACCAGGGATCGGTATAGGCCAGGCTGTAGCTGTCCACGGAGCGCTTCACCTCACCGGTGGGGAAGGCCCGCCGCAGGGCGGGAGAATCGAGGGTCTGGTCCCCGGCCCGCAGGCCGAAGTCCAGGGTCCGGCCCATGCCGCCCACATTGAGCCGCTGAGCAGCGAGCCCGAAGTGGTAGCCCTGGGTGCGGTCGTAGCCAAAGGACTCGGTAAACACCCACGGACTGCGCTCCTGCAAGCGGAGGGCCAGGTCGCCGCGCTCCCAGGGCTCCTTCTCCTGCTCCGGGAGGTCCTTCATGGTCAGCAGGTCCACCCGCTGGAAGGCCCCCAGGCCACCCAGGCGGATCTGCGCATCGTCCAGGCGGACGAGGTCCAGGGGTGCGCCTGGTGGCACCAGGGCCTCGCGCAGGACGGCCTCGGCGCGGGTCCGGTCCGCTCCCTGCACCACCAGCCGCCGGGTCAGATCCAGGGGCTGGGCGGGGATCTGGATCCGCACAACGGGCAGCAGGTCCCCCTCTTCCAGAGCCACCTTCACCAGAGGGTTGGCCGCCCCTGCAGAGGACAGGCGCTGCCTCAGGTCAGAGACCACCAAGGCCAGGTCATTGCGCACCAGGGGCAGGGCCGGCTTGAAGCTGAGGCGGGCCCCACCAGGGGTGGTCTCCAGCACCCCCTCGTGGCCCTGGAGGTGCCGCCGGTCCGAGGTATAGCGGGTGGTTCCGGCCACCCGCAGGGGCTTATCCGACAGCGCCAGCAGCAGGCTCTGGGCCATGCGCTCCCGGGGAAACCCCGGTTCCTCCGGCAGCTCCAGCACCAGGGCGTCCAGGGAGCGGCGGCGGCCCTCGCGGATGATGAAGCGCACCTCCACGGCACCGCCCGCGTTCGGCTCGACCCGCCGGCGCACCTGGACATCCGGGAAGCCCCGCTGCAGGTAGAGGGCCGTGAGGCGATCCTCCAGGGCCTTCACGGCCTCGGACTTGGCGTGGGGCGGCCAGAAGAGGTAGCGCCGCGGCAGGGTGGCCACCGCCCGGAGGTCGGCATCCGACAGCTCACGGTTCCCTTCAAACTGGACCTGCCCCAGGGTGCGCCGGGGGCCTCGGTCCAGGGAGAAGACCACGGCCACGGCAGTAGGGCGCTCTGGCGGCCCCGCCAGCACCTTGCGGACATAGGAGACCTTCGCCTCGGGGTAGCCCTGGTCCCGGAAGTAGGCGGTGATGCGCCCCGCCCCCTCCTCCAGGAGGCTGGGGGCATAGCGCTCCGCCCGGGCCAGGGGCACGAACTCCGGCAGGCGGGGCTGCCCCCAGAGAGGGCCGAAGAAGCCGATCCCTTGGGCGTCCAGCTTGACCGTGGGGCCGGGGTCCACCTCCATGGCCAGGACCCCCTCCGCGCCTTCCACGGGGACCAGGCGGACCGCACCCTCCAGGCGGTCTTGCTTGACAAAGAACAGGCGGAGGCGCCGCTGGGCTTCTCGTAGGCCCGAGGGCGTGTAGGTGGAGACCCCAGGTCGCAGCCCCGCCTCCTGAAACAGCTCCTCCGGGGTGTAGGGTGCCGGATCCCCCTTCAGGCGGACCTCCCGCACCAGGGCCTGATGGCCGAGGGTCACCGTGAAGTGCAGCTTGCGCCCTGCTTCGGCTTCCCGGGCCTCCACCCGGGCCTGGGGGTAGCCGGCTTCCCGAAGGTGCCTCCGGGCCTGAGTGGCCAGCGTGGCCTGAGCCTGGGGGCCGACCCGCTGGCCCTTGCGCAGGTCCGGCAGCAAGGCCTTGAGGAGCCCGGGCGGGACAGGGTCCCCCCCAACGGTCCAGGCCACCAGGGGTTCGACGGGCTCCAGCCGGAGGTGGAGGAGGCCATCCTCGCCGAGGCGGCCCTCCACCGTCCGGTAGCGGTCCACCAGACGCACGGCGGCCAGGGCCTGCTCCAGGGTGGGTCCGTCCACAGCCTGGCCCGGAATGAGGCCCAGTGCGGCCTCGGCAAAGCGCCGATCATCTTCCGCACCGCCCTGGACCCGGACCGCACGGAAGGTGCCCTGGGCCGCCAGGGGCGTCAGGGCCAGCAGGGCGGGGACCAGGAGGGTTCGGAGCCAGCGCTGAGCGGGAGGGGCTGTGACGAATGCGGTCGGCGGCAGCACCAGGCGCCGCCTTGCCTGTCCGCACTTCGGTTCCCTTCCGCTCAAGGCGGCCTCCACCTAGGGCTTGGACAGTCGACTAGAAGCCGGCGAGGGCCTCTTCTTCGGTATCCATCACCTCAAAGACCGAGTGGAGACTGGTCATCTTGATGAGGCTGAAGATCTTGGAGCTCATGCCGCAGATGCGCAGCTCACCGCCCTTCCCCTTGATGGAGGTGTAGCAGCCCACCAACTCACCCACACCGGAGGAGTCCAGGTAGCTCACCTTGCTGAAGTTGATCACGATCTTGCGGGCCCCGTTGGCCAGGGAGGTACGAACGGCCTCGCCCAGCTCCTGGTCGCCATCACCCAGGGTGATCTTGCCTTCGGGGAGCAGGATGAGCACCTCTTGGTGTTTGCGCGTGTTCAGAATCATGGATGCCTCGGGGTGAGGGGCCAGTGTATCAAGGGTCCCTCGGTAAAGTGCAAGGGCCACGAGGCCCCTCCCCCCATCTTTCAGTTCGGCACGCAGACTGCATCCCTCTGGGTCAGCCGGATTCCACCCGGCCCATTCTGCAGGGTGCCCCATGTTCGATCTCATCAGCGGCAACGGCATGATCCAGACCATGGATCGGGCGCTGTCCCTGGCTTCCAAGCGCCAGACCCTGATCGCTTCCAACCTGGCGAACCTGGACACCCCGGGGTACCGGACCCAGGACTTCAGCTTCGAGGGCGCCATGAAAGCGGCCGTTTCTGGGCAGAATTCGCCGCCCACCCTGAGAAGCACCCACCCCCTGCACCTCCAGGGCTCGGCCAGTTCCACTCTGCCCGCCAGCACCGACACCCTCCTGCCCCGAGCTGAGCGCAACGACGGCAACGACGTCAGCCTGGACCGGGAGAACATGCTGCTGGCCCGCACCCAGTCCAGCTATCAAGCGGCCTCCACCTTCATGCAGGTCGAGCTTCGGAAGCTCTACACCACCATCCGAGAATCGGTAGCACACTGATGAGCATCCCCCAGATCCTCGACATTGCGAGCACCGGCATGGCCGCCCAGCGCCTCCGGGTTCAGCTCATCGCCTCCAACGTCGCCAACAGCGAGACCACCCGCACCAAGGAAGGGGGCCCCTTCCGCCGCAAGGAGGCCGTGTTCCAGAGCCAGGACATGGGCTTCAAGGGTGCGCTGGCCGCAGCGGGGGTCCGTATCGCCGGCATCCGCACCAGCGAGGACCCCTTCCTGACCCGCTACGAGCCGGGCCACCCCGACGCCGATGCCAGCGGCACCGTGAACTACCCCAACGTGAACCCCGTGGAAGAGATGGTGAACCTCACCGAGGCCAGCCGCGCCTACGAGGCCAACATTGCTGTGGTCCGGGCGGCCAAGGCCATGGCCAGCGCCGCCCTCGAGATCCTCCGGGCCCAGTAAACCCCCCCTGTCGGAATTTCGACTGGCCGATCCCCCCCTCCCGACCCACCCTGTGACAGTGCTTTCCCCGAGATGACCCCATGGACCCCCTCCTGAACTTCCCCCAGATGCCCCCCATCGGACCCCTGTCGGGACCCTCCAAACCCGGTGTTGGCGCGGGTTCGGCTGGTGGCGAGGGGGGGGTCGCCTTCGGCGATCTGCTGAAGCAGGCCCTCCAGGAAGTGAACCAGGCCTCCACCCAGTCCGAGGAGGAGGCACGGAACTTGATGACAGGTGAGGGTGCAGACATGCACACGGCCATGCTGGCTGTCCAGAAGGCCGACTTAAGTTTCCAGATGATGATGGCCGTTCGATCCAAGTTGATCGATGCCTACCGCGAGGTCATGCGCATGCAGATGTAGCGCTGACCCAGCTTAAGGGCGCGGCCTCACCCCTGACTGAGGAACGCCCATGGCCGGGGAAACCAACCTCGCAGAACAGATCACCAACGCCTTCCGGGGGATGAGCTCCACCCAGAGGGTCATGGTTGCAGCCATTTCCCTGACAGTGCTCCTGGCCCTCGGGGGCCTGGGCATCTGGGCTGGGCAAGAGACCAAGGGGGTCCTGGCGGCCAATGTGTCGCCCCAGGAAGCCAGCTCCATCGTGTCCCAGCTGGACAAGATGCAGGTCCCCTACGAGCTCAGCTCGGACCAGCGGACCATCCTGGTCCCCGAGAGCCGGGTGGGTGCCCTCCGCCTCAAGTTTGCTGGCGACGGCCTTCTGACCGGCGACAAGCTCGGCTTCGAGAAGCTGGAGAACGCCGGCCTGGGGACCACCGACTTCTCACAGAAGGTCATCCACCGTCGGGCCATGGAGGCCCAGCTGGCCAAGACCATCATGAGCCTGCAGCAGGTGGCGGAAGCCACGGTCCACATCACCCCGCCCAACGACAGTCCCTTCCTGACGGACAAGGAGGACGCCAAGGCCAGCGTCCTGCTGAAGCTGCGCGGCTCGCGCATCCTGCCCGATGAGAACACCCAGGCCATCGTCAACCTGGTGGCTGCCAGCGTGGAAGGCCTCAAGCCCGACCAGGTGGTGATCATCGACCAGTACAGCCGCATCCTCAGCCGGACTGGCCGGGACCCCATGGTCGGGGCCAGCGATGCCCAGAAGAAGGTGGCCCGGGAAGAAGAGGACCACCTGGTGCGCCGAGTCACGGAGCTCCTGGAGCCGGTGGTGGGCATCGGGAAGGTGCGGGCCACGGCCCATGTGGACCTGGACTTCGACAAGGTCAAGATCAACGAGGAGAAGTTTGACCCCCAGGGTCAGGTGGAGCGCAGCGTCCAGCAGAAGGATGAGAAGGTCCAGAAGCGGGAGGCCGGCGCCGGCGTCCCGGGCACCGCCAGCAACGTGGCCCCGGCCACGGGGGGCGGCTCCGGAGCGGGCCAGGAATCCAGCGACAAGAAAGAGACCACCACCAACTTCGAGATCAGCAAGACCATCCGTGCCATCGATCAGGCCACGGGCGGCATCAAGCGCGTGACCCTGGCGGTGATCGTCGACCACCTCAGCAGCTGGGAGAAGGACGCCAAGGGCGAGCCCCTGCTGAAGCAGACGCCCCGCACTGCCGACGAGCTCAAGAAGATCAAGGATCAGGTCGCCACGGCGGTCGGTATCCAGGCCAAGCGAGGCGATGAGCTGACCGTCGAGAACATGGCCTTCGCCACCCTGCTGGTCAACCCCAAGGAGGAGGCCGAGGCCAAGAAGCAGTTCTGGGTCGACCTGGTGAAGCAGTTCGCCCCCACGCTGATCTACGCCATCCTCGGGCTGGCGGTCTTCTTCATGGTGTTCGTCCCCATGCTGAGGCGCATGTCTGCCGCCATCAACCGGCCCACCCCCCTGCGGGTGGCCAGTGCCGACGGCGGGGACGCGAGCCCCTTCAGTACCAGCTCTGCGTCCAGCCGCAAGCCCGTGCAGGTGAAGTCCATGTCCGAGATCGAGGCTGAGATCGAGGCTGAGCTGAACGCCGATGCGGCCTTCAGCGCTCCGGAGGCCCGGCGCCGGGAGCTCATCAAGAAGCGCCTGCAGGACGGCTCCCACGAAGATCCGGAGACCATTGCCTCCCTCGTGAGGTCCTGGCTCCTTGAGGAAGGACGGTAGCCCATGTCAAAGCTGACTGGCATGCAGAAGGCCGCAGTCCTCATGGTCACCCTGGGGGACGAGACCGCGTCCAACATCTTCAAGTACCTCGAGGAGGACGAGATCCAGTCCATCTCTCGGGAGATCGCCATCACCAAGCATGTGCAGCCCGAGGTGGCAGAGGAGGTCATGGAGGAGTTCCACACCATGACCCAGGCCCGCAGCTACATCAGCCAGGGCGGCATCGAGTACGCCAAGAAGCTGCTCATCAAGTCCGTGGGACCGGAGGTCGCCCGCAAGATCATCGACCGCCTGGTGAAGGCGCTGGAGTCCAGCGCCGGCTTCACCAGCCTGGAGCGGGCCAACCCCCAGCAGCTGTCCAAGTTCATTCAAAGCGAGCACCCCCAGACCATCGCCCTGATCCTGGCCCACCTGAATGCCTCCCAGGCGGCTGAGCTCATCTCCAGCCTGCCCGAGGCCCTGCGCAGTGATGTGGCCATGCGCATGGCGAGCCTCCAGGAGATAAGCCCCGAGGTGGTGCGGCGCATCAGCCTCATCCTGGAGCAGAAGCTGGAGGCCCTGGGCTCCTTCGCCACCGAGGCCTACGGCGGCGTCCGGGCCGTGGCGGAGCTCTTCAACCGCATGGACCGGAACACCGGCCGGGCCGTGCTGGAGAAGATCGAGACCGAGAACCCCCAGCTGGCGGCCAGCATCCGCGACCTGATGTTCGTCTTCGACGACATCCTGCTCATCGACGACAACGGCATCGCCGAGATCCTCAAGCGGGCCGACAAGAAGACCCTGACCATCGCCCTCAAGGGCACCAGCGAAGAGCTGCAGAACCAGTTCTACCGCAACATGTCCAGCCGCGCCGTGGAGCTCATGAAGGAAGAGATGGAGTTCATGGGCCCGGTGAAGCTGAAGGACGTGGAGAAGTCCCAGCACGAGGTGGTGGAGATCGTGCGCCAGCTTGAGGAGGAAGGGGTGATCAGCATCGGCGGCGGTGGAGGCGAGGACTATGTCAGCTGAGTCGCCCGAGGCCCGCCCATGAGCCGCCGGGGCTTCATCCGGGCGGAGGACCTCCAGGACCAACAGCTGGAGGCCTTTCCCTACTTTCCGGTGGACGCCACCCAGCCCCATGCCTCCTATGAAGAGGGCATGGGCTCCGTGGCTTCTGACCTGGGGGATGACTTCACCAGTGTGCCCCTGGAGCAGCGCATCATCGAGCGCCTGCAGGAGGCCGAGCGCCAGGCCCAGGAGATTGCCCGCCAGGCCTTTGAGGAGGGTTTTGCCGCAGGCGAGGCGGAGGGCCGCGCCTTCGGCGAGAGCACCTACCACACCTACATCCAGCGGCTGGAGACCCACCTTGGGGAGCTTGCGGAGGCCTCTGTGACCCTGAAGTCGGCCCTGGACGAGGAGCTGGTGGCCCTTGCCCTGGCCGTGGGTGAGCACCTGGCCATCCAGCAGATCCAGGCCTCCCCGGAGGCCGTGCTGGCCCTGCTGGAGCGCACACTGGAAGACCTGCCCTTCCCCCTTCCCCGGGGTCGCCGGGATGGGGAGATGCCCGTGCAGGTCCTCCTCAACCCGGCGGACCTGGAGCAGCTGGGCGAGCTCTTCCCGGCCCACCCCGGCCTGACCCTGGTGCCGGACCCGGCCCTGTCCCGGGGCAGCCTCCGGATCGAGGCCCCCCAGGGCATTCTCAACGGCACCCTGGAGCGCCGCCGGGAGCACCTGATGTTGCTCCTCCAGCGCATGGCTGACGAGGACGCCCCGTGAGCCCCCTGCCCACCCCCTCTGCCCTTGCGGCCCGCCTCCAGGGACTGCCGAAGGGGGACTGGATGGGCCGGGTCTCCAAGGTCGTCGGCCTGGTGGTGGAGTCCACGGGGCCCGACTGCTCCGTGGGGGAGCAGATGCTCATCCACGCCACGGACAGCCAGGGCCAGCCCCGCCTGGTCCATGCGGAGGTGGTGGGGTTCTCCGGCCAGCGGGTGCTGCTGATGCCCATCGAGGAGACCGAAGGCATCCGCCCCGGCCTGGCGGTGGAGGCCACGGGCCACCAGTCCCAACTGCCTCTGGCCGAGGCCCTGCTCGGCCGCGTCATCGACCCGCTGGGCCGCCCCCTGGATGGCGGGCCGCCAGTGGTTCCCACGGACTTCCTGCCCATCCAGGGGCCGCCGCCGAACCCCATGCGCCGCAAGCGCATCGACGGCATCCTCTCCACCGGCGTGCGGGCCATCGACGGCCTGCTCACCCTCGGCAAGGGCCAGCGGGTGGGCATCTTCTCGGGCTCCGGCGTGGGCAAGTCCACCCTCATGGGCATGGTGGCCCGCAACACCTCGGCCGAGGTGAATGTCATCACCCTGGTGGGTGAGCGGGGCCGTGAGCTGCGGGAGTTCATCGAGAACGACCTGGGCCCCGAAGGCCTCCGCCGCAGCGTGGTGGTGGTCTCCACCGGCGATCAGTCGCCCCTGCTCCGCCTGCGCTGTGCCATGGCCGGGACCACGGTGGCCGAGTACTTCATGCGCCAGGGCAAGGATGTCCTGCTGATGATGGACAGTGTCACCCGCTTCGCCATGGCCCAGCGCGAGGTGGGCCTCAGCGCCGGCGAGCCCCCCAGCTCCCGGGGGTACACACCGTCGGTCTTCGCCCTGCTGCCCCGCCTCATGGAGCGGGCTGGGACCTTCGAGGGCATGGGCTCCATCACGGGCATCTACACGGTGCTGGTGGAGGGGGACGACATGAACGAGCCCATCAGCGACGCCGTGCGCGGCATCCTCGACGGCCATGTGGTGCTGTCCCGGAAGCTGGCCTCCAAGAATCACTTCCCGGCCATCGATGTGCTGCCCAGCCTGTCCCGCCTCTTCAGCGCCCTGGCGCCGCCGGAGCAGAAGCAGCTGGCCAGCAAGATCCGGGACCTCCTGGCCACCTATCAGGATGCGGAGGACCTGATCCAGATCGGCGCCTACACCAAGGGCTCCAGCTCTGCCATTGACCAGGCCATCCAGTTCCAGGGAGCGATCCAGTCGTTTCTCCGCCAGGCCACCGCCGAGTCCTCCGACCACCGGCAGGCCATGCTGGGCATGGGTCAGATCTTCGGCATTGACCTCGCACCCTTCATGAAGGCGCCCGCCTGATGGCCGCCCGGTTCCGCTTCCGCCTGGAGCCCCTGCGCAAGCTGCGGGAGGCGGTGGAGCGTGAGGCCCAGCGCGCCCTGGGCCGGGCCCTGGAGGCTGAGCGGGAGGTCCGCCGCCTCATCGATGACCTGGCCCAGCAGCGCAATGCCCTCTTCGAGTCCCGCCGCATGCTCCCCGGCCAGGTCATGGACCTGGACATGTGGCGGGCCGGAGGACGCTTCCTGGAGGTCCTGGAGCGCCGCCAGATCGCGGCCTACGAAGAGCTGCGGACAGCCGCTGCCCAAGTGGCCGCAGCCAGGGAGAGCCTGGTCCTCGCCCACCGGGATCACCTCATGCTCGTCCGGCTCAAGGAGCGGCGAGCCCTGCTCCACGACCGGGAGCAGGCCCTCCGGGAAGCCCTCGAAATGGATGACCTTGCCATCCTCCGGCACCACCGTCCCACCGCCTAGGAGCTCCCATGAACCCCCGCTACCTCCTCTGGATTGCTGCTCCCATGGTGCTCTCCGTGGGCGTGATCTGGCTGTCGGCCCAGGAGCCCAAGGGCGAGACCAAGGGGGCCATCGCCGAGGGTGTGCGGGTCGCCGAGCTGGCCTCGCAGCTCCAGAACCGGGAGAAGGCCCTCACCCAGCGGGAGCTGGACCTCAAGCAGCTGGAGCAGCGCCTGAACACCCTGCAGGCCACCCTGGACCGGGAGCGTGCGGAGCTGGCCACCCGGGAAAAGACCGTGCAGGACGCTCTCGCAAAAGTAGAGAACCTCAAGGTCAGGCCCGCCATCGATCCCCAGATCATCCGCACCTACGAGGCCATGGATCCCACTGCGGGTGCCCAGGCCGTCAAGGAACTCGCCGGGCAGAACATGGAAGTGGCCGTGGCCCTGCTGGCCGGAATGGCCCCCAAGAAGGCTGGCAAGCTCATGGACCAGCTGGCCCCGCTGGACGCCAAGTTGGCGGGCCGCCTCACCGAGAAGGTGGGCATGTCCCGGCCCAAGGATCCCGCCAGCTGACCCTTTTCTGCCTAACGGACTCGGCACAATCCTGGCGCAGGGAAACCATCCGGATGAACCGGAGGCGAGGTTTCCATGGCAACAGCCAGTCCATCTCCCCTGCTGGCGGCCTTTGACCGGCCCCTGGCGGAGCGGCTGGAGGCCAAGGGGCCCGAAGCCTCTGCGGGCGAGTTTGCCGGCCTGATGGGGCAGCTGGTCGCTCCCACGGCGCCTGTCAAGCCGACAGAGGCCCCACCCAGCGCCAAGCACCTCCGGAGCAGAGGACCGAAGGCCTCGGTCCAGGAGCCCCAGGCTGAAGCCCGAGCCACCGCCCAGAAGCTCCCCGAGGGGTCCCCACCGCCAGCCCCCGCCCCCGGGGTCGCTGCCAGCGGTCCGGCAGGTGCCGCAGCCCCAGCGGCACTGACCCAGGCGGCCGCACCGACGGTGCCGGAGCAGCCTGCGCAGGGTCCTGAGGCCCCGCCCAGCCCGCTGGCCACCCCCTCTGCAGCCCCTTCCGCAGCGCTGGTGTCGCCGCCGGCAGCCGAGGCCCCAGCACCGTTGCCCCCGGCGCCGGTGGCGCTCCTCCCGCTGGACTTCAGCGCAGTGCTGGTACCAGTCCCTGCGCCGGTAGAGCTCCAGGCGACCGGGACCGCTGCGGCGGCAGCACCCACGCCGTCCACCTCCCTTGCGCCCATTGCGGCCCCCACCCTTCCGGCCCTGCAGCCCCAGGCGACCACCCCCAGCGTTCCCCAGGCGCCCCAGCTGGAACGACTGAGTTCTGCGCCCAAGGATCCTGCTGGTCCTGAAGCCCCTTTGAGCGCCGGCCCCAGCCACGTCCCAGCCGCACCCTCCCCTGCACCCGCCAGCCTCCAGCAGGCAGCCTCGGTGCCCTTCGGCAGCCAGCCCAATGGGCCGGGACCTGTGGCAGGCCCGACGCTCCTTACGCAGCCCCAGGGACCCTCGGCCGCTGGCCCGGTCTTCGCCAGCCGGCGCCCCTCCATCCTGCCCAGCGCCCCTGAGCCCCAGGCTCCAGGTGTGGTGGGAACCATGAACACACCCACCCTCACCGCCCATCCAGCAGAAGCAGCCCTGCCCCACCCTCTCCTGCAGCTGCCTGCGACCCTGATCGTCGCCAGCACAGCGCCGCTGACCACCAGCATCCCAACCGGGCCACAGGCCTGGAGTGAGCCATCAGCTGGGCGTCCGGTCGCCCTTCGTCCCGGGTCTCTGGGACTCCCCCAGGCCCAGGCACCACCTGCACCGGCCCTGCCCATCCCGAGCCTCCTGCCCACCGCAGTCCCTGCCCCAGCAGCGGCCGAGGGAATCGCCGCACCAGCTGGCGCGCTCCCCTCGGAACCCATTGCCGTGACCCTGCCTCAGGACCTGAAGCCGCCCCCTGCCCTCACCACACCCCAGGCAGACCTTGCCGAACCCTCGGCCCGGTTGAAGGCCACCCTCGCAGCGGAGCCCGCCCTCCGAGCAGCTGATGCTGCGGCCAGTGAGGAGCCTCTACCTGACCTCAAGCCCACAAGTGGCACCAGCCTGCATGGGGCGCGGCAGGAACCGCTGCCCTCACCTGGGTCGACCCCAGTGCCCACGCCTCAAGCGGCCCTGGAATCGGCCTTGAGCGCACAGGCCGGCAGCCCCACTCAGGGAGCTCCAGCTCTGGCAGAACGGCCCGAGCAGAAGTCCGCCAAGGTCGGCCCCTCCGCTCCCGCCCATGCCCAGGATGGCTCACCCCTTGCGGCGCTGTCCGCCCGGCCACCGGTGGCAGAAGCCCAGGCGCCTGTGGGCCAGGTGCCCACTGCTCCTGCTGCACCGCCTTCTGCACCCGCCCTGCAGCTGGAAGGGGGCGTGAAGTGGATGCTGAAGGGGGGGGCCCAGGAGGCCCAGCTTCAGCTCCACCCGGAGTCCCTCGGGCAGGTAACCATTCACCTGAAGGTGGAGGGCGGCGAGGTCCATGTCCGCCTCTGGGTCACGGACCCCACCTCCATGCAGGCCGTGCGGGAGGGGCAGGAGCACCTCGGCGTTTCGCTCAAGGAGCAGGGACTCCAGCTGGGCAGTTTTGATCTCCAGCAGGGCCACCGGCCCCACCAGGAAGCCCCGGTCGCCCCGGTGGTCCGCGAACCGCTCCTGCCCGAGCGCAGCAGCACCCGGCAAGAAGCACCAGTCATCGCCCGGCCAGCCATCCTAAACCCGCACCACGTCGAGCTCTACGCCTGATCGGCACGCTTCCTGATTGACTCATTGCCACGGAGGTCCCCATGGAGACCGGAATGATCACCTCGGCGACGACAGCCAGTTCGTCCGCCAGCACTTCAATCGCCAAGAACGCCCTGGACAAGGACAGCTTCCTCAAGCTGCTGGTGGCCCAGCTGAAGAACCAGGATCCGACCTCTTCCACCAGCCAGGATCCCAACCAGATGGTTCAGCAGATGACCAGCTTCTCCAGCCTCGAGCAGGCGCAGCAGACCAACACGCTGCTCCAGGGGCTGCAGACCCAGAACCTGGGACTGTTCCAGGCCCAGGCCGCTTCGATGGTCGGCAAGACGGTGGAGGTGGACGGGACAGGTTTCAACCTGCAGACCGGCAAGGCCTCCATGAACATCTACATGAACTCCCCAGCGAACGTCACCTTGACCGTGAAGGATGCCAGCGGGAACACCGTGGCGACGATCCCCCGCGGCCAGCTGGCGGCCGGCAAGTCCGTGGTCGCCTGGGACGGCAAGGACAGCAATGGCAATCAGCTGGCCGACGGCGCCTACTCGGTGAGCGTCAGCGCCACGGGCGCGAACGGCACGGCGGTGCCCTTCCAGACGAGCCTGATCATGAAGGTCGACTCGGTGGCCTTCTCCAGCGGCGGCACCATCTCTCTCACCTCGGGTACCAACACCTTCCTCATGTCCAAGGTTCTCGGCATCGTTGCCTGATTCGAACCGCCCCTCAACCAAGGAGCCCCAATGAGTCTCTACTCTGCTTTCTACTCCGGCCTCTCCGGCCTCTCCACGAACTCCAACGCGCTGAACGTGATCGGCAACAACCTGTCGAACATCAACACCGTGGGCTTCAAGGGCTCGGACATGACCTTCCGGGACATCTTCAGCACCGCTGGTGCCTCCGCCACGCAGGGCAACGGCAACCCCATCCAGTTTGGCCTGGGCGTGCAGATGAACTCCGTGAACCAGAACTTCTCCCAGTCCTCCTTCCAGTCCACGGGCAACGCCCTGGACATGGCCATCCAGGGCAACGGCTTCTTCACCCTGCAGACGGCCGCAGGCACCCAGGTGTTCAGCCGCGCCGGCAACTTCACCCGCAACAGCGACGGCTACCTCGTGGCCAGTGACGGCGCCAATGTCATGGGCTGGAACCGCACCGTGACCAACGGCGTCGGCAGCGTCGTGACAACGGGCGCGGCGGTACCCATCCAGGTCTCCGCCGCCACGGCCGGGGCCCAGGCCACCGCCAACGTCGGCCTGAGCGTCAACCTGAACGCTTCCGCCGCCCTGAACAGCACCTACTCCTCCCCCATCCAGGTCTACGACAGCCTGGGGAAGGTCCAGAACCTGGTCATCGACTACAAGAAGACGGCGGAGGCCCAGTCACCCACCACCAGCCTCAGCTTCTCCAATGTCAATCTCAGCGCCGCCGCCGGTGCTGCGGACGTGACCCAGACCGGGTTCGTCTTCGACAGCCAGGGCGTCCAGCACAACCTGACCATCCTCTACCATAAGACGGCCGGCAACCCTGCGAACAACTCTGTTACCCCGGTCGTTCCCTATGTGCCCGACAGCTGGAACTACACCATCGCTGACGCCAACGCAGCGACCCCCGGGGCCACCGTCGGCAGCGGGACCATTGACTGGTCCACCAGCACCAACTCCTTCAATGTGCAGGGTGGCTTCACGCCCCTCACCATCACCACCTCCACCGGCGTATCCAACACCATTCCCTTCAATCCGTCGCTGACCTTCACCAACGGCGTTGGGGCGAGCACCCCGGGCACCATCGCTCAGGCCGGTGGAAATCAGACTGGCAATCTCACCTGGACCTACACCGTCCGGGATGCGGCCCTCAACCCTGACGGCTCGACCCGCCCCTTCGTCTACACCGGCATCCTGGGCTTCGATGCCAGCGGCAACCTCAGCCAGATGGGCATCCCGGGAGCGCCGGTCAACAACCCAACCGCCAACAACAACCCCGCCATCACCCTCCCCTGGCTCAGCGGCACCTCCAACACCATCACCTTGGACATCATGGGTTCCACTGGGACGTCCAACTTCACCGGCCTCAGCTCGGCCAATGCGACGATCAGCAGCACCCAGGACGGATACCCCGCCGGCACCCTGCAGAGCATGACCGTGGACCAGGACGGCATCATCAGCGGCACCTTCACCAATGGCCAGATCCTCAACCTGGCGCAGCTGGCCCTCTCCTCCTTCACCAACACCAACGGCCTGCAGCAGTCCGGCAACAACCACTGGAGCCAGAGCCTCGCCTCTGGTGCGCCGACCATCGGCGTGGCCAATGCGGCTGGCCGCGGCGGCATCCTGGGCTCCAACCTCGAGCTGTCCAACGTGGACGTCGCCAGCGAGTTCACCAAGCTCATCGTCAGCCAGCGCGGCTACCAGGCCAACGCCAAGATCGTCACCACCACCGACGAGCTGCTGCAGGTGACCCTGAACCTCAAGCAGTAAGCCAGTCTGAACCTGTGAGCGCGGCCCCCCGGGGCCGCGCTTTTTGGTTCCCGGACTTGCGGGCGAGTAGACTTGGGGCTTTCGCCGAGGCCCCATGTCCGGACATGAAACCCTGCCCCTCGCCCCCCGCCGCCAGACCCGGCGCATCATGGTGGGTCCGGTGCCGGTGGGCGGGGACACCCCCATCACTGTCCAGAGCATGACCAAGACCGACAGCCGGGATGTGGAGGCCACCCTCAGCCAGATCTACGCCTATGCCAATGCCGGCTGCGAGATCGTGCGGGTGAGCGTGCCCACCACCAAGGCCGGTGAGGTCTTCCACGAGATCTGCGCCCGCAGCCCCATCCCCGTGGTGGCCGACATCCACTTCGACTACCGTCTGGCCCTGGTGGCCGCCGACGGTGGTGCCGCCTGTCTGCGCATCAATCCGGGCAACATCGGCGGCCAGGACCGCGTGCGGGCCGTGGTGGAGAAGGCCGGCACCAAGGGCATCCCCATCCGCATCGGCGTCAACGGCGGCAGCCTCGAGAAGGACCTGCTGGAGAAGTTCGGCTCCGCCACCCCCGAGGCCATGGTGGAGAGTGCCCTGCGCCACATCGACGTGCTGGAGCGCGAGGGCTTCCACGCCATCAAGATCAGCCTCAAGGCCAGCGACGTGGTGCGCACGGTCCAGGCCTACCGCCTGCTGGCCAAGCAGGTGGACTACCCCTTCCACCTGGGCATCACCGAGGCCGGGACGCCCTTCGGCGGCACCATCCGCTCCAGCGCCGGCATGGGCATCCTGCTGGCCGAGGGGCTGGGCGACACCATCCGCGTCAGCCTCACTGGCGACGGCGAGGACGAGTGCCGCGTGGGCCATGAGCTGCTGCGCTCGCTTGTCCTGCGCACCGGCGGCTTCCGCATGGTGAGCTGCCCCAGCTGCGGCCGGGTGCAGATCGACCTCAACCGGGTGGCCCACGAGATCGAGGAAGGCCTCAAGCTGATCAACCACGAGAACATCACCTACGCCGTCATGGGCTGCGTGGTGAACGGCCCCGGCGAAGCCCGGGACGCCGACCTCGGCGTGGCCGGTGGTGCCGGTGAAGGCCTCATCTACCGCAAGGGCGAGCTGATCCGCCGGGTGAAGGAGGAAGACCTGGTCCCGGCCTTCCTCGAAGAAGCCCGGAAGGTGAAGGCCGAGGCCGATGCCGCTGCGGGGGCCTAGGGTGCTCCTCTGGCTGCTGGCCCACCCCCTGGCTGCCGGAGCCCTGTTCCTGGTTCTTGAAGCCTTCCTGCCGGTGCGCTTCCAGCCCACGGCCTGGGTCTGCCGAGGGGCCATCCGGGCCTACCAGGCGGTGCTGTCGGAGCACCTGCCCACCCAGTGCAAGTTCACCCCCACCTGCAGCCACTACGGCCTGGGCTGCATCCAGCGCCACGGCACCCTCCGGGGAGGCCTGCTCACCACCTGGCGCCTGCTCCGCTGCTCCCCGCTCACCGAGGGTGGCAGCGACCCGGTGCCCTAGGCCCGCGCCGGCCTCGCCTTGTTCAAAAACAATTGTTTTAATTGTACTTACTTAATTTAGGTATTATTGACCTTTTTAGTATGACTTGTGACCCAAGGCACCGCCTCCAGGCCCCATCTTGGGTTCACGAGCAATCCATAGGAGGCATCACCATGACCATCAACTTCGACTGCAGGGTGGGCGACCTCGTCCTGGAGCACCCGGAGGCCATGCCCTACCTGGAAGCCCAGGGCTTGGACTTCTGCTGCCATGGCCACCGCACCCTGAGGGAGGCCTGCGAGGCTGCCGGGCGACCCTTCCAGCAGATCCAGGCTGGCTTGGCGGAGCTCGAGCCAGCCCCAATCGGCACCCCCACCCCGGCGGTCTGGCTGGAGGCGCCCCTCGCCGAGCTGCTGGACCACATTGAGCGCACCCACCACGCCTACCTGCGCACCGCCCTCCCTCGCCTGGAGGCTCTGATCACCAAGGTGCACGGCGTGCACGGTGCGAACCATCCTGAGCTGGACGAGGTCTTCGACGTGTTCCAGAGCCTCGCCATGGACCTGGGCCCGCACCTCATGAAGGAAGAGCAGATCCTCTTCCCCTTCATCCGCCAGCTGGCCTCCGGCGCCGCCGCTGAGGCCTGCTTCGCCAGTGTCCAGAGCCCCATCCGAGTCATGGAGGCCGAGCATGTGGAAGTGGGTGGCATGCTGGCCCGTCTGCGCAAGGTGACTCACGGCTATGCGGTGCCGGCGGACGGCTGCGCCAGCTTCCAGGCCCTCTACGCCGGGTTGAAGGCCCTCGAGGCTGACACGCACCTGCACATCTGCCTGGAAAACCAGATCCTCCACCCCCGGGCCTGCGCCCTGGAGGCAGAGCGTCAGGGCTGAGCCGTCGCGACACCCTGCGCAGGACCCCCGAAACTGCTAGTTTGGATGGCAGGGAGGGGTTCCGTGCCCAACTGGCGTGAGACAGCATTCGGCAGGGGCCTGATGGGGGCATGGGCCCTGATCACGGTGCCTCTGACCGTCATCGGGATCCTGCTGGCCGTGCCTGTCCTGGGCCGGCCGCGCGCCTTCTTCGCGGTGGCGCCCTGGTTTGCCCGGGGCTTCGCCTGGTTCTGTCAGGCCCCCTTCACCTTCAGCGGCTGGGACAGGGTTCCAGAGGACATCCGGGAGGGCCGCCAGTCCGTGATCTTCATGTCCAACCACGAGAGTCAGCTGGACCCGCCCTACCTGGTGGCGGCGCTGCCCCTGCCGGCGGTCTACATCGGCAAGAAGGAGCTGAAGTATGTGCCCTTCATCGGCTGGGCCGGCTGGGCCGCCGGCGTGATCTTCATCGACCGCGGCGACCGGGAGCGGGCCATCCGCAGCCTCCACGAAGCAGCTCTGGAGGTCCGCAAGGGCAAGAACGTGGTCATCTTCCCGGAAGGCACCCGCACCCGCACGGGGGAGCTGCTGCCCTTCAAGCGCGGCGGCCTCGCCCTGGCCCAGGATGCGGGTGTGCCCATCGTGCCCCTGGCCACCGTGGGCGGCTACCGCGTCCTGGCCTCAGGCAGCATGCACATCCGGCCCGGCCGCTTCACCATCGTGGCGGGGGCACCCCTCTACCCCGCCGATTTCGCAGATCGGGATGCCCTGGGCGCCGCCGTCCGCCAGGCCATCGAAGCCCTGGTGGCCGAAGCCAAGAGCCTGCAGGCCTGAGCCCTCGCAAGGGGCCAAATCAGCGCACGGGTGGGAACGCAATGAAGGAATGAACGCAGAGGACTGCCGAGGAGCAGGCAGTTTTATGGTCCTGAACGCCCCTGGGGCTTAGCGGAAGGCGGGATCCTGGCTGGCCACGCGCAGCTTGCCGGGGTGGAGGCGGTCCGCCTGCTCCACCATGGCCTTGGCTGAGCCGGAATCCCCCAGCGCCGCTGTCACCCGCGCCATGAAGTAGAGATTCACGGACAGCACACGGCGCTCGTTGTGCTTCTTGGTGGCGAGGTCCATGGCCGCCACCTGCTGGCGGAAGGCTTCGAAGCGGGCCTTGGCGCCGGCCCCATCGCCGGCCACAGCCTGGCGGAGCCCCGCCAGGAGGATGGTGTTCGAGTGCGCCGGGGGCCAGACGCCCTCCAGCTCCCGCAGGTAGGCCTCGGCGGTGCTGCGGTCCCGACGCTCCCAGGCCGCGTAGACCATGAGGCTGCGCAGCACGTTGCTGCCGGGAACCTCGCGGAGTCCCGCACGGAGGCGGGCTTCGGCCTCCTGTGGTCGCCCCATCCAGAGCAGGGCGTCGGCAGCCGTCACGTAGGCAAACTCCACCGAGGGCCGCAGGGCCAAGGCCCGGTCCGCATGGACGAGGGCCTGAGTCAGGTCGCCCTCGTTCTGCAGGAGCACGCCCAGGCGATGGTGAGCCTGCCAGCCTTCCGGGAAGAGGCTCAGAGACTTTTCGAAGTAGCGATGGGCCGCCTGGTGGTTGTCCTCCCCCTCCAGCCCTGCGAAGACATCCGCCAGCAGGTCGTAGGCCTTGTGATCGGCGGGGTCCAGACGGACGGCCTGGAGAGCTGAGCGGCTGGCGCCCTCCAGGTCCCCGAGGCGGAGCAGGATGGAGCCCTGGGCGCGGTAGGCCTGGGAGGCACTGGGGTCCAGGGCGATGGCCTTTTCCGCAGCGGTACGGCCCTGGCGGAGGAGGGCCTGACCTTCATCGAAGCGGCCCAGGGTGAGGGCGGTGGTGGCCCCCAGCTCCGCCAGGGTCCAGGCAAACTCCGCATGGGCGGGAGCGTAGTCGGGCTCGGACTCGATGGCGGAGGCCAGCAGGGAGTTGGCCAGCCGGTTAGCCTCCTGGTTGCCCTCGGCCATGACCTGCAGGGCCTTGGTGTAGAGCTCCCGGGTCCGGGCCAGGCGGGCCTGAACCCGCAGAGCGCCGGGGTCTGCGCCCAGCCCCATCTCCTGGGGCAGCCGCACCTGCAGCTCATCCTCCAGCTTGAGGAGCTCCCCAATGGGGCGGTCCAGCTGGAACTGGTGCAGGGTGGCGCTGCGCAGGGCGTCCACCACCCGGACGCTCATGCGCAGCTGACCCCCCACCACCTGGTAGCTGCCCAACACCAGCAGCTCCGCCTTGAGCAGACGCCCCAGCTCACCCAGGGCATGGGGGGCCTGACCGGGCTGGTCACCCAGCTGATGCATGGCCTCCACCACGCGGAGGCGATCCACCACGGCGAGGCCATCCCGGCGCACCAACCCGAAGGCCATGGCGTCCGCAAAGCTGTTGCTGAGCCAAGCGTGCTGGGCATCCGGCTGCAGCTGTTCCAGGGGTAGCACAGCCACCACCCGGCGGCCCTTGGTGAAGTCCTCCCGGGAGGCCCGCCGCGCTTCGCCCAGGCCCGTTCCGTCCCCGCGCCGCAGGAGCCAGACCCCGGCGGCGCTCGTGCCCAGCAGGACACCTGCCATGGCTGCCGCCAGGATGCGGTTGCGCCGCGAGCCCAAGAGCCCGCCTTGGATCAGGCTGGGCACCTGGGCGGTGGCCACCTGGTCCGACAGCCCCAGGGCCAGAGTCTGCAGGCTGGGGAAGCGATTCTGGGGGTCCTTTTCCAGCAGCCTGTGAATGGCATCGCTTAGGCCGCGGGGCAGGTCTGGCCGGGCCTCGCTCAAGGGCCTGGGCTGATCCCGCGTGACGGCGTAGAGGGTGTCCACCAGGCTGGCCCGGAGGAAGGGATGGGTGGCGGTGGCCAGCTCATACAGCAGCACCCCGAGGCTGAACTGATCGGACTGCCCGGTGAGCGGCTTGCCGTTGGCTTGCTCGGGACTCATGTAGGCGGGCGTGCCCTGGCTGTAGCCTGGGGCCGTGCGCTCCACCAGGGTCAGGTGGTGGGAGGTCTGCCCCCCCACGGTGTCGCCGAGGCCGCGCCGGGCGATGCCGAAGTCCAGGACCTTCAGCTGGCCCTCGTGGGTGAGGAGCAGGTTCTCCGGCTTGATGTCCCGGTGCACGACGCCTTTTTGGTGGGCGTGGGAGAGGGCCGAGGCCGCCTGCCTTGCGAGGTCCTGCAGGAGGGTGGCCTCGAGGGGCTGGCCCACCAGCGCTCGCAGGGTGCGCCCCTCCACCAGCTCCATGGCGATGTAGGGCGTGCCGTCCACTTCGCCGGCGTCGTAGATGTGAGCGATGTTCGGGTGGTTCAGCTGGCAGGCCAGCTTGGCTTCCCCGATGAGAGCCTGGCGGCGCTGGTCGTCCACATCCTTGAGGATCTTGAGCGCCACCTCGCGCTCCAGCCGCAGGTCCAGGGCCCGCCAGACTTCGCCCATGGCCCCTTCGCCCAGGCGGGCCAACAGGCGGTAGGAGCCGAAGTGGGTGGGTTCGGGGGGCAAGGGGTTCTCAGTAAATTTATCTAGGGAGTATACCCCTCCCTGCCTAGTGGGGGATGCCGAAGCAAGGCGTGGGGTTGACCCGGGTCTCGAAATGTCGAGAATCAACCCGGAGGCACCCCTTGGCCGCACCGGATCTGCAAGCCGCCCTCACCGGAGCCCGCCTGGTGGAAGAAGCGGGCTCCCTGCTCACCCTGGGCGAGCACCCGGAGCGCATGGTGGCCCACGCCTTCGAGCGCCTGGCAGAGCTGGTGCCCTACGACCTGGCGACGGTGCTCCTGCGCGAGGGCGATGCCCTCCGGGTGACCCATGCCTTTGGGCCGCTGGCCACACCCCAGCTGACCGAGGTGCTCATCCCTGTGCGGGGCAACCTGCGCCTCCAGAACGCCCTGAAGCCTCGCTCCCGCCCGGCCACCTTCGAGGAGGATGACCCAGGCCAGGACACCTTCCATGGCCTCCTGGAGATGCCGCATGGCCACAGCTGTCTGGTGGCGCCCCTGCGCAGCCAGGGCGAGACCTTCGGGCTCATGACCCTGGACGCCATGGTCTGCCGTCAGTACCCGGAGAGCGTCCTCCACCACGTGGGCGTGTTCGCCTCCCTGCTGGCCCTGGGCCTCAAGCAGGCCGAGCACCTGGGGCGCCTCGCCGAGCGGGAGCGCACCCTGGCGGAGGAGGTCAGCTACTTCCGGGAGGCCCAGCGCCGGGATGTGCTGCAGGAACCCCTCCGCGCCGAGAGCCCCGCCATGCGGGCCATCCTGGACCAGGTGGGCCAGGTGGCCGGAACCGCCGCCACGGTGCTCATCACCGGCGAGACCGGCACAGGCAAGGAGAAGGTGGCCCAGACCCTGCACCATCTCTCGACCCGCCGGGAGAAGCCCTTCATCAAGGTGAACTGCAGCGCCCTGCCCGCCGCCCTCATCGAGTCCGAGCTCTTCGGCCATGTGAAGGGCGCCTTCAGCGGGGCCGTGGCAGCCCGGAAGGGCCGCTTCGAGCTGGCGGACGGCGGCACGCTCTTCCTGGACGAGATCGGCGACCTGCCCCTGGACCTCCAGCCCAAGCTCCTGCGGGCCATCCAGGAGCGGGAGATCGATCCCCTGGGCAGCGAGAAGTCCCGGCGGGTGGACGTGCGCCTGCTGGCGGCCACCCACCAGGACCTGCGGAAGGCCGTGGCCGAAGGGCGCTTCCGCCAGGACCTGTTCTACCGGCTGAGTGTCTTCCCCATCCACATCCCGCCCCTGCGGGAGCGGCCGGGGGACATTGCCGATCTGGCCCAGGCCTTCCTGGAGCGCTTTGCCCGGGAGAACCGCCGCCCCCCGATCCAGCTGCCGGGAGCGGTGCGGACCCAGCTGGAGGGCTATGCCTGGCCTGGGAATGTGAGGGAGCTGCACAACGTCCTGGAGCGCGCCGCCATCCTCTCGGCGGGCCGGGAGCTCCGCCTGCCCCCCGGGGCGCTGCCCACCCCGGAGGCACGCACCGCTGCGACGCTCTCCTGGGACGCCCAGGAGCGCAGCTACCTGGAGGGCCTGCTGCGGCATACCGGCGGCAAGATCGCCGGTGCCACCGGCGCCGCCGCCCTGGCGGAGCTACCCGCCTCCACCCTGCTCTCCCGCCTGGAGAAGCTGGGCCTGCGACCGAAGGACTTTCGGCAGGGGTGAAGTCCTTTCGAATTTGCTCAAAAAAGCAATATGCATAACCACCAAGATCCCAGGTCGGCTGGCCGGCGCGCGGGTTGAGATGAAAAGACCACCGCCAAGACGCCAAGGACGCCAAGGGGCGCCGACGCATCCCGCACGGGTCCGCCGAAGGCGGCTTCCGGCGTGGCCGGAAGTGATCCCGGGGGCGCCGGGGTCGCGTCCTACGAAGCGCAGCCCCGGCGCCCACGGGAGACAACCCGTGCTGTCAGGGTACCTGCCCCCGGGAGTTGCGTGCCTTGTGGCCCCGTCCGAGGGACCATGTATTTCTTGGCGTTCTTGGCGCCTTGGCGGTGAGCTGTGTTCTTTGATTGCGGGTGATCAGTCGCCCGCACCTAGCCACTGCAGGACGGCTTCTCGGGCTTCGGCGGGAGGGACGATGCGGTGGACGGCGCCGGCGGCCAGGGCGGTGTCGGCGTCCCAGGTCTCGAAGGCTCGGAACAGGCGGTCCGCACCGGCCTGGCCCAGCACCTCGGGCAGGCGCACCGTGCCGCCGAAGCCGGTGAGGATGCCGTGCTTGGCGGCGGGATGGGCCAGGCGGAGGCCCCCCTTGCCTGTGGCAGGATCCGGTCCCACGGCCCAGCGCTCCTGGCCGTGCAGGGCCAGGTCACAGCCGCCCCCCATGGCAGCACCAGAGACCAGCGTCAGGCTGCGCCAGCCGGACCACAGGAGGTGGTTCATCACCCGCTGGCCTCGGCGAGAAAAAGGGTCCGCCGACAGGGGGTCGAGGGCGCCCACATCGTGGAGATCCGCCCCGGCGGAGAAGTGGTGCCCCCGGCCCGCCTGCCAGCCGCCCCCGCTGAGGGCCACCCGCTGGACACCGCGCCAGCGCAGCTCGATGAACAGGCGATCCAGGGCCTGGAGCAGGTCCACCTGGAGGCGGTTGAGGCCATCCCCGGAGCGAAGGCCAATCCAGGCCCAGTCCGGGCCGCAGAGCAGGTCGATGGAGGTGCGTCCCTCGTACCAGTGCCCAGGCTTCATGTGAGCCCCAAGCGCGTCAAGGCCGCCTCCAGCGGCTCGCTGTCCGGATCCCAGCTGGCTGCGCCGGGCAGCTGATTGCGGAACCAGGTGGTCTGGCGCTTGGCGTAGGCCTGGGTCTCCTGGATCACCTGGGCCACGATGCTGGCCTGGGTCCCCCCAGCCATCCAGGCGGCGTAGCCCAGGGGGCGGAGAGCCTCCAGATCGGGGCCGTGGCCCGAGGCCACCAGCTGGGCGACCTCTTCTGGCCAGCCGGCCGCCACCTGGGCCGCCACCCGCTGAGCGATGCGCTCCCGGCGGTGCTCCCGGCCCGGAGCGACCACCAGCACCCGCCAGCCCTCGGGAATCCCTGTAGGGGCTCCCTCCAGGAGGGCCGAGGGCCGCCGCCCCGTGGCCAGGTGGAGGGCCAGGGCCCGCTGGACCCGGGCTGCGTCGTTGGGATGCAGGCTCGCAGCACGGGCGGGATCCACCGCCCCCAGGAAGCGGTGCAGGATGGGAATGCCCAGGGCGCGACCCCACTGGCGGACCCGCTCCACTGTGGCGGCCGGCACCTCCGGCAGCGGGCTCAGCTGGTCCCAGATGCCCCGGAGGTAGAGGCCTGAGCCCGTCACCAGCACCGGCCCAGGGCTTCCCTCCAGCCAGCCCCGCACCAGGGCCCCAAAGGCCGCAGGGTTGGGCCTCGTCGTCAGCGGCAGCAGGCCGTAGCCAATGTGGGGAACGCCCGCTTGCTCCTGGATGCTGGGCTGCCCCGTGCCGATGGCCAGGCCAGCCATGGCCTGAAAGGGATCCCCATTCACCACCGTGCCCCCCAGCCTCCGGGCCACAGCAACGCCCAGGCTGGATTTGCCGGAGGCCGTGGGTCCAAGGAGGGCGATGGGCATTTTTTAAAGCTATCAGCTGTCAGCTATCAGCTATCGGCTAAAGCTCCAGCAACCATCGGCCGTCCCAGCCCAATCAACCTTGGCTTTCAGCCCATGGTCCTTGAGCGGCCCCAACAACCTGCCGCACCTTTCTAGGCTGACAGCTGACAGCTGACAGCTGACAGCTGACAGCTGATAGCCGATAGCCAATCCAGGGAACCTCCCCCCCCACCCACCGCACCCCTAACCCATGCGCACCCTGCTCTGCTGCTGCCTTGCGGTCCTGGCCTCGGCCGGGGAACCGGCTCTGCCCGGTCGGGACCCGGCGTTCCTGGCTCAGATCGTGGCGGACTCCGAGGGCGGCACCCGCCCCTGGAAGACCTTCCGGACCCCGGTGGAGGGCGGCTCGGCCGTGGTCGAAGTCGTGGGCGAGTTGACCCGGGAGGAGCTCCGAGAGGTGACCTTCCAGGAGTTCCTGGTCTGGTTCCATGCGGACCTGCGGGCCTTCCTCATTCGGATCGGCGGCCAGCCCAGTGCAGAGGCGGGGGCAGCGGCCATGGCCTCGCTGCGCTATGGGGGCCAGCCCCTGCCTCGGACCTACCCCCTGGGCCGTGCTGCGTTCTAATCCGCAGCCAGTCGGGGCAGCAGGCGGGCGGCCTGGTCCCGGGCCAGGCGGGCAGCCTCCAAGGCGTGGCGGGCCGCCGCCTCCGGGGACTGGCGAGGCGTGAGCAGGGCTTCCAGTTGACCCCGCAGGCGCAGGATCTCGCCTTCGGGGTCCGGCAGATGGCGCCGAGCGGCGGCCTCGAAGGTAAGCATGAAGCACTGGATGGCGTCGCAGGCGGTGCTCACCACGGCAGCGCTGTGCCGCTCCGGCGCCATGGCCAGGGCGGCGGCGAGGAAGCGCAGGCCATCCTCGAAGCGGGCCTGGGGCTGACTGGGAGAACCGGAACCGGACATGCCTCCAGCAAACCACAACCGGGGGGCATGCCGCTCTAATCCAATTCAAGGTGTGTCCGTAGGAGACCCAGAGGCTCCCATGCGCCACACCATCCCCACGCTCCTGGTCCTGGTCTGTACCGGCCCCGGCCTGCGGGCTGATGCTCTGACGGACCTCACGGTGCGGCTCAAGCCCCTCAGGGCCCAGACGCCCATCACCCTGAAGCTCGAGCAGACCTCCACAGAGTGGGACGAAGGCAAGGAGCGGAAAGAGGTGAGGACGCTCAAGGTGGCCGAGGGACCAGGTGGCCTCAAGGTCCTGGAAGACTCCGGTGCGAGCAGTGCCTTCCGGTCCACCAAGGCCCCTGGCGATCCCACCGCAAAAAAGGGCGACTCCCAGTGGCGGCGCCAGCTCCGAGCCCAGGAAGACCTGCTCGAGGAGCTGGAAAAGGCCACCCTGGTGGGGGAGAGCCCAGAGGTCCTCGAGGGGCGACCAGTGCGTCGGCTCCGCCTCAAGCTGAGCCTGGATCTGGATGAGGAAGCCCGCAAGCATGTGAAGCGCTCCACCATGGAAGCCACTCTCTGGCTGGGTGCGGATGGCTTGCCGGTGGCCATGGAGCGGCGCATCGACCTGGAGGTGCGGGCCATGATCTTCGTGAAGGTCTGGACAAAGGTGAACTCCCGCTACCGCTTCGTGCGGGTCCAGGATCGGCTGATAACCACCGAGGCCACCGATGCCGTGGAAGGCGAGGCCATGGGCCATCCCTTCAAGGTTCGGGTCACCGTTCGGGCGACACCCCTGCCCTGATCAGCCCTCGGGGGGGACCGGGTAGTCGCCGGTGAAGCAGGCGTAGCAGTGGCCCGTGCCATCGTCGCCCACGCTGCCGTAGAGGTCCTCCATGGCCAGGTAGCCCAGGGTGTCGGCCTCCACGAAGGTGGTGATCTCCTCCAGCGGCATGTAGGAAGCAATGAGGTGCTGACGCTTGGGGGTGTCGATGCCGTAGAAGCACGAGTAGGCCGTGGGCGGGCAGGCGATGCGCATGTGCACCTCCGCCGCCCCAGCCTCGCGCACCATCTGCACGATCTTCTTGCTGGTGGTGCCGCGCACGATGCTGTCGTCCACCAGCACCACGCGCTTGCCCGCCAGCAGATGGCGGACAGGGTTCAGCTTCACCTTCACGCCGAAGCTGCGGATGGTCTGCTTGGGTTCGATGAAGGTGCGGCCCACATAGTGGTTGCGGATGATGCCGAAGTCGAAGGGGATGCCGGACTGCTCGGAGTAGCCCAGGGCTGCGCTGACACCGCTGTCGGGTACCGGCACCACCAGGTCAGCTTCGACAGGGTGGCGCAGGGCCAGGCGGCGGCCCATCTCGCGGCGCGCCACCATGACGCTCTGGCCGAAGACCAGCGAATCCGGGCGGGCGAAGTAGATGTGCTCGAACACGCAGGGCTTGGGCTGGACCAGGGGGAGTGGGAACCGGGAGCGCACCCCACCGCCCCGACGGTCCACCACCACCATCTCGCCAGGGGCGACATCCCGCAGGTAGGTGGCGCCCACCAGGTCAAAGGCGCAGGTCTCGGAGCTGAAGGCGGTGGTGCCATTCATGGCACCCATGGCCAGGGGCCGGAAGCCCCGGGGATCCCGGGCGGCGATGAGCACCTCGGCCGAGAGGATGAGCAGCGAGAAGGCCCCGCGGGCCTCGCGGAGCGCCACCACCACAGCCTCTTCCAGGGTGTCGGCCTGGGCTCGGTTGATGAGGGCCAGCAGCACCTCGCTGTCCGAGGGACTGGTGAAGGTGTGGCCATCGGCGATGAGGCGGGCGCGCAGGGCCTCGGTGTTGGTCAGGTTGCCGTTGTGGCAGAGGGCCACCTGGCCGAAGCGCCCATGGATGAGGAAGGGGTGGGCGGCGGAGGCCACATTGCCACCAGTGGTGGAGTAGCGGGTGTGGCCAATGGCGGCATCGCCCGGCAGGGCGTCCAGGACGGCCTCGGTGAACACGTCTGCCACGTAGCCCTGGGCCTTGTGGAGGAACAGCTCCCGGCCATCGCTGGAGCAGATGCCGGCGGCCTCCTGGCCCCGGTGCTGGAGGGCATAGAGGCCCAGGTAGGTCTGGCGGGAGGCCTCGATCTGATGGCAGATCCCGAAAACCCCGCATTCATCCCGAAACGGCATGCGTCCCCCGGCTCCCAGGATACCCTTCGGAGGCCGGTTCCCCGCCATCCGGCCTTCCTGGAGCCCCCATGCGCCCCACCGCCCTCCTGTTTGCCATCGCCCTGCCCCTCAGTGCCGGTTCCCTCGAAGACCTGCGGGGAGCCCTCCACAAGCTCACGGGCGGAGAGCCTGTGAAGGCCACGCTGGAGCACACCTTCTGGCGCCAGGTCACGGAGGACAAAAAACCCCTGGTCACCCAGGGCAAGGTGTCCCTCCACCTGGAGGATGGGCCCCAGGGACTGAGGGTGGCCTGGGGGCGCCCCCTCCTCCAGCAGGCCCTGCGGGAGCTGGCGGTCCAGGAGCAGGACCCCGAGAAGCCGGCCCCCACCCGCACCGCCCTGCGCAACGTGGATGCGCTGGAGGCCTCTGAGTCCCTCAACCACGCCGAAGCCCTGCTGCGGGACCTGGCCTCGGCCCAGGTGGTGGAGGAGAAGGCCGAAGCCTGGCAGGGCCGCCCCGCCCGCCTCCTGGTGCTCAAGCTGCTCCCACGGCTCCCGGAGAACCAGCGGAAGTACATGAAGGAGCTGAAGGCAGATGGACGCCTCTGGGTGGGCCAGGACGGCCTGCCGCTGGCGTTCTCCACCACCGCAGCCTACAAGGGCAGCCGCCTCTTCATCACCTTCGAGGGGGGCAGCAGCCAGGACCTCCAGTTCGCCCGGGTGGGCAGCCGGCTGGTGGTGACCCGGGCCAGCACCGAGGAGCGAGGCTCGGGCCTGGGCACCGCCACTCAGACCCGCAAGACCACCACGCTGACGGTGCTGCCCTAGGGCTTGGCCGAGGCCTCCGCTTCGGCGTCCCGGGCCCAGACCTGCAGGGTGCTCAGCAGGGCCGTGCCCGCCTCGGCTGGGGCCAGACCGGCGGTGCCCCGGACCTCCTCCAGGTGCAGCTCCACCCGGGCCACATCGCCCTGCTCGAAGCGGGCGCTGAGGTCGCAGAGGGCCAGCAGGTGCGGGGCCACCTCCACCAGCACCAGCGAGGCGTGGACCCCCCGGGGGATCTCGAGGCTGTGGACCTGCATGCTCCGGTTCCCAAAGCGCAGGGCGATGGGCTCTGGCCGGGTCTGGGGCGCCGGGCCGGACAGGAAGAGCAGCCGCTCGGCCCGGGCCAGCAGGGTGGCCTGGGCGTAGGGGGTGCCTTGGCTCCGCTCTGCTTCCAGGCGCCAGCCGCCCATGCGGGGCTTCTGCACCCGGTTCTGGCTGCGCACCACCGGCGTGGCGGTGAGGTGGAAGCGGGTCTCCAGCGGCTCAGCGTCGCCCCGCATCCAGAGCTGGATGCGGTAGCCCAGGCCCTCGCGGGTCTGGGCACCCAGGGGCAGGGACAGGAGCAGGAGAACAATCAGAGTGCGCACGGAGGACCACCTTGCCTTGAGGATGCCAGCCCATGCGATGCTGGGCCAGGGAGGGCTGCCCCCGTGCCGATCTGCTTCGACCTCGATGGGACCCTGGGCCACTTCAGCTCGGGCTTCGTGCTGCTGCGGGAAGCTCTCGGCGCCCTCTGGGGCGGCACGCCCACCCGAGAGGAGCTGGGCCGCTGCACCGGCTCTACCGACTGGGAGATCGTCGACGAGCTGCACCGGATGCGCTTTGGCCGCCCCCTGGAGGAAGCCGCCTATGCGGCCTACGAGGAGGCCTGCGTGGCCCGCTTCCGGGCCGTCTTCGTCCCGGGCGGCCAGCAGGCCGTGGCCCATACCGGGGTGCTAGAGGGCATGCACCGGCTGGCCACCACCCAACCGGTCTGGCTCGTGTCTGGCAATGCTCCGGCTCTGCTGGCCTTCAAGGCCGAGGCCCTGGGCATCGATCCGGCCATCCCCCGCTTGGGCTCTCTGCCCCGCCACGACCGCACCGGCCTGCTCCGCCTGGCCCGGCGGGACTGCCCGGGACCGCACCTCTACGTGGGCGACCGCCCCCACGACCTGGCCGCCGCAGCAGCGGCCGGCATGCCCTTCCTGGGCGTAGGGGAAGCCGTGCCCGGGGACCACCCGGTGCTGGCCACGAATGCTGCCGCAGAGCAGGTCATCGCACTCGCTCACCGCACTGCGGGCTAACGAGTCCGTACCTCGAAGTCGTCAAGGAAGGCTGCAGTGCGTGCATCGCCCTCTCGCCGGACGATGGCCTGGGCATGGTGGAGGCGACTCCGGCGCAGCACCACCACGCCTTCGATGATCCCGCCCGTGGGGGACTTGGCCTTGTAGCGGAAGCCCGGACCCTTTTCGGGGGGCAGGTCCACGCGCTGGACCGGGCCAAAGCGGTAGCCGAGGAAGTTCCGGAAGGTGTTCAGGATGTCCCGGGGGGTGCTGCCGCCTTTTTCGCCCGGCGGGAGGTTGCCCACCGCCACGCTGAAGGTCTCATCCAGGCGCCCCGGCGGGCTCATGGCCAGATCGAACCACTCCACATCGCCGAAGGGGCCCGGATCCGTGTGGCGATGCAGCTTGGGCGGGCCAGGGAAGGTGACGGCAACGCCCAGGTTCTCGTTCTCAATGCGGCGCGGATCATCCTTGCACCCCAGGAGGGCGAGCAGGACCACCAGACAGCCGCCCAAACGAGACATCGGTTCCTCCCTAAGACTCCATCGGCGACGCTCGGCCAGAAGTTGACTCTAGACGGGCAGCCTCAGCCCACCGGGCAGCCTCCTGAGGGTCCCGCAGCACGCCGTGTCCCGTGCGGTGGGCTTCCGCAAGCGCCAGCATGGCCTCCGTGTGTCCCGCCTCCGCCGCCTTCCGAAACCAGAGCGCCGCAGCCAGAGGATCCTTCGGGTGCAAGGCACTGCCCAGGCGGTGCGCCACAGCCAGGCTGTGACAGGCCTCCGGGTCACCCGCTTCTGCGGCCTCCCGAAGCTTGTCCCGGCCCCGGCGAGGGCCCTCCTTCCGCAGCCGCCAGGCCCGCCAGCCAAGGATCACCAGCGAGGGCAGAGCGAACAGCAGAGGCAGGTGGAAGAGGCCCGAGGAGCCCACCCAGAAGACGATGGCCAAGGGGATCAGCCCCAGCAGAAAGGAAGCAGCCACCACTCCGGAGGCTAGAAGCAAGGCCCGCTGGCCCCGGCGGGTACTCACCACCCGCTCCGCTGCGTGGTTCATCACAGCAAAAAACTGGACAACCAGCCGCTCCAGCGGGTCATCAGGGGCCGCATCGTGGCGGAGAAGACTGCGGGAGAGGGGGAGGGCAGGGCCCAGGCGACCCGCCACCTCGGCCCAGGTGGCGGCCTGCACCGGATCGATGGGAGCCCCATCCCCGGCCTCGTGGGCATGGGCCAGCCACAGGGCGGCGGTGGCGTAGCCCGCCTCTGCACTGCGGCGGTACCAGGTAAGTCCCTCGGCGGCATCCCGCGGCAGGTGCTGCCCGCCAGACCGCAGGACCTCGGCCAAGCGGAAAGCCGCTTCCGGGTGGCCCCGCAGAGCCGCTCGGCGCAGCCGCTCCAGACCGACGGACTGGCCCCCATGGCCCAGGCCCCCCTCCAGGAAGGCGAGGGCCTCCTGGAACTGGGCCTCCCGCCCCCCCAGGGCCACCGCCCGCCCCAGACACCAGTCCCCCATCCCGGCCCGGGGCGCCTCGGCCGCCCAGTAGAGCCAGAGTCCTTCGGGATCGGGCGAGAAGCGGGCCACCCACCGCCGGAGCAGGCGCTCCACCACGGAGATGGCCGGAACGGTGGCCTGGGCTGCAACGCCGATGATGGCACCCAGCACCGTCAGGAGCAGCGCCACCAGCAGCAGGGTGCCCCACACGTCCGCCAGGATGGCCAGGGGGGTCCACCGCAACAGAAAGGGGGCCACCAGCACCAAGCCCAAGGCAGCGAGGGCCAGGGCCCACGTACGACGGAGATCTGGGGGCGGGGGCCTCATGGGGTCCTCACAGGGAATCAGAAAAAAAAGGCAAGCGAACTCCGACAAGCAGCGTCCAGGGTAATCCCGGGACCGGACACTTCATACTGGGGAGATGCCCCTGATCACCGCCTCCGACCTCCTCGCCCGCCTGGCCACGATCCGCCTGCTGGATGCCCGGCCCGATCCAGCCGACTTCCAGGCCGGGCACCTGCCCGGCGCCTGCCACGCCAGCCTGGAAAAGGACCTGAGCACCGCCTGGCAGCCTGACCACGACCCGGCCAAGGCTGGCCGCCATCCCCTGCCGCCGGTGCCCCGCTTCGCCGCCCGGCTGGGTGCCTGGGGCATCACCCCCGCCACCGAGGTGGTGGTCTACGACGCCGCTGGCGGGGGCAATGCCGCAGCCCGGGCCTGGTGGATGCTGCGGGCCCTGGGCCATCAGCGGGTGGCGGTGCTGGACGGGGGTCTTGCCGCGGCCCTGGCCGCAGGCCTCACCCTGGTCACCAACGACCCGCCCCCACCCCCGGCGCCAGCCTATCCGGCGGACCGCTGGCACCTGCCCACCGTGGCGGTAGCCGCCGTGGCGGCCCTGCGCACGAACCCCTCCTGGAAGCTGCTGGACGCCCGGTCCGCCGAGCGCTGGCGGGGCGAGACGGAGCCCTTCGATCCCCTGGCGGGCCGCATTCCGGGCTCCCTGAACCTGCCCTGGCCCCAGACCCTGGGACCGGATGGCCGCTTTCTCTCCGCCGAAGACCTGCGGAACCGCTTCCAGACGTTGCTCCAGGGCACGCCCCCGGAGCGGGTGGCGGTGCACTGCGGCAGCGGCGTCACGGCCTGCCACACCCTGCTGGCCATGGAGGTCGCTGGCCTTGGCGGCGCCGCCCTCTATGTGGGCAGCTGGAGCGAGTGGTGCCGCAGCGACCGACCCAAGGCCGGCGCCTCCCAATGAACCCCTGGAAGGGCCTTCACGGCCTCCCCCGGGAGGTCTGGCTCATCTGCGCCACGACCTTGGTGAATCGCCTGGGCACCATGGCCATGCCTTTCCTGGTGCTCTACCTCACGGAGGGGCGCCGCTGGACGCCCCAGGAGGCCGGACTCGGCATGATGGTCTACGGCGCCGGGGCGCTCTCGGCCGGGCCTTTTTCGGGGCGGCTGGCGGACCGCCTGGGCCATGCCCGGATGCTGAAGGCCAGCCTCTGGAGCTCCGGAACCCTGCTGCTGGCCCTGCCCTTCGCCACCACCCGGCCCCTGCTGTTTGCGCTGATCTTCCTGTGGGCTGGTCTCAGCCAAGCCTTCTGGCCCAGTTCCATGGCCATGCTCGCAGGCCTGGCCCCACCGGAGCGGCGCAAGGCCGTCTTTGCCCTGCACCGACTGGCGGTGAACCTGGGCATGGCCGTGGGGCCTGCCATGGGCGGCCTCATCGCCCACCACAGCTACCGCTGGGTGTTCTGGACGGATGGCCTCAGCACCCTCGCCGGGGCCGTGCTGCTCACCCTGGTGCTGAAGGGGACCCCGGCACCCGCCCTGCCCCACGACCATCCCCCGGGAGGGAGCCCCTGGCGGGATGCCCGCCTGGCCTGGCTGCTGCTGCCCTTCGTGCCGCTGCTGATGGTGTTCTTCCAGATCGAGGGCACCCTGCCCCTGTGGGTGGTGCGGGACCTGGGCCTGGGCAGCCGCTTCTATGGGCTGCTCTTCACGGTGAACACCCTGCTCATCGTGGCGCTGGAGGTGGCCCTCAACCTGGGCCTGGCCCACTGGCCCCACGGCCGACAGCTGCTGGCGGGCTCGCTCTGCATGGCACTGGGTTTTGGCCTTACCGCCTGGGCCACCAGCCCCACCACCCTGATCCTCACCACCGTGGTCTGGACCTTTGGCGAGATGATCCTGTTCCCCGCCATGAGCGACGCAGTGGCCACCCTGGCGCCGCCAGACCGGCGGGGGGAGTACATGGGCCTGCTCTCCCTCTGCTTCGCGGCGGCCCTGGCCCTGGGTCCTTGGCTGGGGGTGCTGGCCTATGCCCGGGTGGGCCCCCGGTGGGTGTGGCTCGCCAGCTTTCCCATCTGCATCGCCATGGGGCTGATCCTGGTGCGGTTCCGCACAGCCCGGAGCGCCCCGGTGGGCTTGCCACCGCAGGAATAGGGCGTATTTTTCTAAACATCGCCCACGCCCCAAGGAGGCTGCCATGAAGCGCTGCTCTCTCCTGGTCCTGCTGCCGCTCCTCCTGGGGAGCTCAGCCTGCAAGCCCATGCTCTACCCCCTGGCCCGGGCCTTTGGGGGTCCCTCCGAAGGGGAGCTACAGCTGCGTCGGGTGGCCTTTGACCGTCTGAAGGCCTCCAAGGCCACCGCCCGCATCCTGGTCTATCCTATGGTGGATCCGCGGCGCGCCGAGAGCCCCTTCGCCGCTGCCACAGCAGAGACCGCAGCGGCACTGGCCCGGGGCGAGGGCCTGGCCGGAGCCGTGGCCGCCACCACCTTCCACACCGTGCCCCCCTCACCCCTGGGGGCCAACCAGATGCGCTACACCCAGAACCGAGCCACTGCCTACGCTGCGTGGACCGCCGCTCACCGGCCCGATGCTGACTTTGTGATGTTCCTGGAGGCCATGACGGATGCTTCCGGCCAGGTTGGGGGCATCCAGCTCTACGTGGTCGAGGCCTCGGGCCAGGTGGCCTATGCCCGCCTCTACAACAGCCACCACTTCAACGGCACGCCCCCCAGTGGGGCGGACAACATCTGTGGCGTCATGCTGCGGACGCTGAAGTTCGACCTGATGCGCCTCTCCACCGACGTGCACCCACCCTACGGCGTGGGGTAGCCACCACCATCAACCGACCGGGAACAGGGCTTCGAGCTGCCCCATCACCCCTGGGTCCAGCCTGGGCAGGACCGCCAGGGCGCCCAGGTTGTCCTCCAGTTGCGGCAGCGTGGAGGCCCCCATGATGACGGTAGAGACCCGGGGGTTGGCGCTGCACCAGGCGATGGCGAGCTGGGCCGGCGTGCAACCCAGGCCTGCGGCGATGGCCATGAAGCGCTCGACGACGGCATTCCTGGCGGGGTCCGTGAGGGCCCCCCGGAGCCAGCCCATGCTCGGTAGAGAGGCCCGGCTGCCCTGGGGCACGCCCTGGCGGTACTTGCCCGTGAGGAGGCCGGAAGCCAGAGGGCTCCAGGTGGTGAGGCCCAGGCCTAGGTCATCGTAGAGGCGGGCATACTCCTGCTCCACCCGGTGACGGTGAAAGAGATTGTAGTGAGGCTGCTCCATCACCGGTTTGTGGAGGTGGTGCCGGTCAGCAATCTGCCAGGCCGTACGGATCTCCTCCGCACTCCACTCGGAGGTCCCCCAGTAGAGCGCCTTGCCCTGGGTGATCAGGTCGTGCATGGCCCAGACCGTCTCCTCCAGGGGCGTGTAGGGGTCGGCCCGGTGGCAGAAGACCAGGTCCACAAAGTCCAGCTGGAGCCGCCGCAGGGAGGCATCCAGGGCCTGGTGGAGGTACTTTCGGTTGAGGGTGTTGCGCTGGTTGGGTCCGTCGGACAGGCCCCAGTAGAACTTGGTGGAGACCACGTACTTCAGCCGGGGCCACCCCAGCTGCCGCAGGGCTGCACCCATGATCTCCTCGGACCGGCCCTCGGCGTAGGCCTCGGCATTGTCGAAGAAGTTCACACCCCGGTCGAAGGCTGCGGCCATGAGCTCACGGGCGGCGGCCGTATCCACCTGGGTGTGGTAGGTGACCCAGGAGCCCAGCGACAGCTGACTGACCTGCAGCCCCGAGCGGCCCAGCCGGCGGTACTCCATGGCGCCCTCCTCAGCCCAGCGTCTTATGCGGCAGGCTCTCGATGCGGCCAGCGGGGGACACCAGCATGTAGTTGAGCTTCCGCTGCAGCTCGCGGATGGTGTTGGCGCCGCCGTAGGTGAGCCCTGAGCGCAGGCCACCCACGATGTCGGCGATGATCTCCTCCTCGTCCTCCCGGTAGGTCACCTTGGTGGCCACGCCCTCGGCGGTCTTCCAGCCGGTGAGGCCACCCAGATGATCGTCCGCCACCTCGGCGCTGGCCATGCCGCGGTAGACCTTGTGGGTGGGGCGTCCGGCAGCATCCCGAATGGGCTCGCCGGGGGTGGGCCGGGTGCCCGCCAGCATGCCGCCGATCATCACGAAGTCCGCACCGAAGGCCAGGGCCTTCACGATGTCGCCGGGGGTGCGCACGCCGCCATCCGCCACGATGGAGCGATCCGCCCGGGCGCACTCCTGGATGGCTGTCAACTGAGGCACACCGAAGCCGGTCTTGATGCGGGTGGTGCAGACGCTGCCGGGGCCGATGCCGACCTTGATGATGTCGGCCTTCACGCCCGCCAGGTAGTCGGCACCGGCGTAGGTGGCCACGTTGCCCGCCATGATGCACTCGTTGGGCAGGACTGCGCGCATGCGCTTGACCATCTTGCCCACGTACTTGGCATGGCCATGGGCCACGTCCACGCAGAAGTACTGGGCGCCGGCATCCCGCAGGGCTTCCACCCGCTCCATCTCGCTCTCCGCCGTGCCCACGCTGACGAACACCGGGTGCTTACAGCGCTTGAACATGGCCACGTTGTCCTCCACGGACACAAAGCGGTGCAGCACGCCGATGCCCCCGCGCTCACCCACGAAGTCCGCCATGGCATCCTCGGTGACCGTATCCATGTTGGAGGTCATGATGGGCAGGCCCAGGGTCAGCTTGCCGCTCTTGTCGGTCATGCTGGTGTCCACGATGCGCCGGGACTGGTGGTGGTTGTAGGCGGGAATCAGCAGGACGTCGTCAAAGGTGATGGCGGTCTCGACCATGGGGGCACCTGGATGAAAAGCGGGGTGGAAGGGACTTCGGCTAGAAAGTGACGGTGTCGCCCAGGGACAGGAGGCCGCCCTGGAGCACTTCGGCGCGCAGGCCGCCGCGGTGGGTGAGGCCTGGAAGAATGCCGGGCTTCCCGGTCAGCTCGGTCAGGTACTGACAGGGCTCGCACAGCTCGGTGCCGCGGAACCGGACCGAGCCGGCCTCAAACTCCCGGCCCACCAGGTGGTTCAGGGGCACGCCCCGGGTCACCACGTTGCGCCGGGTCTCGCCGGCCTGGAGCGTGATGCCCAGCTCCGTGGCCAGGGCTTCGATGGCCTCCGCCTCGATGAAGGTGATCTGGCGACCGGACTTGGGCTTATCCGAGAACTTCCCGACCTGGGCGGCGTAGCGGTCCCCATCGATGCCGGCACCAGCAGTCACGGACACCTCCACCTTCGACAGCATGGGTGACCCCGCTGCCGTGGCGATGTGGATGGACTCGATGCGACCTTCGGCCATGGCGACCTCCACCTCCGATGATCCGACATTCCAGGTCCGGACGGATTCGAAATCCACCAGAGCGAGGCTTCAGGCCGGTGTGGGCCCCGCCAGCCGCGCCCACAGGGGCCCCCGCAGGGCATTGCACACCACCAGGGCCTCGGCCTCCCGCAGGTCCTGGAGGGTGAGCACCGCTTCCCGGGCGTTCCAGGCCGGGTCCGCCAGCAACAGACCCCGCTGGATGCCTGGCAGGGCCCCCAGGGCGAGGGGCGGCGTGAGCCAGCGGCCGTTGCATTTAAGAAACACACTGGTGCGGGCCCCCTCCACCAGCTCGCCGGCGGCATTCAGGAACAGCAGGTCGAACCAGCCCCGCTCCTGGGCCTCGGCCAGGCCCGCGTCGTAGCGGGGCCGCCAGGTGGTCTTGTGGCGGGCCAGGACGGGATCCACCACCAGGGGCTCCGGGACCACACCCACGGTCACCGCAGAGCCCTCGTTCCCCCAGGGCGGGTCCAGGGGGCGGGCAGTCACCGCCCTGCGGCCATCCTTGGCCAGGGTCAACCGCAGTGCGCCAGGGACCCCGGGCGGCAGGGTGGTGCTCGCCTGAAGCAGATCGGTGCGCAGGGCAGCCGGATCACAGGCGAACCCCAGTGCCGCAGCACTCCCTGTGATCCGGGCCAGGTGCAGGTCCAGGTGAGGGATCTCCCCTGCGGGGTCCCGCAGGAGGGTCTCCAGCAGGGCAAAGCCGGGATCCATGGCCGTGAGGAAGGCGGCCTTGAGCATGACTTCCTCATACTCCGCCGCCGCCTCGCTGCCCAGCACGATGCCCGCTCCCACTCCCAGGCGGCCCCTGCGGACCGGGGTGGGGCCGGGCGGCAGCTGTAGGTCCAGGGTGCGGATGGCCACGGAGAGGCAGAAAGGGCCGAGGGGTGCCGAGTCCGGCGCATCCACCCAGCCCAGGGCCCCGCAGTAGGGTCCCCGGGGGGCCTGCTCCAGCTCGGCAATGAGCTCCATGGTGCGGTGCTTGGGGGCCCCGGTCACAGACCCGCAGGGGAACAGGGCCCGCAGGAACTCCGGGAACCGCAGGTCCGCCCGAGGGCGCGCCACCACGGTGGAGGTGAGCTGGGCCAGGGTGGGCAGGGATTCCTCGGTGAACAGGGCCGGCACACTCACGGAGCCCGCCTCTGCCACCCGGCCCAGGTCGTTGCGGAGGAGGTCCACGATCATCACGTTTTCAGCCCGGGTCTTGCGATCTGCGGCCATGGCGGGCGCCGCCGGCAGGCCACCGCCCTGGGCAGCCGTCCCCTTCATGGGCTGGGCCAGGAGACGTCGGTCCTCCCCCTCGCCGCCGTGGCGCACGAAGAGCTCCGGCGACAGGGACAGCAGGTGGCGGCCCTCCCCCAGGGCAAGCAGGGCGCCGTAGGCCACCGGCTGGCGGACCCGCAGGCGGCGGTAGAGGGCCAGGGGGTCTCCGTAGGCCTCGAAGTCCAGGCCCAGGGTGTAGTTCACCTGGTAGGTGTCCCCCGCCCGGAGCCGCTCCTGGATCCGGGCGAAGTCGGCGTCGAAGCGCCCCCGATCCACCCGGGAGGACTGGCCTGCTATCCCGGCGGGTGCGGGCTCCGCCTGGCCCTCCGCCGCCGCCAGCCAGGCCTCCACGCCCGCTTGCGAGAGCCGCTGGAGGGACCGGAACAGCAGCACCTGCAGGGCCGGGACCCGGCCTCCCAGCTCCGCCGGGGACCAGCGTCCATGGCCCGCCTCCAGCATCCGGGCGCCCCACTCGTAGTCCGCCAGAAGCACCGCATGCAGCCCGGCCCGCTGGTCGGCCTCCACCTGTGCCCAGACCGCCTCCAGCTGCGCCGGATCCTCGCAGCGATGGGTCCGGGCGTGGTCCAGGTACAGCCTGCTCGTGGACGCAGCCTCCCCCGACTGGCAGTCATCGAGCAGGGCGAAGGTCTCGGCTGGGGGGATGGGCCTCATGGCACTCCAGCCGATTAGCCTAGCTCAGCACGGCCTCCAGCTGGTCCACGGCCCAGTCGATCTGCTCCTTGGTGATCACCAGGGGCGGGGCCAGGCGGATGGTGTCCACATGGGTGTCCTTGCACAGCATCCCGCGGTCCTTGAGGGCATAGCAGTACTTGCGGGCGCCCCCGGCCTCGGGGTGCAGCTGCACGCCAGCCCAGAGGCCGATGCAGCGGATCTCCTGCACCTTGTCCGTGGCCATGCCCTCCAGGCGTGCCTTCATATGGGCGCCCAGGGTCTCGGTCCGGGCCACCAGGTCCTCATCCACCAGCACGTCCAGGGCGGCGCTGGCCACAGCGCAGGCCAGGGGATTGCCCCCATAGGTCGAGCCGTGGATGCCCGGGGTAAAGACGTCCATCACCGCATCGCTGGCCAGGAAGGCACTCACGGGATAGTAGCCGCCGCTGAGGGCCTTGCCGATGGTGATGCCGTCCGGGCGGATGCCCTCGTGCTCGAAGGCGAACAGCTTGCCGGTGCGGCCCAGGCCGGACTGGATCTCGTCCAGCACCAGCAGGCAGTTGTGGGCATCAGCCAAGGCCCGCAGGCCCTGCAGGAAGCCCTTGGGCGGAATGACCACCCCGCCCTCGCCCTGGATGGGCTCCATGAAGATGGCGCAGGTGTTCGGGGTGATGGCCTTCGCCACGGCGTCCAGGTCGCCGTAGGGCACGATGACGAAGCCCGGCGTGAAGGGGCCGAAGCGGCTGGTGCTGTCGGGGTCCGTGCTGAAGCCCACGATGGTGGTGGTGCGGCCGTGGAAGTTCCCATCGGCCACGATGATCTCGGCCTGGGGGTAGTCGATGCCCTTCTTGTCGTAGCCCCACTTGCGCATGGCCTTGAGGGCCGTCTCCACGGCCTCCGCCCCGCTGTTCATCATGAGGGCCTTGTCGAAGCCCGAGAGGCGGCAGAGCTTCTCCAGGAGGGGCGGGAACTGGTCATTGCGGAAGGCACGGCTGGTGAGGGCCAGGGTCTTGATCTGGGCGATCATCGCCTCGCCGATGCGGGGATGGTTGTGCCCCTGGTTCACGGCGGAGTAGGCCGCCAGGAAGTCCATGTACTGCTTCCCGTCCACGTCCGTGAGGAAGACGCCCTCGCCCCGCGTGGCCACCACGTCCAGGGGGTGGTAGTTGTGGGCGCCGAACTGGGTCTCCTGCGCGATGAGGTCCGAGGTCCGAGTCGTGGGGGTGGACATGGGGGATCCTTTCCGGGTGGTTCGCCGGCGTCCAGGGTTGCAGGTCCACAACGCATTTCGAAGACCCAGGCCCTTCGACCCATGAGAAGACGCCAAATCCCAGGGCGGCATTGACGGATCGTCAGAGCAGGAAAGGTCGGCGGGACGAAAAATAAGCTACACCTGGCGGTTTCAGACTGGCGGGATTCGGTGGGTTCTGACACATTGATGCACCCATCCCAAGGCAGGCCGACCATGATTCCTTCACTGATCCTGAAGAAGCTCTACACCTTCGGCTCCCTGCGCAATGCCGCCGAGGGCGTGGCCATCAGCCTCAAGAACCGCCTCAGCGACGTGGTGCTCACCCGGGTGGTGTCGGTGCGCATCGGCCCCCTGAACCTGCGGCCAGAGGACCTGGAACTGGACCTGGGCGAGGGCCAGTGGCGGCCCGCCACGGAGGTCAGCCCAGACCGCCCGGAGGCCTTCGTCCTGAAGCAGGTGGCCCACCTCCGGGCCCGCGGTCACGCCATTGGGGATGGCATGCACCCCATCGAGATCGCCATCGAGGTCAAGGGCATCGGCCTCCTCCGCTTCAAGGTGGAAGACCACACGGCCACGGTCCAGGTGCAGCAGTCCTCGCTGCCCTGCGCCAAGGACGACAACTACTCCCCGGCCATCGTCGCCGCCCGGCGAGCCTATGTGGAGAAGACCACCGGGGCGAAGCTGACCCACACCAGCCAGCAGTCCTTCGATCCAGCCATCACCCAGGGCAACATCGAAAACTTCACGGGCGTGGTGCAGGTCCCCCTGGGCTTTGCGGGTCCCCTCCGCATCAACGGCGAGCACGCCAAGGGTGAGTTCCTGATTCCCCTGGCCACCACCGAAGGCACGCTGGTGGCCTCCTACAACCGGGGCATGAAGGTGCTCAACCTGTCGGGCGGGGTCACCTGCACGGTGCAGGGCGACCACATGCAGCGGGCCCCGGTGTTCATCTTCGCGAGCGCCCGGGAGGCCGTGGCTTTCAGGGCCTGGGTCGAAGCAAACATGGACGACATCCGCCGGGAAGCCGAGGCCACCACCCGCAGCGGCAAGCTGGACTACATCGACACCTACCTGGCCAGCAAGTTCGCCTACCTGCGCTTCAACTTCAAGACCGGCGATGCGGCGGGCCAGAACATGGTGGGCCGGGCCACCTTCGCCGCCTGCAGCTGGATCCTGGAGCACAACAAGACCATCCAGCGCTTCTACCTGGAATCCAACCTGGCCACGGACAAGAAGGCCTCGCAGATCAACCTCATGCGCACCCGGGGCAAGCGGGTCACCGCCGAGTGCGTCATCAAGCGCAGCGTGCTCATGGAGGTCATGCGCGTGGAGCCCGAGAGCCTTGCCTACCACTGGGGCGTGGCCAATGTCGGCTCCATCCTCTCGGGCGCCAACAACAACGGCGCCCACAGTCCCAACGCCATCGCCGCCATGTTCATCGCCACCGGGCAGGACGCCGCCAACCTGGCGGAGGGCTCCTCCGGGATCCTCTACACGGAGCTGACCCCGGAGAAGGATCTGTACATCTCCATCACCATTCCCTCCCTCATCGTGGCCACCCACGGCGGCGGCACGGGGCTGCCCACCCAGCGGGAGTGCCTGGAGGTGCTGGGCTGCTTTGGCAAGGGCAAGGTCAAGAAGCTGGCAGAGATCGTCGCCGGGGTCATCCTGGCGGGGGAAGTGTCTCTGGGCGCTGCCATATCCAGTCTGGAGTGGGTATCCTCCCATGAGGAATATGGACGCAACCGCTGAACCCGCAGCAGGATCCAACAACAGCCCCCCGGCGGCGGGCGGCGCTGGCTTGGGCGAGCACCGCTCCCATGAGGACCTCCTCCGGGCCAGGGGCTTCGAGATCATGCGGACCTGGAAGTCCCAGGGCTTGTTCCGCCGGATGCTGGTCACTTGGCGCCAGTTCCTGGGCCTGTTCTTCGGCGGCATGGTGGCCCAGCTGGCGGCCCGCAAGGAGGACGGTGCCCTCAAGGGCTGGCGGCTCCTGGGCCTGCGCTGCCTCGCCCTACCCGGACGGCTGTTTGTGGATCGGGGCCTGCGGAACGAGCCCTTCCCCGTGCAGTTCCGCCGCCGCCTGGAGCGCCTGGGTCCCACCTACATCAAGCTCGGCCAGATCCTCAGCCTCCGCGAGGACCTGCTGCCCAAGCCCATCACCGACGAGCTGAAGCACCTGCTCAACCGCCTGCCGGTGGTCCCCCTGCCCATCCTGCAGGACATCATCGAGAAGGACCTGAAGCGGCCCGTGGGCCTGATGTTCCTGTCCATTGACCCCATCCCCCTGGGCTCCGCCTCCATCGGCCAGACCCACCGGGCCGTCACCGTGGACGGCGAGCCGGTGATCCTCAAGGTGGTCAAGCCCGGCATCAGCCAGACCCTCGAGCGGGATGCCAAGCTGCTGCGGATGCTCGGCTCCGTGGCGCAGCTGATCATTCCCCGCTTCCAGCCCCGGCAGCTGGTGAACGAGTTCTGCACCTACACCCTGCGGGAGGTGGATCTGCGGCTGGAGGCCGAGAACGCCGAGATCTTTGCCGGACACTTCGCCGATGTGCCGGATGTGGTGTTCCCCCGAATTTATCGGAAGTACAGCGGGCGCAGCGTCCTCTGCATGGAGTTCTTCGACGGCATCAGTCCAGACCGCCCCGAGGCCCTGGAGCTGCCGATAGAGGAGCGACGCCACCTGACGGATCTGGGTGCCATGTCCATCATCCGCATGCTCTACAAGGATGGGTTCTTCCACGCCGACCTGCACCCGGCGAACCTCATCATCCTGCCCGGTCCAAAGCTCGGCTTCATCGACCTGGGCATGGTGGGACGCCTGGACGAGGACCTGCGCCGGGCCCTCATGTACTACTACTTCGCGCTGGTCATGGGCGATGGTGAGAACGCGGCCCGCTACCTCACCGCCATCGCTGTCCCGGGCCCAGGGGCCAATCCCAACGCCTTCCGCCGGGACGCCGTGGACATCGCCAACCGCTGGAAGCGCGGCTCCAACTTCACGGAGTTCTCCCTGGGCCAGCTCATCCTCCAGTCGCTCTCCCGGGGCGCGGAGCATGGCATGTACTTCCCCGTGGAGCTGGTGCTGATGGTGAAGGCGCTGGTCACCTTCGAGGGCGTCGGCAACGTGCTGCTGCCTGGGTTCGATGTGGCTGAGGTGAGCAAGAAGCATGTGCGCAGCCTCTTCATGAACCAGTTCAGCCCCATGCGCATCTTCACCGAAGGCATGCGGGGCGTGCCGGACATGGTGGACGCCCTGGCCAAGATGCCCCTGCTGGTCACCGATGGCCTCCGGGTCCTGGAGAAGTTCGCCCACCAGCCCACCGAGTCCCCGCTCTCAGGGCTGCGGGGTACGCTCATCGCCGGCTCCTGCCTGGTGGCAGGTGCCGTGGCCATGGGCTTCCGGGCCCCCTGGCCCGTGTGGACCGCCCTCTTCATCATTGCTTTTGTCCTCGCCGTCAAGAGGAGCTGATCATGCGCGAACTGATCTCAGCCAACGATGCCATCTGGCTCCAGGACTCGGACACCAACCTGATGGTGATCAACGCGGTCATCATCACTGACCAGATTGATGTGGCGACCCTGCGCAAGACCTTCCAGGAGCGCATCTTCGATGGGCCGGATCCCGCCCGCTTCGATCGGCTCCGCTGCCGCATCATCGAGCAGGGGCCCGTGAGCTACTGGGAGCTGGACAAGGACTTCAGCCTCGCCCGCCACATCGTCGCGGCCCGCGGCAAAAACCTGAACACCCTTGCGGAGGTCCAGGCCTACGTGGGGAAGATGGCCAACCAGAAGCTCAAGGAGGACCGTCCCCGCTGGGAGATGAAGGTCATCGAGCACTTCGAGAATGACGCCACGGCCCTCCTGATCCGCGTCCACCACAGCATCGGGGACGGCATGGCGCTGGTGTCCCTCATGTTCGCGCTGATGGACGAGACCTGGAACCGCACCGACGGTCTGGCCAAGGGCTCGCTCCCGCCGGCGGCGGGGCTGAGCACCCTGCAGCTCCTGCAGCGGGCCGTGGCCGTCCCCCTGAGTGCGCCCGGCATCCTCCTGCGCCGCCTGGCCTGGATCGCCGACAGCAGCCACCTGCATGGTCCCGAGCTCTCCGGCGTGAAGCGGGTGGCCTGGACGGCCCCGCTTGATCTGAGCGTCATCAAGAAGGCCAAGGACCTCATCGGGGCCACGGTGAACGATGTGCTCATGGCTTCGGTCTCCGGCGCGTTCTCCACCTACCTGGCGCGCAAGGGCGCCGAAGCACCCACCCGGTTCCTCATCTCCATGCCGGTGAACGTGCGCCATCCAGGAGCGCCCCTGCTCTGCGAGAACAAGTTTGCCGCCGTGCCGCTGGAGCTGCCGGCCGGCACTCCCCATACCTCCCACCGCATCCTCGCCGTCAAGGAGAGCCTGGACCGCCTCAAGCAGTCCACCACGCCCCTGGTGGTCTACGGCCTCCAGCGCGCCCTCCTGTCCTTCCTCCCGGACATCATCAGCCGCAACCTCATCGACTTCCTGGCCAACAAGTGCACCGCCGTGGTCACCAACGTGGCCGGGCCTGCCCACGACATTGCCCTGGCGGGACGGAAGGTGCGCTCCCTCCTCTTCTGGGTGCCCCAGCGGGCCCAGATCGGCATTGGCATCTCCATCCTCAGCTTCGCCGGCAAGGTGCAGGTGGGCGTCATCGCCGACAAGGCCCTCATGGACGACCCAGCCCACCTGGTGGAGGCCTTCGAGGAGGAGTTCGAGGCCCTGAAGCGGCTCTGAGCCTCGCTATTGCTCTTCCGTGGTCTGCGAAAAAGAGACCTCACCGCAGAGACCGCAGAAGCAAAGCGGGGTAGCGGAGTGCAGGGAGTAAATAGAAACCGCAGATTGCGCAGATGACGCAGATGGGCGATGACCCATCCCAGCTTTTCAAGCCCAGAAGCGGAGCCACAGATTTCACAGATTCCACAGATTGCGCGCCGACCCACCCCCCGCATGGGCCCGCCGAAGGCGGCTTCCGGCGGTGCCGGAAGTCAGCCCGGGGTGTCACGGCCGCGCCCCCCAAGAGGCGCGGCAGCGGCGCCCCGGGATGGAGCCCATGCGGATCTTCCGGGATTTCAGGGGAAGAAGTCTCATGGCAGAGAACACAGAGGAAAACAGGCAAGGGGTGGCTGAAAGGAAAGGAAGGAACGCGGAGGAAAACCGAGGAGCTGAGGAGAGCGGAGAACGGCCTG
>CAIMFT010000035.1 GCA_903840385.1 uncultured Holophagaceae bacterium
ATCAAGAACGCCAAGCTGGTGCACGAGGAATACCTGCCCGCCACCACCACCGACTTCACCGCCGGTGCGCAGCGCATCTTCGACAAGCTCAAGGACCTCAAGGGCCGCAAGATCATCTTCATCAACTGGGCCGGCGGCGGCAATCCCTTCAAGATTGCTGACCTGAACCCCGGTCGCTACGGCATCGAGATCGCCACCGGCGGCAACATCCTGCCGGCCCTGGCCGCCTACAAGGCCTTCCCCGGCCTCGAGGGCGCCGCCTACTACTACTACGAGATTCCCAAGAACAAGGTCAATGACTGGCTGGTGAAAGAGCACCAGAAGCGCTTCAACGCGCCTCCCGACTTCTTCACCGCCGGCGGCATGAGCGCAGGCATCGCAGTCGTCGAAGCCCTCAAGAAGACCAAGGGCGACGCCGGTACCGAGAAGCTCATCGCCACCATGGAGGGCATGTCCTTCGAGACGCCAAAGGGCAAGATGACCTTCCGCAAGGAAGACCACCAGGCCCTGCAGTCCATGTACCACTTCAAGATCAAGGTGGATCCCAAGGTTGCGTGGGCCATCCCGGAGCTGGTGCGGGAGATTCCCATCAACGAAATGACCATCCCCATCACCAACAAGCGCTAAGTCACACCGGCTCCGGCCACCTGGCGGCCCCCGTCCGCGGGTGGCCGGAGCCCTGCAGTACCCCCGCAACCCACCGTCCCCGAGTGGCCATGACCCTTGCTTTGGAAACCCAAGACCTCACCATCCGCTTTGGCGGCCATGTGGCGGTCAGTGCCGTGTCCTGCGGCTTCGAGCCCGGGACCCTCACGGCCATCGTCGGGCCCAACGGCGCCGGCAAGACCACCTACTTCAACCTCATCTCGGGCCAGCTGAAGGCCAGTGCCGGCAAGGTGCTCCTCCACGGCAAGGACATCAGCGGCCTCTCGGCCCCGCAGCGCAGCCTCAAGGGCATCGGGCGGGCCTTCCAGCTCACCAACCTCTTCCCCAACCTGAGCGTGCTGGAGAACATCCGCCTCGCCGTGCAGTCCCGCAGTGGCCTGGGGCACAACCTCTGGAGCATCTGGAGCAGCCACAAGGGCATCATCGCCCGGGCCGAGGAAGTGCTGGAGGCCGTGGCCCTCACCGCCAAGCGCGACCTGGCGGCCAGCGCCCTGCCCCACGGCGACCAGCGCAAGCTCGAGGTAGGCATCCTCATGGCGCTGGAGCCCGACATCTTCATGTTCGACGAGCCGACCGCTGGCATGAGCGTGGACGAGGTGCCGGTGATCCTGGACCTCATCCGCGGGCTCAAGGCCCGCAGCGACAAGACCATCCTGCTCGTGGAGCACAAGATGGATGTGGTGCGGGAGCTGTCGGACCGCATCATCGTGCTGCACAACGGAGCCCTGGTGGCGGACGGCGATCCCGCCACCGTCATCGCCTCGCCCATCGTGCAGGAAGCCTATCTGGGCGTGGAGGTGGCCAAGTGAGCGAACCCCTGCTGAAGCTCGAGGGCGTCCACACCCACATCGGCGCCTACCACATCCTCCACGGCGTGGACCTGCAGGTGGCCCAGGGCGAGCTCACCGTGCTGCTGGGCCGCAACGGCGCCGGCAAGACCACCACCCTGCGCACCATCATGGGCCTCTGGCAGGCCTCCCAGGGCACCATCCACTTCGAGGGCACCGACATCGCCGCGCGGCCCACGCCGGAGATCGCCCAGTCCGGCATCGCCTACGTGCCGGAGAACATGGGCATCTTCTCGGACCTCACCGTGGCCGAGAACTTCATCCTCGCCGCCCGGGGCTCCCGGCGCATCGAGGACATGGACGCCGAGCGGCTGGAGTGGGTCTTCGGCCTCTTCCCGGCCATGAAGCGGTTCTGGCAGCACCCGGCGGGCCTCCTGTCCGGTGGCCAGAAGCAGATGCTGGCGGTGGCCCGGGCCATCGTCGAGCCCCGCAAGCTGCTGCTCATCGACGAGCCCAGCAAGGGCCTGGCACCGGCCATCATCCAGAACATGATCGTGGCCTTCCGCGAGCTCAAGCGCACGGACACCACCATCCTGCTGGTGGAACAGAACTTCAACTTCGCCCGGCAGCTGGGTGACCAGGTGGCGGTGATGGACGGCGGCCGTGTGGTCCATGCGGGCACCATGGCCGCCCTGGCCGAGGACGAGGCCCTCCAGCAGAGCCTCCTGGGCCTTTCTCTGGCCGCGCACCAATGAGGAAGGAGACCCGATGACCACCCCTTCCGAAACCGTAGCCGTCCAGGCCCCCGAAGCGCTGCCTGTGGTCCGCACGGACCGCCTGCCCCTGCTCCTGGTCCCGGCCCTGGCCCTCCTGGCCCTGCCCTTCGTAGGGTCCTTCTCCACCTGGGTGACCCTCACCTTCGCCGGCCTGGCCATGGGGATGATCATCTTCATCATCGCCTCGGGCCTGACCCTGGTCTTTGGCCTCATGGATGTGCTGAACTTCGGCCACGGCGTCTTCATCACCCTGGGGGCCTTCATGGCCACCTCGGTGCTGGGCCTCATGACCGCCTGGACCGTGAGCGGCAGCCTGCTGCTCAACCTGGTGGCCGTGCTGGCCGCCATGCTGGTGGCCATGACCGTGGCCGGCGGAGTGGGTGTGGCCTATGAGCGCCTCATCATCCGACCGGTCTATGGCCAGCCCCTCAAGCAGATCCTCATCACCATGGGCGGCATGATCGTGGGCGAGGAGCTCATCAAGGTCATCTGGGGCCCCCAGGCACGGCCCCTGCTGCTGCCCACGGCCTTCCAGGGCTCCATCCTCATGGGTGACGCCGCCGTGGAGAAGTACCGCATCATCGCGGTGGTCCTGGGCCTCCTGGTGTTCGCCGCCATGGCCTGGGTGCTGAGCCGCACCAAGGCGGGCCTCCTCATCCGCGCCGGCGTGCAGGACCGGGAGATGGTGGAGAGCCTCGGCTACCGCATCCGCCGCCTCTTCATCGGCGTCTTCATCGTGGGCTCCGCCCTGGCGGGCCTGGGTGGCGTCATGTGGGGCCTCTACCAGCAGAGCGTCATCCCGCAGCTGGGCTCCCAGGTGAACGTGCTGCTCTTCATCGTCATCATCATCGGCGGCATGGGGTCCGTCACCGGCTGCTTCATCGGCGCCCTGCTGGTGGGCCTGCTGGGCAACTACACGGGCTTCCTCGCACCCAAGGTGGCCCTGTTCTCCAACATCCTGCTGATGGTGATCGTCCTCCTGTGGCGGCCCGAGGGCCTCTATTCCCTGGGGAAGAAGTGATGCTGAACCACCTCCTTTCCGGGGACCTGCCCCGCAGCCGAGTCCTGGCGCTGATGCTGGTGGTCATCCTGGCCGGCCTGCTCCTCACGCCCTTCATCTTCCCCGGCGCCAAGGCCCTCAACGTCGCCGCCAAGATCTGCATCTTCATCGTGCTGGTGTCGAGCTTCGACCTGCTGCTGGGCTACACCGGCATCGTCTCCTTTGCCCACACCATGTTCTTCGGCATCGGCGCCTACGGCATCGCCATCGCCCTGACCCGCTTCGGCCCCACCTGGAAGGGCGTGGCCGTGGGCGTGGTGGCGGCTCTGGCCGTGTCCCTGGTCCTGTCTCTGGTCATCGGCCTCTTCAGCCTGCGGGTGAAGGCCATGTTCTACGCCATGATCACCCTGGCCGTGGCCAGTGCCTTCATGACCATGGCCTCCCAGTTCTCCGAGTTCACCGGCGGCGAGGACGGCCTCAGCTTCAAGGTCCCGGAGCTGCTCACGCCTGGCTTCTCGCTGCGGGAGGCCCCCTTCCTGGGCGTGTCCCTGGATGGCAAGCTCATCACCTTCTACCTGCTCATCGCCGTCACCGTGGTGCTGTTCCTGGTGATGCTGCGCATTGTCAACTCGCCCTTCGGCCGGGTACTGCAGGCCATCCGGGAGAACGAGTTCCGCGCCGAGGCCCTGGGCTACCGCACCGTGTCCTACCGCACCTCGTCCAACGTGCTGTCGGCCATGTTCGCCACCCTGGCCGGCACCCTCCTGGCCCTGTGGCTGCGCTACAACGGTCCGGACACATCCCTGTCCTTCGAGATCATGGTCGACCTCCTGCTCATGGTGGTCATCGGTGGCATGGGCACCCTCTATGGCTCGGTGGTGGGGGCGGCGCTGTTCATCGTGGCCCAGAACTACCTGCAGGACCTGATGAAGCTGGCGGGTACCGCCTCGGCGGGGATTCCCCTCCTGCGGGACCTGGTGCACCCGGACCGCTGGCTGCTCTGGCTGGGCATCCTGTTCATCCTGAGCGTCTACCGCTTCCCGGCGGGCATCGTTGGCAACCTGCGCCTCAGCGCCTGGCGGAAGCGCACCCAGGCTGCCAGGGAGGGCTGAGATGCCCCGCCTCAGCGTCAACGGCGTCGAGCTGCACTACGAGTTCCACGGCCCCGAGGACGGCGAGCTGCTGATCCTCAACAATGGGGTCTTCATGAGCACGGCGGCCTGGGCCTTCCAGTTGCCGGAGCTCGCCAAGCGCTACCGCGTGCTGGCCTACGACATGCGCGGCCAGGGCCAGAGCGAGCACCCCGAGAGCGAGTACTCCCTGGAGCTCCACGCCCAGGACCTGGTGGCCCTCATGGACGCCCTGGGCCTGGCGAAAGCGCACATGGTGGGCACCTCCTACGGCGGTGAGCTGAACCTGCTCGTGGGCATCCACCACCCGGAGCGCTGCCAGTCCCTGGTGATCATCGCCTCCGTGTCCCACAGCGATCCCCTGCTGGTGGCCATGATCGAGCGCTGGCGGCTGGCGGCTGGCCTGGGCAATGGCCCAGCCTTCTTTCGCCTCATCTACGCCGACGTGTACTCCGAGGCCTTCCTGGCCAGCCGACCCGACCTCATTCCCATGGCCGAGCAGCGCTACTCCCTGCTGGACCTGCCCGCCGCCGGACGCCTCATCGAGAGCTTCCAGCGCTTCAACGTCACCGCCGACCTGGGCCGCATCACCGTGCCCACCTGCCTGGTGGCCGCAGAGCTGGACCTGCTGAAGCCCCCGAAATACGCCGAGCTCATGCACCGGGCCATCCCCGGCGCCGAGTACCACCTGATCCCCGGCGCCGGCCATGTGGTGGTCATCGAGAAGGCCGCCGAGGTGAACACCATCATCCTCGGCTTCCTGGCCCGGCACCCGCTGTCCTCCTAGGTCGCTCTCTTCTCAGTGCTGAGCAAGCACTCAACAAGCACTGACTGAAGGAACGCGGAGGAAAGCCGAGGAGCGGAGGAGAGCGGAGAACTGCAAAAAATCGAACCCGATTATCGGCTAGGCTCAGCCCAGGCCAATCAAGAGCAGAAGCGGAACAGATAGGGCCCAGCCAGCCCAACAACTAGGCCTTGAACAACCACCCCGGCAGCTTTACATCCACGGTGCCGTCCAGGACCACTTCCCCGGTCTGCTTGGTGAACACGGTGGCGATGCGGGCCACGCTCTTGGGCAGCAGCTCCACGATGGTGGCCTCCAGGCGCACGGTGTCGCCGATGTAGACCGGCAGCTTGAAGGTGCAGGTCTGGCCGAGATAGACCGTGCCCATGCCCGGCATCTCCATGCCCAGCACCCGGGAGATGATGGCGCCCAGGATGGCGCCGTGGGCAATGCGCTGGCCGAAGCGGCTGCGGCCGGCCACCTCGTCATCCAGGTGGATGGGATTCAGGTCCCCGCTCACCTGGGCGAAGGCCCGCACCAGGGCGTCGTCGATGACCTGCTCATAGACGATGGATTGACCGACGTGGAAGGCGGGTACCGGTTCGCGTGCATTCATCGAGGTGTCCTTTGCTTGTTTGTCTTTTCACAGCTTTGATCGCGAAGGCGATCAGAGGTAGCCCAGGGCCTTGGCTTTGCTTCGCAGCTCGTCCCGGAAGTCGGGGTGGGCCACCGAGATGAGGGCCTGGGTGCGCTCCCGCACTGTGCGACCCCGGAGGCGGGCCACGCCATGCTCCGTGACCACATGGTCCACGTGGGAGCGGTGGAGGGTGACCGCCGAGCCCTCTGCCAGCATGGGCGTGATGGTGGAGACGGTGCCGTTCCGGGCGGTGCTGTAGCAGGCGATGATGCTCTTGCCGAGGCCGTCGAAGCCCGCCACCGCACCCTGAGCCGTGTCGGACTGGCCACCGGTGCCGGAGTACTGGTTGGGGCCGATGGACTCGCTGGCCACCTGGCCCGTGAAGTCCACGGAGATGCAGGTGTTGATGGAGACCATCTGGGAGTTCTGCGCCACCACGGCGGGGTTGTTGACCCAGCGGCCCCGCTCGAACTCCACCGCCAGGTTGTCGTCCAGCCAGTCGTAGAACTTGCGGGAGCCCATGGCGAAGGTGGTGATGAACTTGCCGGGCTTGAGGGCCTTCCTGGCGTTGGTGATGACGCCCAGCTCGTAGAGCTCCATCATCGAGTCCACCAGCATCTCCGTGTGGACGCCCAGGTCCTTCTTGTCCTTGAGGGCCATGGCAGCGGCGTTGGGGATGCCTCCGATGCCCAGCTGGATGGTGGAGCCGTCCGCCACGAGCTCGGCGATGTGGGCGCCGATGGCCAGGTCCGTTGGATTGGGTTGCGGCGCCGGCAGGGTGGGCACCTCCTGGTCGTGCTCCACGAAGTAGTCCACCGCAGACACGTGCACCTGGGTGTCGCCAAAGGTCCGGGGCAGGCGGGGGTTCACCTCGAGGATCACCAGGCGAGCGTGGTCCATGATGTCCTTCTCGTAGGTGACGCCCAGGGAGAGGGACACGAAGCCGTGCTTGTCCGGCGGCGTGCAGGTGCCAAAGAAGACATCGGGCCGGTGCGCGTGGATGCGGTCCGTGGCGGCGCGGTGGAGCATGTTGGGCACGTAGGTGACGGTGCCCGTGCCCGCCTTGAGGGCGGCGCGGGAGCCCGGCGCATGGAACCACGAGGCCAGCTCGAAGTGGCCCTGCATCTCCTTCTTCATGTAGAAGTCGTACTCCTTGAGGGTGAGCACGGAGAAGACCCGCACGTTCTCCACCCGGTCCGCCATGATGTGAAAGCGGGACATGCAGCCCTGGGGCTCGGAGGCGCACTGGGCCACGATCACGTCGTTGTCGCTGGCGATGTGGGAGACGGCCTCGTCGATGGCGATGAGCTTGCTGCGGTAGGTTTCCTGATGGTTCATGACGGCTCCTGCGGGTTGATGGACTCAGACAGACCCCGGGCCAGGTGGCCGCCGATGGCCTCCACCAGGGACCGTGCGTTCAGGGGGGACTCATCGAAGGCGGACTCCAGTCCGGAGTAGTGGGCGATGCCCATGAGGTACTCGATGGCGGTGCCCTCATCCAGGCCGGGGCGGACGGCGTTCACGCGCAAGGCCTGGGGCCGGGCGCGGTAGCCGGCCACGAAGGCTTCGTAGTAGCTGCGGACCACGGCCGGCAGGACGAACTCCGCTTCCCGGACGATGTTGTAGCAGTGCCGGTCCCGGGAGAGGTAGACCAGCCAGAGCCACAGGCCCCGCAGCTCGAACTCCAGGGCATTGAGGGGACCGGTGGCCGGGTCGGCCAGGTTGGTGGCAATGAACACCCGGGCATCGTGGCCCGCCTGGGCGATGAGCTCGGCGTAGAAGGCCTCCTTCGATTCGAAGTAGGTGTAGAAGGCGCCCACGGAGAGCTGCGCCCCACCGGTGACTTCGTGGATGTTGGTCTCGAAGTAGCCCTTCTCCCCGAAGAGGCGGCGGCCGGAGCGCAGCAGGCGCTCGCGCACCCCCTCGTCCAGGGGCACGGGCAGCGGCTGGGCCGTGCCACCGAAGACCTTGGCGGGGTCGAAGGTCAGGCCCTGGTACACGCCATCCAGGAGCAGGTCGCACACGGCGTCGAAGTCGATGCGACTGGTCCCGGTGGCCGCCCGGATGGAGCAGAAGCGGAGGCCCCCGGTGGCGAAGAGGATCTCGCCCAGGCCCGCCTCCCGGCCCAGGGCCGCGCCCAGGGCCCGGGTATAGATGCCCAGCAGGCGCCGCTCGTACTCGAAGTAGCGGTACTGGCCTTCCCGGAACACCGAGACCAGGTCCCCGTGCTCCTCGGCGAAGCGGAACAGGGTCTGGGCCAAGGCGCGCACCCGCTCCCGGGGCGTGCCTCCACTGACCCCCTCCAGGGCGTCCCGCACCTGGTCCAGCACCCGGCCCAGGATCACCTTGAAGAGCGCTTCCTTGCCGTCGAAGTAGCGGTAGAAGACCCCATTGGAGAGGCCGGCCTCCCGGCAGACCTCGGCCACAGACACCGTGCCATACCACTTCTTCGAGAAGAGGCCCACCGCCGCGCTCACCAGGCGCTCGGCAGTCTCCGGGTTGCCCCGGCCAGGCTGGGTCATGGGTGGGTCTCCAGAAGCAGGAAGGGAATGAAAGGCGAAATGAGAGGTGATTCGGTATTCACACGAAGTCTAGGCCCGGAGTCGCCCCCTCGCAAGGGAAAAGTCAGAGGGCAGGAGGGGGCCTGTCTGTTCGAGCAGAGCTGGGTATTAACCTTTATTTGTATAATATTTTTCCCAACCAGCCGATGTCTGGGTCCGGGAAACTTTCCTTGAAGAATCCTGTTGGAGGATTGGCCTGGATCGGCGAAAATCAAATGAGAGGTGATTCATCTCTTCCGGGGGCGTCATGCATGTCGGCATCGTGGGTTTCGGGAACTGGCTTCCCCCCGGGAGGATGACGGCCGCAGACCTGGCCGCCGCCACGGGTATCCCCGAGGACGTCATTGCCCTGAAGTTCGGCGTGAAGAGCAAGCCCGTGGCCGGCCCTGATGAGAGCACCGCCTTCATGGGCCTCGCCGCCGCCCGCAAGGCCCTGGATGCCGCTGGCATCACCGGCGAAGCGGTGGATCTGGTGATCTGGTGCGGCGCCCAGCACAAGGACTACCCCTGCTGGCTGGCGGGCCTCTACGTGAGCCACCAGATCGGCGCCAAGCGGGCCTGGAGCTTCGACATGGAGGCCATGTGCGGCTCCATGATGGCCGCCCTGGATGTGGCCAAGTCGCTGCTGCTGACCCACCCAGAGCTCAACACGGTGCTGCTGGTGTCGGGTTACCGCAACAACGACCTCATCGACCTCTCAGTGCCCGCCACCCGCTTCATGCTGGACATTGGCTCGGGGGGCTCCGCCCTGGTGCTGCAGAAGAATGCCGGGAAGAACGCCATCCTGGCCTCGGCCTTCCGGGGCGATGGTTCACTGTCCGAGATGTGCATCGTGCCCAAGCTGGGCACCCAGGCCTGGCCGCCGGCCCCTGGGGATCTGGACCTGGCCCACTTCATCGTGCCAGACGAGGAGGCCTTCAAGGCCAAGCTGGGCGAGGTCACCATGCCCAACTTCTACGCGGTGATCCGCGAGTCCCTGCGCCTGTCCGGCCTGCCGGACGACAGCCTCGACTACCTCGCCATCCTCCACTTCAAGAAGAGCGCCCACGACGCCGTGCTGGCGGAGCTGGGCCTGCGGCCGGACCAGAGCACCTACCTGGATGACTACGGTCACCTCGGCCAGAACGACCAGGTCTTGTCCCTTGAGCTGGGCCTGAAAGCAGGCAAGATCCAGGACGGCTCCCGCATCGTGTTCGTGGGTGCGGGCCTCGGGTTCGTCTGGGCCGCCACGGCCATCCAGTGGGGTCCCTTTGCCGAGTAGGGAGGTTTCATGTCCAAGGGTTTGATTGAGGCCATCCTGCTGCTGTCGGGACTGGCGGCCGTCCTTGGTACGGCGGCCTGGCTCCTCCTCAAGCGGCCCCTGGCCCTTCTGGCCTGGGGCACCCGCCGCTCCCTGCTCGCTACCGGGCTGAAGAAGCTTGTCGTCCCAACCCCCGCTGGCCCCCAGACGGTCTTCGTGGGCGGCACGGGGCCGGTGCTGGTGCTGCTCCACGGCGCTGGCGACCATGCGGGCACCTGGGCCCAAGCCGCCAAGGCCCTGGCCAAGGACCACACCCTGGTGATCCCGGACCTCGCCGGCCATGGGGACAGCGCCCCCGCCACCGGCCCCATCGACACCGCCCAGATCTACGCCGGCATCGAGGCCGTGCTCAGCAGCCAGGCCCCGGGCCAGGCCGTGATCCTGGTCGGCAACTCCCTGGGGGCCTGGATGGCCATGGTGGTGGCCCAGCGGCAGCCGGACCGGGTGGCCAAGGTGGTGGCCGTGAACGGCGGCCCCCTCCTGGGCACCAACACCAAGGTGCGCCTGCTCCCCACCAACCACGAGGAAGCCCGCGCCACCATGGCTCAGCTGCGGGATGCCAGCAGCCCCGCCCTCCCCGGCACCGTGCTCGATGATCTGGTACGGCTGACGCAGACCGGCCCCCTGGCCCGGTTCAGTGCCACCGCCATGACCATGGGCCCCTGGCTCCTCACCGAGGACCAGCTGCGCGAGCTGCGGACCCCCGTGCGCCTCGTCTGGGGCACCTCTGATCAGCTGATGCCCCTCGACTATGCCCAGCGCATGGTGGCGGCCCTGCCGGATGTGGCCCTGATCCCCATCGAGCGCTGCGGCCATGTCCCCCAGCAGGAGGCGCCCGCACGCTTCCTCGCCGCCCTCCGCCAGGCCCTTGGCGACGCCCCGCAGTAGTCCTTCACGCACAATCCTTTTCCTGTTTCCCTGAACCCGGCATCCGCGAGTCGCGGCGCCACCCACCTCACCCGCTCCATGGAGACCACCATGCGCAAGAAGATCTACATCGCCGCCTACCACCAGTCAAAGTTCGGCAAGCTGCTCGCGCTCACCGTCACCGACATCATGAACAAGGCCGTCCTGGAGACCCTCGCCCAGGTGGGTGCCACCACCGCCCAGGTGGATGTGGCGGCCGTCGGCGCCGCCTGCAACATCTCCCTCAACGCGCAGGGCCTGGTCTCGGGCCTGGTGGCCATGGTCCCCGGCATGGGCGGCAAGTCCATCGAGTCCCTGGAGAACGCCTGCGCCTCCGGTGGCCAGGCCATCCTGTCCGTGGCCATGAAGCTCATGGTGGGCGACGGTGAGGTGGGTCTCGCCCTGGGCTACGAGAAGATGCGCGATGCCGAGGGCAAGATGGACGGCAAGCTCATCGGCCAGGTGCTGGGCCACTACTCCCACCCCGACGACCGCGTGGGCAAGACCTACATCTTCCCCCACCTCTTCGCCGAGGTGATGGACACCTACATCAAGCACTGGGGCGTCACGGAGCGCGACCTGGCCACCATCGCCGTGCAGGAATACGCCAATGGCAACCAGAACCCCTATGCGCAGATGCAGAAGGTCACCGTGAGCTTGGAAGAGGCCGCCGTGGCAGGCGACCGCAACCGGTACCTCATCGAAGGCCTGCCCATGAAGACCTACGACTGCTCCCAGATCACGGACGGCTATGCGGGTCTCCTGCTGGCCACCGAAGAGGGCCTGGCGCGCCTGGGCCTGAAGAAGGCCGACTGCGTGGAGCTGGCGGGCTTCGGCCAGGCCACGGATCCCCTGCTCAAGGCGGGCCGCGATGTCCTCCACCCCGTGGGCGCCAACCGCGCCATGCGCCGGGCCTACGAGCTGGCGGGCCTCACCCCCGCCGACATCAACGTGGCGGAGCTGCATGACTGCTTCACCGTGATGGCCGCCATCGGCACCGAGGTCATCGGCAAGGCTGCCCCGGGCAAGGGTGCCGCCTACTGGGCCGAGGGCAAGGCTGCCCCCGCCGGCGAGTGCGGCATCAACACCTCCGGCGGCCTCATCGCCAAGGGCCACCCCGTGGGTGCCACCGGCATCGCCATGGTGGGCTGGGCTGCCTGGCAGCTGCTGGGCAAGGTCCCCCCCGCCCTGCAGGTGCCCAACGCCCGCGCCGCCGCCACCTTCAACATCGGCGGCCCCATCTGCGCCTCCGTCTGCACAGTTCTCAAAGCTCCCAACTGAGGACCTGATACGAAATGCGCAGGGCCGCCGCCCGCCGCTCATCCCGGCGGGCGGTGCTGCGCTCGGGGCCCCCCCGGAGCGTGATCTGAATCCGGCCAGGCTGTGGGAGAATACCGGGGTTGTCTGACCCCCCCTGGAGGTGAGCTTGGAACGGAACACGATGATTGCGCTGGCGGGCGGCCTGGTGGCCGGCTTCCTGGTGGGCCTGGCCGCAGAGCGCTACCTGCTGCACGAAGAGACCGTGCCGCTTGCCCCTCCTGTTGCCTCTGCCCCCGTGGCTCTGGCCCCCTCCCTGGGGGGCGGCATGCCCACCGGTGGAGCCATGCCCACCGCCGGTCCCACCCTGCCCAGCGCTGAGGTCCAGGCCCGCATCTCCCGGGCCGAGGCCGCCGTCCTGGCAGACCCCAAGAACCACGATGCCTGGCTCTCCCTGGGCAACGACTTCTTCGACATCCACCAGGCCCAGAAGTCCGTGGACGCCTACAGCAAAGCCTTGGCCCTCAAGCCCGGCGACCCCAACGTCCTCACGGACCAGGGCGTGATGTACCGGGAGCTGGGCAAGTTCGACAAGGCCCTGGCCAACTTCCAGAAGGCCAACCAGCTGCAGCCCACCCACGTGCAGAGCCTCTTCAACATCGGGGTGGTCTACTCCACAGACCTCAACAAGCCTGACGAAGCCGCCAAGGCCTGGAACAAGGTCATCGCCCTGGCTCCTGCCAGCGAGCAGGCCGGCCAGGCCAAGCAGATGCTGAGCCAGATGAAGAAGTAGGCCCGAGCGAGGGGGCGGCACCATGGATGAGCTGAGCCTGCTGTCCGCCCCCCTCTGGGTCCTGGGGACCGGCACCGGCGTGGGCAAGACCCACGTGGCGGGCCTGCTCGCCCGGGCCTGGGCTGCCACTGGCCCTGTCACGTATCGGAAGCCCTTCCAGACCGGGGTGGACCGCCCCGACCATCCCGCTGCGGACGCCTCCGCGGTGGCGGGCGCGGGCATCACGGTCGAGAGTCATGTGCTACTCCAGGCCCCGCTGTCCCCCCTGGCGGCTGCCCGGCGAGAGGGCCGCACTCTGGACCTGGCGGCCACAGCGGCCTGGTGCCTGCGCCCCGCTGCCGGGAAGGTGCTGCTGGAAGGCGTGGGCGGCCTCCTTGTCCCCCTGGCCCCCTCGGTGCACTTCCTGGCCTGGGCCACGGACCTGAAGCTCCCCTGCGTGCTGGTGGCCCTGGGCGGGCTGGGCACCGTCAACCACACCCTCCTCAGCGCCGAGGCCCTCATGCTCCGGGGCTGGCGGGTGGAAGCCGTCCTGCTGAACCCCGGTGCAGACGGCACCGACAGGGCGACCGCAGAAGCGAATGCGGTGCTGCTCCGGGAGTTCCTGCCAGTGCCGGTCCACGTGCTCCCCTAAACAACGGCCTTGGGAAACAGGATTGAAGGCCATCGACACCTGCTTTTTATCCCCCTCATCCCCTTCATCCCTGTTCCTTGGTCTTTTTTTATAAAACAGGGATGAAGGGGATGAAGGGGAAAGAGAAACTCGTTGGTGCCCTGTGCCCCTAGGCAGCGAGGCCCTGTCCACCGGAGCAGAAAAGGCCCTCTACACTGTTGGCATGCCCACGCCCCTGCCCCCTGACTGGACGGACCGCCTGGCCCTGGACCGGGCCCATGTCTGGCATCCCTTCACGCAGATGCAGATCCACGAGGCCGATCCGCCGGTGCCCGTGGTGGGCGGCGAGGGCTGCGACCTCCTGCTGGCCAACGGTGAGCGGGTGCTGGACGGCATCTCCAGCTGGTGGACCTGCCTCCATGGGCACGGCCACCCGCGCCTGGCGGGCGCCCTGGAGCGTCAGGTCGGGAAGCTGGACCACGCCATGTTTGCGGGCTTCACCCACGAGCCGGCCCTGGAGCTGGTGGCCCGCCTGCGGCCCCGCCTGCCCGCCAACCTGACCCGCGCCTTCTTCTCGGACGACGGCAGCACCGCCGTGGAGGTGGCCCTGAAGATGGCCTTCCAGGCCCAGCACCAGCGGGGCGAGCAGGGCCGTGACCGCTTCGGCGCCCTGCGCGGCGGCTACCACGGCGACACCCTGGGGGCCGTGGGTGTGGGCGAGCTTGAGAACTTCATGACGGGCCTCTTCCGCCCCCTGCTGCTGGCCTGCGAGCGGCTGGACGTGCCGGAGGATCCCCGCCGGGAGCTGAGCCCCGACCTCGGCGGCTGGGCGGCCCGGCTCGCTTCTGCCAAGGCCGATGTGGCGGCCTTCTTTGATATGCACGGGAGCCGCCTGGCGGCCTTCATCGCCGAGCCCCTGATCCAATGTGCTGGGGGCATGCGCATGTGGCCGCCGGAGCTGCTACAGGAGCTGCGGGCCCAGTGCGATGCCCACGGCGTGTACCTGATCCTCGACGAGGTGGCCACGGGCTTCGGCCGCACCGGCACCTTCCTGGCCTGCGAGCAGGCGGGGGTCGCGCCGGACCTGCTGTGCCTCTCCAAGGGCCTCACGGGGGGCACGCTGCCCCTATCCCTCACCTGGGCCACCGAAGAGATCTACGGCCACTTCTGGGGCACGCCCGCCTCGGGCCGGGCCTTCCTCCACGGCCACAGCTACACCGCCAACCCCACGGCCTGCGCCGTGGCCTGCGCCAGCCTGGCCCTCTTCGATGATGAGCCCGTGCTGGCCCGGGCGAACATCCTGGGCGAGGCCATGCGCAGCGCCTTCGCCACCCTGGCCACCCACCCCGCCATCCGCCAGGCCCGCACCCTGGGCGCCATCGGCGCCTGCCGTCTGCTGGACCCCGCCACGGGGGAGGCCCATCCCGCCGAGCAGCGCTTTGGCTGGCGGCTCCACCGCCGGGCCCTGGACCAGGGCCTGCTGGTGCGCCCCATCGGCGACTGCCTCTACCTGCTGCCACCCCTCAACACCCCCCCCGCCCGCCTGGCCGAAGCGGCCGAGACCCTGCTGCAGCTGCTGGACGCCTGAGGCCCAGGCTCCCCTCCGGGTGTAGACTGCCCCCTCTCCCCCGAGGTGCCCATGCGTCGAACCCTGCTCCTGACCCTCGCCTGCCTGCTGGGCACCCTGCCCGTGACGGCCCAGGCTGCACCGCCGTCGCTGCGTAGCTACTTTGCGGATGCCTCGAAGCTGAAGGAGGGCGGCGTAAAGGTCATCCCCATCCAGACGCCGAAGGGTGCCTTCAAGGTCTGGACCAAGCGCTTCGGCAGCAATCCCCGCATCAAGGTGCTGCTGCTGCACGGCGGCCCCGGCGGCTCCCACGAGGCCTTTGAGTCCTTCGAGGGCTTCCTGCCCGCCGAGGGCATCGAGTTCATCTACTACGATCAGCTGGGCTCGGGCAACTCGGACCAGCCCAAGGACAAGGACCTGTGGACCACCGCCCGGTTCGTGGAAGAGGTGGAGCAGGTGCGCCTCGCCCTGGGCCTCAACAAGGACAACTTCTACCTGCTGGGCCACTCCTGGGGCGGCATTCTGGCGGCGGAGTATGCGCTGAAGTACGGCGCGAACCTGAAAGGCCTGGTCATCTCGAACATGATGATGAGTATTCCTGACTACAACCGCTACGCCGACCAGGTCCTGGCCAAGCAGATGGACCCGGCGGTGGTGAAGGAGATCAAGGCCCTGGA
>CAIMFT010000036.1 GCA_903840385.1 uncultured Holophagaceae bacterium
ACGAGGCCGGCCACACCGTGGTCGCCGCCGTGGTACCGGACAGCGATCCCCTGCACAAGGTCACCATCATCCCCCGCGGCCGGGCCCTGGGCGTCACCTGGCAGCTGCCGGTGAAGGACCGCTACAACACGACTCGTGACTACATGGAGAGCCGCATCGCCATCTCCATGGGCGGCCGCATCGCCGAGGAGATCTTCTTCAACCAGCTCAGCACCGGCGCCGCCAACGACATCCAGCAGGCCACGAACATGGCCCGCTCGATGGTCACGGAGTTCGGCATGAGCGACAAGCTGGGCCCGCTCAACTTCGGCGGTGGCCAGCACGAGGTCTTCCTGGGTCGGGACTTCGCCCAGCACCGGGAGATCTCCGAGGACACCGCCCGCCTCATCGACGTGGAGGTCCAGGAGTTCGTCCTGCGCAACTACCGCCGGGCCAAGGCCGCTATCGAGTCCCACCGGGAGCAGCTGGTGTGCATTGCCGAGGCCCTGCTGGTGCGCGAGACCTTGGATGGCAACGACATCGACATCCTGATGAAGGGTGGCACCCTGCCCCCGCCCAAGGTTCCGGCCCCGCCCACCGCCCCTGTCACGGTCGAAGAGCCTGCAGCTGAAACGGGTCTCAACCCCGCCCTCAAGCCCGCGTGACGGACACTCCATTCTGCTGGGGACCGCTCCTGGAGGGCGGTCCCCTCTTTCTCGGCATCCTGAACCTCACGCCGGACTCCTTCAGCGATGGGGGCCGCTACATGGCTGCGGAAGCCGCCCTGGCGCAGGCCCGGGTGCTGGTGGCTTCCGGGGCCAGGATGCTGGACCTGGGTGCCGAGAGCACCCGGCCCGGTGCGGAGACCGTCTCTGAGGCCGAGGAGTGGCAGCGGCTGGCCCCAGTACTGGCGGCCCTGCGGGAGGCGCTGCCAGAGGTCCCGCTGAGCCTGGACACCCGGCATGCCGAGGTCGCCCGGCAGGGCCTCGCTGCCGGGGTGGCGGTCATCAACGACGTCACGGGCTTCTCTGATCCCGCCCTGCTGGCGCTGGCCCAGGGCTCGGACTGTGGCCTCATCGCCATGCGCAGCCGCATCGACGATGGCCATCTCATCATGCCCCCCTACGATGCCCCGGCCCTCCGCCGTGCGGACGAGATCCTGGGCGAGCTGCGGGTGGTCCGGGACCGCCTCTGCCTGGCCGGTGTGCCGGACCGCCGCATCGTGCTGGATCCCGGCTTCGGCTTTGGCACCACCTACCAGGAGGACCTGTCCCTCTGGCGGGCCCTGCCGGAGCTGAGCGGAGCCCTGGGCTGGCCCCCTGACCGCATCTGCATCGGCATCTCCCGCAAGCGCTTCCTCGCCACGCGCAACGGCACGCCGGACCTCCCGCCCCGGCTGCGGGATGACCTCACTGCTGCGGCGCACGCCGAGGCCTTGGCCCTCGGCTTCCGCATCTTCCGGACCCACGCCATCGTGTAGCCGCACGGCCGCCGTTGTGGCGAGACCGTGCAGGCTCTATCCTGGAGCAATGAGCCTCCGCTACTTCGGCACTGACGGCATCCGCGGGATCGCCCTGCACTCCCCGCTCACCCCGGAGGAGGTCACCCGCTGGGGGACCGCCTGGCGGCAGGTGGCGGCAGCAGCTGGCGTGACCCGCCTGGTGCTCGGCTGGGACCCCCGCACCAGCTCGGATGCCCTGGCAGCAGCCTTCGTCCAGGGCATGGGACCGGGCTTCCCGATCCTCAGCCTCGGCATGGCCCCCACCCCGGCCGTGGCGTGGACTGTGGCCCGCTTGAGCCTTGAGGGCGAGCGTACCTGGGGCCTGATGATCTCCGCCAGCCACAACCCGCCCGAGGACAACGGCCTGAAGGGCTTCAACGAGCTGGGCGAGAAGCTGGAAGAGAGCCAGGAGCGCGCCATTGAGGCCGCCTTCAAGGCCGCCCCGCTCGCCACCGCAGCGGCCCCGGCACCCACCCACCTGGACCTTGGTCCCTACCTGGCCCACCTTGAAGGCATTGATCTCCCGCCGGACTTTCGGGTGGTCATTGACTGCGCCCACGGTGCCACGGCGGAGGCCGCACGCCGGCTCTTCCGGGGTGCGGATATCCACTGGCTGGGCTGCCCTGCGGACGGTCAGCGCATCAATGTCGGCGTGGGCTCCACGCACCTGGATGCGCTTGCTGCGGTGGTCGCTGAGCAGCACGCTCACCTGGGCATCGCCTTTGATGGGGACGGCGACCGCTGCCTCCTGGTGGATGGGACCGGGACCCCGGTGGACGGCGACCAGATGCTCTGGCTCCTGGTCCAGGACCGCATCGCCGCCGGAGACCCGCCCCCGGGTGTGGTGGGCACCCTGATGACCAACGGTGGCTTCGCCCAGGCCCTGGAAGAAGCGGGGATTCCCTTTGTCCGCACCGCCGTGGGGGACAAGTACCTGCTGCGGGAGATGGCCAAGCGGAAGTGGGATCTGGCTGCGGAAGCCTCCGGCCACCTCATCCAGAAGCGCATCGGTCCCAGCGGGGACGGGCTGGCCGCAGCCCTCGCCATCCTCCGCGCCCTCCTCCACCGCCCGGCGGAGCAGCGCTGGGACTGGACCTTCCAGCCCTGGCCTCAGGTCCTCGTGAACGTCAAGGCCCGCGCGCGCCGCGCCGTCCACGACTGCCACAGCCTGGTGGCGGCCATGGGCGTCATCGACCAGCGCTGGGGGCATGGGGTGCGCCAGGTGGTGCGCTGGTCCGGCACCGAGCCGAAGCTCCGCCTCATGGTCGAGGCCCAGAGACAGCCCTGGGTGGATCAGGCGCTCACCGAGCTGGAAGCCGCCGCCCGCCTGGACCTGGGCCTGACCTGACATGGCCGCCGAGCTCCGCCGCCCCGTTGATCGCTGGCTGGTGTTCTTCGCCCTGGCCCTGCTGGCCCTGGGCATGGTGGCCATCTACTCGGCGTCCGCCATCAAGGCCTCCCAGAACCACACCGCCGCCACGACCTTCCTGGTGCGGCAACTGGTGGGCGGCTTCATCGGCATCCTGGTCATGCTGGGCCTCTCCCAGCTCGACCTGACCACCCTGCAGGACGACCCCCGCCCCCTCTACGTGGCCTACGGCGTACTCACCGCCCTCCTCCTGGGGGTGCTCATCTTCGGCCCCCGCATCAACGGAGCGCATCGCTGGATCCGTCTGGGCCCAGTCAGCCTCCAGCCCTCGGAGTTCCTCAAGCCCCTCTCGGTGCTCATCGCCGCGGCCTGGATGATCCGCTACCGCGAGGCCTGGAAGGACCACCGCACGGCCCTGCCCAAGCTCCTGGGTCTGGGCGGCATCCTGCTGCTGCCCCTGGCCCTGGTTCTCCGCGAGCCGGACTTCGGGACCACCTTTCTCATCGTGTTCGTGACGCTCATGCTGACCTACCTCGGGGGCGCCCCCAAGTGGGTCTTCGCCGTGGCCATCCCGGTCCTCGGTGCCCTGGGTGCAGCCTTCGTGGTGCTCTCCCCCTACCGCCTGGCCCGCGTGGCGAGCTTCCTGAACCCCGAGGCCGATCCCCTGGGCAAGGGCCACCAGGCCCTCCAGAGCCTGGTGGCTGTCGGCAGCGGCGGCCTGCTGGGCGTGGGGCTGGGCGACGGCCGCCAGAAGCTCTTCTACCTCCCGGAAGCCCACACGGACTTCATCTATGCGGTGGTGGGCGAGGAAGCCGGCCTCATCGGCACCGCCGTCATCCTGGTCCTCTTTGCGGCCGTGCTCTGGCGTGGGTACCGCATCACCCAGCGGGCCTCCGGGGGCTACCTGAAGCTATGCGCCATGGGCTTCGTCCTGCTCCTCGTGGTGCAGGCCTTCATGAACATGAGCGTGGTGCTGTCCCTGGCACCCAACAAGGGCATCCCCCTGCCCTTCATCTCCTACGGTCCCAACAGCCTCATTGCCAGCATGGCCTGCCTGGGGTTTCTGCTCTCCATCAGCAAGGACACGGCCTAGGGGGAGACTTCACCCTAGGCGCAGGGGCTCGTCCTCCTCCTCGTCCACCAGGGTGATGTTGGCGCCGCCCGCCAGAAGCACGGCATCCTCGTACATGTTCTTGAGCTTGGGGGCATAACGGTCGCCCCGAGCCAGGCGGGGGTCAGGCTTGAGGTCCACCCCTGTGCGCCGGAGCCCGGCCAGGGCAGCGGGCTCCAGCACCACCACCGCTCCCAGGGCCTTGAGGGGGTTGAGAGCAACGTGCTCGCCCAGCCGCTGGCTGAAGCGGAGCGACCGGCCGGCCCACGCCCACCCGCCCAGAATGCGGCGGAGGTCCAGGGGCGCTTCCACCCGAGTCCCTGCCCGATCCCAGAGCCAGGTTTCCGCCGCCTGGAAGGCCGCCACAGCGGCTTCGACCTGGCCCAGCAGGTCGCGGGGCACCTCCCAGCACCAGGAGGCCTGAAGGGCCAGCTCTGCCACGGGGGAGGCATGGCTGGGGAGCGGCTCCCAGCGCTTGGCACAGAGGCCTGGGGGCAGGCGCTGGTTCAGGGCAGCCAGCAAGTCCGCCATGGTCCCCGGGGGTTCGCGCTTGAAGACCACGTCCAGGGTCTCGCCCTCACTCAGAGCCTCCGCCGGCAGGGGTAACCCTGACACGAGCAGGGGCCGGGGGCGGTGGCCCAGATCCAGGGCCAGCGGCAGTCCCTCGAGGCGCAGGCTCTGCAGGAACAGGCCCAGGACATCGCTGTCGTCGAGGCCGAGGGCAGCCTCGTCCTTGGTGTAGGTGATGCGGCAGGCGGTGCGGTTGCCGTCGAGCTGCCAGAGGGCCGTGCGGCGGGCGCGAGCTTCCCGGGCCAGGGGTGCGAGGCGCCGACTGAGTTCCGCCGCCAGAGCCACCCCGGGGCCCTCCCGACCCGCTATGCGCAGCAGCTCGGCGGCCTCCTCTATCAGGTTTTCTTTCTGGACGCCGGTCAGCCAGGCTTCGCTGTCGAGGCTCTCCTCTTCGCCCAGCGCCGCCCGCAAGGTCGCAAGCAAGGTGGGTTCCCGGGATGGGGCCGCGGCCACCACGGTTGCCTGGGCTGCCCGCAGGCGGGCCTGCCGGAGCAGGGCCTCAGGAGGGATGGCAGGGGGGCGTCTACGTTGTTCCACGTATCCAGCATAGTGCCGTCGCCCCGGCGGGGGTGGCGGCCCATTTTGGGTGAGGTGCAGAGGGCACATGCACTTCCCTTTCAACACCCTCCCCTGGGATTTCCACATCCCCTGTGGGAAGCCCCGGGGACTGCTCCAAGAATCCCTTTCGCCAAAAGGAACCGCCGTGCCTGCCCTGTTTTTACGGCATGGCAAAAGCGCATTCTACGGTTGACATCTGCGCGTGGATTCGTTCAAGCAAGCCTTCTTTTGCTTTCGGAGGCAAGACCCGCCACCCTGTCTTCAGAGCCATGATCCACGACCCCTACATCGTCCCCCCCCTGCCCTCCGACTGGCCCTTCCCGCCCGGTGAACCCCTCCATCCCCTGGGCTGTCGCATCAACCGCGACCTGCCGGGGCTCGGCGGTGGCTGGCGGGTCTGCACGCCCGGCGCCATGCTGCCCGAAGGCGAGGCCATACCGCTGCAGGGTGCCTTCGGCCGGGGCGGCGTGCTCCGCGTGGGCGACATGGTCCTGCGGCCCTACCGCAGGGGTGGCCTGCTCCGTCACATCAATGAGCGGACCTATCGCACGCACCTGCGCTTCGCCGCTGAGCACGCCGTCCATCGGGGCCTGTGGGAGGCGGGCTTCCCTACCGTTGAGCCCCTGGGCTACGCCTGGCGTCCCTCGGGCTTTGGTGTGGAGGGTGTGCTCATCACCCGCCTGGCCCCCGGCGTGGCCTGGCCCCGCAGCTGGGACCTCGGCATGGAGCGCGCCGCCGACCTGAACCGCGCCTTTGCCTGCCTCTGCGCCTGGGGTCTCTGGTCTCCCGATCTCAACGCCACCAACATCATGCTGCCCCCCGAGGGCGGGGTCCTCTTCCTGGACTGGGACCGGGCCCGCTTCGAGCGGGAGGGTACACCGCTGTGGGAGCGCTACCGCGCCCGCCTCGCCCGCAGCCTGCAGAAGCTGAACGCCCCGGCCTCCACCCTGGATGTTATTGGACCAGCGCCGCGTCAGTGATGATCACCGGCTTCTCCGGCAGGTTCAGGAAGTCGCTGCGCTTGTTGCTGGTCTTCACGGCCTTGATGCGGTCCACCACATCCAGGCCCTGGACCACTTTGCCAAACACGCAGTAGCCCCAGGTCTGGGCATTGGCCTTGCTCTTGAAGTCCAGGGCCGGGTTGTCCACGACGTTGATGTAGAACTCGGCCGCGGCACTGTTGGGATCCGGCGTGCGGGCCATGGCCAGGGTGCCTCGGCGGTTCTTGAGGCCTGCGGCCAGGGAGCGGTCGGCCTCGTTGGGGATGGGGGGATCCGTGCGCTTCTTCCCGAGGTAGTCCACGTAGCCCCCGCCCTGGATCATGAAGCCAGCAATCACCCGGTGGAAGATGGTGCCCTTGTAGTGGCCCTTCTTGACGTACTTCAGGAAGTTCTCCACGGTGCGGGGCGCAGCCTCCGGCTCCAACTCCAGCACGATGGTGCCCAGGTTGGTGGTGAGCTTCACCCGCGGCTTGGGGGCGGCCGCCAGACTCAGGGTCATCAGGGCAAGGCAGGCTGCGATGAGGGCGCGCATCCGGGCCTCCAGGAAAGGCTCCAGCATAGCCCAGCGGCGTCGAAAATCAGTACGCCCCGAGGCTCCGGGCCAGGGCATCCCGCTGGCCCTTGAAGCCGGGCTCCTGCCGAGCATCCCGGATGAGCACCCGGGCCTGGTCCCGCTGGCCCAGGCGCACCAGGGCTTCGGCGCGCATCAGGGCCACCCAGCCCTGCTGGTTCGGGACGGCGGCCTTGGCGGGGTAGAGGGCAAGGGCCCCCTTGGCGTCCCCAGCCTGGAAGCGGAGGTCCGCCACCAGGATGGCCAGGGGCTCCAGGACGGCACCTTTTTCGGGGGCGCGGGTCAGCCAGCCCTCGGCCTCCGAGAGGCGCTGCGCGGGCTTCTCAGGGGCCGCCAGGGGCCGCTGCAGGAGGCGGACCAGCACCGCCACCCGCTCGGCTCCGGGGCGCGCCCCAGGCAGGGCGGTGCGGACCTGGGCCCAGTTATCCAGGGCCGACTCAGCCCGGGCCCGGGCGAGGGCCTCTTCAGGACCACCGCCCACCTTCGGCCCCAGGAGGCGGAGGATGGGCTTGGGCTGGGTCTCGATGGGGGCCTTGGCCAGGGCCGCCCGGCGCAGGCTCGCCCGCTGGGACTCCGGAACCTCGGCCACCAGGGAGGGTAGCGTCTCCAGGAGCCCATACTCGGCAAAGCGCTCCACCAAGGCCAGCCTCAGCTTCGGGTCAAGGGCCAGGAACGCACCGGGCTTGAGCCTGGGGAGGAAGTCGCCGGTGCGGCCCTTCTCCAGGTGATGGGCAGTCCAGCCGTTCCAGGCCTCCGCCCAGAGCTTGCGGACTTCGGGGTCCTGGCGCAGGGAAGGCTCCATGCCGTCCGTCAGCGCCAGGGCCTCATCCCAGGCCGAGCGGCCCGTCAGCAGACGGAGCTCCACCACCTGGGCCGCCCCCTTAGGCAGGGCCTTGCCCCCCTTGCGGACCTCAGCCAGCAGCGACTCTGCCGAGGGAAGGTCCTTGGTGTCCTTGAGGCTGCCATCGGTGAGGAGGCTGGCCAGGGCCAGGCGGGCATCGTCAGCCTGGGGGGTGAGGGGGTGATCCTTGACCAACTTCCGCAGGGCCTGGGCTGCGCCCTGCTTGTCGCCCTGCCGACCCAGCAGGCGGCCCCAGGCCAGCTCCACCCGCGGCACCATGGGGCTGGCGGGGTGGGCCTGGAGGAACTCCTTTCGGGCGGCCTCGGCTTGATCCTTGGAACCGACGGCGGCGAGCACCTCAGCAATGGCCGCCAGGGGCAGCTCGCCGGGGCGCTCCTTGCCGGCATGGGAGCGGAGGGACTGAGCGAGGGCCAGAGCTTCGTCGTGGCGGCCCTGCTCCGCCAGCAGGCAGAGCAGCAGCTCCTGCGGGTGGTGCTTGCGCTCCGCCGGCATGTCCGAGGCCAGGGCCTTGTGGAGGCGCTCCTCAGCCTCCTTGGTCCGCTTCCGGCTCAGGGCCTCCTCGGCCAGCAGGCTGTTTACCTCACCCATGAAGGGGGACTCGGGCCACTGCCGTTCCAGCTTCTTGAGGGCCAGGGCGGCGGCCGGCAGGTTGCCCAGACGGGCTTCCAGGAGGCCTTGGGCGTAGAGGACAAGCTCCCGCTCCGGCACCTTGCTGGACTTGAACGTGTGCGCCTTGAGGCGGCTCAGGGCCAGGTGCATGGCGCCCGAGGTGTTGGCTCCCAGGGCTTCGCGAGCCAGCTGAGCGGCCTGGGCGTCGCTCATGGTGCCTGGCTTGGCCTTGGTGGGAGGGCTGGTCTCATGGGTCTGGGCCGCCAGGGGCAGGACCGCCAGCGCCACCAGAAAGAACCCCGCCCGGGAGAGTCTCAACCGAGCCACCGGGAGAGCAGGTTCTTCTTGCCCTGGTCGAACTCCTCTTCCGAGAGGAGGCCCTTGGCCTTCAAGGCAGCCAGGCGCTCCAGGCCCTCCAGGGCGTCGGAGCGCGGCGCAGGCCCGGGGGCAATCTGGTTGGCCAGGATCTCCATGCGACCCAGGGTGGTCTCCAGGCGCTCGGCCCGCTCCGTCAGGGCCTTCACCCGGGCCCTCAGCTCGTCCCGCTCCCGGGCCAGGTCCCGGCGCTCCATGAGCCGCCGGAGGGTGTTTCGGAACTGGTCGATCTGCATCGGCTTGGTCACGAAGTCAAAGGCGCCGAGCTCCATGGCCTCCGTGGCCTCCCGGACACTGCCGAAGCCAGTCAGCACCAGCACGGTGCAACTGGGGTTCAGCTTCAGGGCGCACTTGAGGACGTCCATGCCGCTCTTCCCTGGCATCACCAGGTCAGTGATCACCAGGTCGAAGGGAGGCCGCTCGGTCTTCAGCTTTTGCTCGGCCTCCTCGCCTGTGGCGGCAGTGACCACGTGGAAACCCTCGCTCGTCAGCAGGGACGAGAGGGTCTCCCGGGGCATGGGATCGTCATCCACCAGCAGGAGGCTGGGGGTCGGCAGGTGGGGTGGCACAATGGGGCGGGTCAAGGAGTCCTCGGGATAGCCTGACAATACCCTTTCGGTACATGCGCCGGAGAACTCCAGCCCGGAACATTTCGTGGCCCCGAGGCCATCATGCCGCACCCCGCAGCCGATAGACGAAGGCCAGCACCTGCGCCACGGCCTGGTAGAGGTCCTTGGGAATGGGCTTCTCCAGCTCCACCACCCGGTAGAGGGCCCGGGCCAGCTCCGGCCGCTCCAGGGTGGGAATGCCGGCTTCCCGGGCCCTCTCGCGGATCTTGAGAGCCAGGTGGTCCAACCCCTTGGCCACACAGACCGGGGCGGCGGTGCCCTCGTCATACCGGAGGGCAATGGCGACGTGGGTGGGGTTGGTCACCACCACTGTGGCCTTGCTGACCTCCGCCAGCATCCGGCGCCGGGCTGCCGCCTGCATGAGGGCCTTCTGGCGCTGCTTGACCTCCGGGTTGCCGTCCGCATCCTTCATCTCGTCCTTGACCTCCTGCTTGGTCATCTTGATGCCCTCCTCGAAGCTGTGGCGCTGCCAGGCGAAGTCCAGCAGGGCCAGGATGAGCATGGCCAGCATCACGTCCCGGTAGAGCACGAACACCGTGGTCTGAAAGATGCTCAGGGACTGGCCCAGGGGGAGCTTGAGGGTGGCCAGGAGAAGGGGGATACGGGGGACCATCACCAGGTAGGCCACGGAAGCCAGGAGGGCGAACTTGGCCAGGCTCTTCACCAGTTCCACCAGGGCCTTGGCCGCAAAGAGCTTCTTGAAGCCCTGGGCCGGGTTCAGGCGGTCGAACTTGGGGACCAGAGGCTTGGTGCTGAAGGAGAAGCCCCGCTGGGCGAACCCACCCGCCAGCGCCACCAGCAGGTTGAGCGCCAGGAAGGGTAGTAGCAGGCGCCCCAGAATCATCATCACGTCCCCCAGCAGGGTGACCTGCCCCGCCTCCGCCAGCGCACCGGGCTGGGCCCGCTGCAGGAAGTGGCGGACCGTCTGGGCCATCAGGCTGACGGTGGCCCCGCCCAGGCCCAGAAAGAGGAAGAAATTCCCCCACAGGAGGATGGCTCCATCGAAGTCCGCGCTCTTCGGGACAGACCCCTCCTCCCGGGCTTTTTCGCGCCGCTTGGGAGTGGCTTTCTCAGTCTTGCCGGGGTCGTTGGCCATCGGGGTGGGGGTCCAGGAGAGTCAGGGGGCCGGGTCAGCCCCCCAGGAGCTTCAGGGCAAAGCGCGGGGCCAGGGCAAAGAGCGGGGCCAGCCAGCCGCTCAGCTCCCGGAGGATGAGGCCCAGCAGCATCAGGCCCAAGGCGATCTTGAGGGGGAAGCTGAGCTGGAGGAGCTGCAGCTGAGGCATGAACTTGCCGGAGATGCCCAGGATGAGGTCCATGAGGAAGAGGAGGGCCAGCACAGGGAAGGCCAGCTGAAAGCCCTTGGCCAGCATCTGACCCGTGAGCGTCACCAGTCCCAACACCTGGAGGGGGATGCCGTGACCGATGGGGGCGATGCGGTAGCTGTCCACCAGGGCCAGGATCATCTGGTGGTGTAGGCCTGTGACGAAGATCAGGAGGGCGGCGACCTGCAGCATGAGGGAGCTGGACACGGAGCTGGTCTGGGACGTGGCGGGGTCCAGGAACTGGACAAAGGAGAAGCCCATCTGGATGTCCATGAGGCTGCCGGCGAAGGAGACTGCCTCCAGGATCCAGGCCACCACCGTGCCCAGCAGGAGGCCGATAGCCAGCTCCACAGCCATGAGCGCCGCCATCTCGGGCATCCCCGAGGGCAGGGTCGCTGTCACGGGCAGCACCGGCAGGATCACCGTGGCCAGCATGACCGCCAGAGCCGCTCGGACAGAGAGGGGCATCTGCTCCGAACCCAGGAGCGGAAAAACCGCCAGCAGTCCCGTGATGCGGGTCAGCACCAGCACCCATAGGGCCGCCTTGGCGCCCGTATAGGCCCAGAGTGCGGGACTGCTGAGGACCGGTCCCATGGCCTTCAGTTCAGCTGTCGCACAACGGCGTTGAAGTCCGTGAACATCCGGGTGGTGAAGCGCAGCATCACCTGGAGCATCCAGGGAAAGCTGATGGCAACCACCAGCATCACGGCGATGACCTTGGGGACAAAGGCGATGGTCTGGTCCTGCAGGCTGGTGACCACCTGGAACACCGACACGAGGAGGCCCACCACCAGCGACACCAGCAGCGCCGGCCCCGCCACCAGCAGCGCCGTTCGAAGCGCATCCTTCCCGATCTGAGCGATCAACAACTCATTCACAGCTCACCCCCCCCAGCCGACAGCCGGCAGCTGACAGCCGATAGCTGACAGCCGATAGCTGATAGCCAATAGCTGATAGCCCATCTCTCACCCCGTGTACCCCTTCACCAGGGACCCAACGATGAGGTACCACCCATCCACCAGCACGAAGAGCAGCACCTTGAAGGGCAGGGAGATCACCACGGGTGGCAGCATCATCATGCCCATGCTCAGCAGGATGCTGGCCACCACCATGTCCAGCACCAGGAAGGGCAGGAAGATCATGAAGCCGATCTCAAAGGCGGTCTTCAGCTCGCTGATGAGGAAGGCTGGCAGCAGGCACTCCATGGGCACATCGGCCTTGGTCTTGGGGGCCGGGGCCTTGGCAATGCGCAGGAAGAGGGCGAGGTCCTTCTTCCGGGTGTGGCGCAACATGAACACCTTCATGGGCGCGGCGGTGCGGTCCAGGGCCTGATCCGTGGTGAGCTCATTGCGCTGGAGAGGCTGCAGCACGGTGGTGTTAATCTCCCGGGCCGTGGGCGCCATAATAAAGAAGGTCAGCACCAGCGAGAGGCTGATGAGGACCTGATTGGATGGGGTCTGCTGGGTCCCCAGGCCCTGCCGCAGAAAGTGCATCACCACCACGATGCGGGTGAAGCTGGTGGCTGTCATGAGGATGGTGGGGGCCAGGCTGAGCACCGTGAGCAGGAGCATGGCCTGCAGGCTGGAACTGAGGGCCGGGCCCGAGGGTGACTTGCCAAAGTCCACCGTGACCGACGGCAGGGCCCCTCCGGCTGGCTGGGCCGCCAGGGCCACCCCCGCCAGCAGCAGGAGGAGGGGCAGCAGCCAACTCCGGCGGCTCACTGGCCGCCCCCACCCTGGCGGAGAAGGGCCTCCATCTCCTTGACCGGCACCGGCCGACCCAGGTCCACCTGGCGCCCCAGGGCCTCGTCAAAGCCGCCCGCATCCTCGTCGAGGTCCGGCTCCATGCGGGCCAGAAGGGTGATGCTCTGGGGCGTCAGGGCGATGAGGAAGCGCTCCCCATCGGCCTGGAGGATGGAGATGTAGCGGCGATCGCCCAGGGCCAGGGTCTCGTCCACCTTGAGGCGGCCCCCGCCCCCGCCGGGCAGGCGGCGACGGCCGTACTTCCGCAGGGCCCAGAGGCTGGCCCCCGCCAAGCCGATGACCAGAACGAGGGAACCGAAGGTCCGGAGCCCAGAGGGAGCCGGCTCAGCGGCCTGCCCGGGCGTCGGTTTTCCGTCCTCCAGCGTCAAGGGAGCCTGCAGTTCCTTCTCCGAGGCCGTTGCCGGGGGGGCCGGGCGATCCGCCCCCTGGGCCCCAAGCCCAAGCGCCATCAGCATTCCAAGGCAAAGGCAGACACGTCGCAGCACGACAAACTCCCGACACAGCAAGGGAGAATGGCGAGAGGGATGCCAACCTGGTTGCGGTAGCCCGGCCCGGAGCGTAGCTTTGAAACCTCGTCTCATGAGGGAGCTCTCGATGCCCATGTCTCGCCTCCCTGTGACCGGCCTCATCCCGACCCTCGTGGCCGCATGACACCCCCCTTGCCAGCGGTGATCCTGGCCGCTGGGGCTGGCACCCGCATGGGCGGACCCAAGGCCCTCCTGCCCCTGGATGGCGAGACCCTCCTCCAGCGCGCGGTGCGGATCGTTCGCGCCGCCGGCTGCGACCCCATCCTGGCCGTTGTGGGGGGCTGGGATCCGGGTCCCCTCGAGGCTCAGCGGGTGCCCAACCCGGAGGCCGCAGAGGGCATGGCCAGCTCCATCCGGGCCGGCGTCCGGGCCCTGCCAGCCGGCGCCCCGGGCGCCCTGTTCCTGACGGTGGACCAGCCAGCCGTGGACGCCCCCCTGCTCCGCCGTCTCCTCGCCCTGGCGGCCCTGGCCCCGGAACACCCTACAGCCTGCGCCTATGGCGATACCGTGGGCATCCCCGCCGTCCTGCCCCGCCGCCTCTTCCCGGATCTCCTGGCCCTCACGGGGGATCGTGGCGCCAAGGGCATCCTCCTCCGGGAGCAGACCGCGGCCCTGCCCTTCCCCGCCGGTGAGGATGATCTGGATACCCCCAGCGATCTGGCGCAGCTTCGCCCCTGAGGCTGCACCCCCCTTGGGCAAACGCACTGCAGACCACCGTAGGTGTCGTGACGGCGTTTGTCGCCGGAATCCGTTACCCTGAGAGCCTCCCCAGGAGACTTCCCATGTCCGACCTCATCCATGACCTCACCGACAAGACCTTTGCCGGAGCCATCACCCAAGGCATCACCGTGGTGGACTTCTGGGCCCCCTGGTGCGCCCCCTGCCGCGAGCTGGCCCCAGTGACCGAGGCGCTCGCCGCCGAGCTCAAGGGCCAGGCCACCTTTGCCAAGCTCAACGTGGACGACTTCACCCCTCTGTCCGAGGAATACGAGGTGCTGAGCATGCCCTCGCTCCTGGTCTTCAAAGAGGGGCAGCTGGTGGATCGCATCGTCGGCTCCATGCCCATCGAACAGCTCCGCGTCCGCCTCTCCCGCTCCCTCTAACCCTTCTCCGAGGCACCCATGACCACCCTCACCGGCGCGAGCCTGCTCCAGCAGCTGAACTGGCGCTATGCCACCAAGAAGTTCGACACCACCCGCAAGATCTCTGCAGCCGACTGGGCTGTCATCGAGGAGGCCCTGGTCCTCTCGCCCTCCAGCTATGGCCTTCAGCCCTGGAAGTTCATCGTGGTGACGGATGCCGCCCTCAAGGCCAAGCTCCGCCCGGCCACCTGGAACCAGGCGCAGGTGGAAGACTGCAGCCACTACGTCATCCTCACCGCCAAGGAAGACATCGATGAGGCCTACATCGACGCCTTCGTGGCCCGCATCGCCGAGGTGCGCGGCGTGACCGTCGAGAGCCTGGCCGGCTACCGGGGCTACATGGTGGGTGACCTGGTGAAGGGTCCCCGCCACGCGGTCATCGCCGAGTGGTCCGCCCGCCAGGCCTACATCGCCCTGGGCAACCTCATGACCTCCGCCGCCGTCCTGGGCGTGGATGCCTGCCCCTTCGAGGGCCTGGAGCCGGACAAGTACGATGCCATCCTGGGCCTGGCTGGCACGGGGTACCACACCATCTGTGCCTGCCCCATGGGCTACCGCGCCGCCGAGGACAAGTACGCCAGTGTCCCCAAGGTGCGCTTCAGCACCGAGGCTGTGGTCGAGCACCGCTAGGCGAGCAGGCCCCTGGTCAATCGCTGAGCCAGTGGGGGCGGGCCGTGGGAGACTAGGGCCGTTCCACCGGAGTTTCCCATGAGCGACGCCTCGCCCGTCCCTGTCGTCACCGCCCCCCGGGGCTCCCACCTGCACTGCAAGGGTTGGGTGCAGGAGGCCGCCCTGCGCATGCTCATGAACAACCTGGACCCAGAGGTGGCCGAGCGCCCCGAGGACCTGGTGGTCTACGGCGGCCTGGGGAAGGCAGCCCGCAACTGGGACTGCTTCCACGCCATCGTGAAGGAGCTGAAGCACCTGGAGAACGATCAGACCCTGCTGATCCAGAGCGGCAAGCCTGTGGGCGTGGTGAAGACCCACGAGGATGCGCCCCGGGTGCTCCTCGCCAACTCCAACCTGGTGCCCAAGTGGGCGACCTGGGAGGTCTTTCGCGAGCTCGATCAGAAGGGCCTGATGATGTACGGCCAGATGACCGCCGGCAGCTGGATCTACATCGGCAGCCAGGGGATCGTCCAGGGTACCTATGAGACCTTTGCCGAGGCCGCCCGCCAGCACTTCAACGGCACCCTGGCCGGCACCTGGACCCTCACGGCAGGCCTGGGGGGCATGGGCGGTGCCCAACCCCTGGCCGTGACCATGAACGGCGGGGTCTGCCTCGCCGTTGAGGTCGACCAGACCCGCATCCAGAAGCGCCTGGACACCCGCTACCTGGACGAGTGGACGGATAATCTGGAGCAGGCCGTGGCCCTGGTCGAGGGGTACGTGGCCCGCCGGGAGGCCCGCAGCATCGGGCTCCTTGGCAACGCCGCCGTGGTGCTGCCAGAGCTCCTGAAGCGGGGCCTGAAGCCCCACTTGGTCACTGACCAGACCTCGGCCCACGACGAGTACAACGGCTACATCCCGGCGGGCCTCAGCCTGGAGCAGGCCGCCCTGCTGCGCCAAGAGCAGCCCGAGGCCTATGTCCAGCGGGCTCTCGCTTCCATGCGCACCCATGTGGAAGCCATGGTGGGCTTCCAGCGCCAGGGGGCCGTCACCTTCGACTACGGCAACAACCTCCGCGCCCAGGCCCAGCGGGCCGGCTGCGAGGAGGCCTTCGCCTTTCCGGGCTTCGTACCCGCCTTCATCCGCCCCCTGTTCTGCAAGGGCATCGGCCCCTTCCGCTGGGTGGCCCTCTCCGGGGATCCTGCCGACATCGCCGTCACAGACGCCGCCATGATGGCGCTGTTCCCCGAAAACGAAGGCCTCCACCGCTGGCTCAAGGCTGCCCAGGACAAGATTGCCTTCCAGGGCCTACCGGCCCGCATCTGCTGGCTCGGCGCCGGGGAGCGCCACCTGGCGGGCCTCAAGTTCAATGAGCTGGTGCGCACCGGCCAAGTGAAGGCCCCCATCGTCATCGGCCGGGACCACCTGGACAGCGGCAGCGTGGCCAGTCCCAACCGGGAGACCGAGGCCATGAAGGACGGCAGTGATGCGGTCTCGGACTGGCCGCTACTCAATGCCCTGGCAGCAGCCAGCGGTGGTGCCTCCTGGGTGAGCTTCCACCACGGCGGCGGGGTGGGCATGGGCTACAGCCAGCACAGCGGCGTGGTCATCGTGGCCGATGGCACCGAGCGAGCCGAGCGCTGCATCACCCGGGTGCTCTGGAACGACCCCGCCATGGGCGTCTTCCGCCACGCCGACGCCGGCTACGAGAGCGCCCGCGAGCATGCTGACGCCATTGGACTGCACATCCCAATGCCCGGCTAACCGAGAGGAACACCCATGTCCCGACCCTGCCCCTGCGCCTCCAAGAATCCCTATGACCGCTGCTGCGGCCCCTTTCATGCCGGGGCGGCGCTGCCAGCCACGGCGGAGCTGCTCATGCGCTCTCGCTATGCGGCCTATTCTCTGGCCAAGGTGGACTACCTCATCAACACCCGCCCCGAGGCCATGCGCGCCGGGGAGAACCGCGAGGAGCTGAAGGAGTACTGCAAGTCCGTGGTGTGCGTGGGCCTGAAGATCGTCAGCAAGGAAAGGGGTGGCAAGGATGACGACACCGGCGTGGTCACCTTCCACGCCAGCCTGCAGGCCCAGGGCCGCCGCAGCCTGCACATCGAGACCAGCACCTTCGCCCGGGAAAACGGCAAGTGGGTCTATGTGGACGGGGTCGTGAAGCCCTAGCAAGGCACCGGTGACTGGAAGGCGGTTCCCTCCGGTCACCGGTTCTCGCAGGGGGCCCTATTTGGCCTTGGGCGCCTTCGCCTTGGGAGCGGCCTTGGGGAGCCAATCCTTCCAGAATTCCGGATCCATGGCCAGGTCCTCGGCATCGGGATAACTCAGCTTGGGATCCACTGCCAGGATCACGGCCTCCTCCCGGCCGGTGCTCTCTGCCGTCAGTCGGGCCAGACTCTTGAGCCCCTCGGGCCCAGCTGTCTGCGCGAACTTGGCCTCGTCAGCAAGAATGGTGTCGACATCCGCCAGCCTCCGGAGGGGAACCACCACCATGTAGGTGGGGTTGGTGGTACCCGCGACAGCCTGGTAAACGCCCCAGCGGGCTGTGATCCCGGCCCGGTCGTAGGTGCCATTGAGCGCCAGGATCAGAGCATCAAACTCTCCATCGTGGCCGGGGCGGACTCGGACGGTGTAGATCCAGTAGAACCGGGGGGCTATGGCACCAGGGCCGCGGCTGAGGTCGGGGCGCAGGGCATAGGCTGCCATGGAGAAGTTGGTGACATAGTCCCCATCCTTGGCTGCACAGGCATCCACCTTGGATTTCAGGCTGGGGTCCTTCTCGGTCAGGGCGTTGGACTTCTCCAGTTCGGCCATGGAGGTGAAGGAGGCCGCCCACCAGGCCTGGCTGCCGCCGAAGACCGGCGTCATGCCCAGGAAGTGATAGGGGCTCTTGGCCTCAGCGTAGGCCTTGGCCCAGGCAAACTCATTCTGCTGGTGAGCCACCTCCTTGCCGGGCTTAACATCCTCGATGATCATCCGGACCACCTTTGGCCAGGACCAAGCTTGGGGTTCGCCCGCGGCCGTCAGGGACATGCCGAGGCAGAGCAGCGACAACAGTCGCACATTCATATGGCCTCCTTTCCAGAAGCAGGAACTGCAGCGCCCGATCCCCGGGCGCGGGGATGCAGCAGGACGATCAGGTCTGGGCCCTTCAGGGAAATGGAGCGCCACAATATCAGAATTTTTTGATTATTTTTGTATTTTTGATTTATTTTTCATGGCTCTCTCGCAGCAGGTTCCCTTGCCCGGCAAGCAGACGAGTTATCATCGGGGGGAGCCATCCATGAGCCCTCTCCACGGATTCTGCGTCCTCAACCTGGCCCTCAACCTGCCAGGGCCCGCCGCCGCCCAGCGCCTGCAGGCCCTGGGGGCAGAGGTCATCAAGGTGGAGCCCCCGAGCGGGGATCCCATGGCCACCTACAGCCCGGCCTGGTATCGGGAGATGGCAGCGGGCCAAGCCGTGGTGGTGCTGGACCTCAAGGCCCCGGAAGGCCGGACCCACCTGCACGCACTGCTGGCTGAGGCGGACCTGCTCATCACCTCCTTCCGCCCCTCGGCCCTGGTGCGCCTCGGCCTGGATCCTGGGGCCCTCGCAGCAGCCCACCCCGACCTCTGTCAGGTGGCCATTGTGGGCTTCCCGGCACCCCGGGCGGAGGAGGCTGGCCACGACCTGACCTATCAGGTCTCCATGGGCCTGGTGGCCCCCCCGGCCCTGCCGCGCACCCTGCTCTCGGATCTGGCCGGGGCTGAGCAGGCCATCAGCGCCGCACTGGCCCTCCTGTTGGACCGCGCCCGCACCGGCAGGGCCGGCCAGGCCACGGTGGCCCTCTCGGAGGCCGCCGAAGCCTTCTCTGCCCCCCTGCGCCATGGCCTCACGGCGCCGGGAGCCCTCCTGGGGGGTGGTCTGCCCCAGTACAACCTCTATCCCACCGCCGATGGCTGGGTCGCCGTGGCCGCCCTGGAGCCCCACTTCAAGAAGAAGCTGGAAGCCCTCCTGCAGGTGAGCACCGCCGAGGAGTACCGCCGGGCCTTCGCCGGGCAGACCTCGGCCCACTGGCAGGCCTGGGGCGAAGCCCACGATGTGCCGGTGGAGACCGTGCGCAGCACCCTCGGCTGACCTTTCGCCGGTGCTGGGCCACCACTCGCCGATCCTGGGCTGAACGCTTCTCCCGGGAGCCGTAGCCTGGGCATGTGGAAGGAGAACCCCATGCCCCAGACTGCCTGGCTCGTCGATTACCTCTGGTGCCTGCTGTGGCTTTCCACCCTGGTCCTGGCCGTGCCCTTTGCCTCGGGCGGCCCCCAGGAGGTGCGCCCATGAGCCGGTCCCTCCCTCTCACCGACCTCGCCCCCAGGCTGGTCCTGGGCCTCGTGGTCATCGCCCTCGGGGCCATCCTCCTCCTGGAGAACCTCGGCCTCTATGAAGCCTGGCGGCTGCTGGAGTGGTGGCCTGCCGCCTTGGTAGCTTTCGGGCTCTCGCGCCTCATCCAGGGCGGGCCGCTCAGCCTCCGGGGCCACGTCTGGCTGGCCCTGGGCGTGGCCGCCTTCGCCACCCAGTTCGGCCCCTGGGGGCTGCTGGAGCGCTGGTGGCCCCTCGCCCTGGTGTGGCTGGGCCTCGTGGTCACCCTCCGGGCCCTCTTTCTCCGTGCGACCGCTCCGACGTCCTCTTCCAGTGAATGCGAAACCACCCCAGACTTGCCGCAGGTGACCCCATGACCAGCCCCGAAACCCCGACCCCCGCCAGCGCTTTCACCCCCAAGCTGGTGGTGGGCGTGGCCATCATCGTGGTCGGCCTGGTCCTGACCCTCGACACCCTCGGTCTGGTGAACTCCCACGCCATCCTGCGCCTCTGGCCCCTGGCCCTGGTGGCCATGGGCATCGCCAAGCTGCGGCAGGAAGGCACCGGCTCCACCGCCGGCTGGGCGCTGGTGGTGGTGGGCACCTTCCTGGTCATCGCCCTGGTGGATGGCGACCACTCCGTCACCCTGGGCCCCCTGCTCATCGTGGCCCTGGGCATCTTTATCGTCACCAAGGCCCTCAAGCAGAACCGTGGCATCCCGGCGGAGCTGTCCCACTCCGATGACTTCCTGCAGGGCACAGCCATCATGGGCGGCTTCAAGCGGCGGGTGGCCACCCCCACCTTCAAGGGCGGCCAGCTGACGGCCATCTTCGGCGGCTACGAGGTGGACCTGCGGCAGTGCGCCCTGGAGGGCGGCCAGGCTCGTCTCGATGTCTTCGTGCTCTTCGGGGGTGGCGAGATCCGCGTCCCCGAGGGCTGGGAGATTGTCTCCCGCGCCACGGCCATCGCCGGCGCCATCAACGACAACACGCACCATGGGCCCCAGGGGGGCGAGGCCCGCCCGCGCCTGATCATCACCGGCCTGATCCTCTTCGGTGGCACCGAGGTCAAGAGCTGATGCACCCCCTCCTGGCCAGCCGGGCCCGTCTGGGGAGCTACCTGCTGGGGTGGCTCCCCATCGCCGCCTTGCTGGCGGGCATGGCCCGCACCCAGGGCTGGACCTGGGCCGAAGCCGGGGCCCTGAGCCTGCCCCTCTGCCTCCTGGGGGCCTTTCTCTTCCTCAGTGCCTGGACCCTCTGCCGGGCCCTGCCCCTGGGCCAGGGCACCGAGGGCCTGGCCAACCGTGGCGCAGCCTGGGGCACCGCCGCCCTCCTCATGGGCGGGCTCTGGTCCGGCCTGGCGTGGCTGCTGGCCCGGGGCTTGGCCCTGCTCCCAGCCCTGAGCGGCCTGCCCATCAAAGTGCGGACCGCCCTGCCGGTGATCACCGGCCTGGGCATCCTGCTGTACCTGGCCTCCGTGGCATTGAGCTACCTGCTGCTGGCCCAGGCGCGCACCCTGGAGGCCGAGCGCAGAGGCGCTGAGCTGCAGCTGCTGGCCCAGGAGTCCGAGCTGAAGGCCCTGCGGGCCCAGCTGAATCCCCACTTCCTCTTCAACAGCCTGAACTCCATCTCCGCCCTCACCGCCGTGGACCCCGCCCGGGCCCAGGAGATGTGCGTCCTCCTCTCGGAGTTCCTCCGCCGGAGCCTGGGTCTGGGGGAGCGCCGCCTCGTCACTCTGGGGGAAGAGCTCGAGCTGGCCCGGGCCTACCTGGCCATTGAGCAGATCCGCTTCGGTAGCCGCCTGCAGCTGGCCTGGCACATCGCCCCGGCCGCCGAGCCCGCCCTCCTGCCCACCCTGCTCCTCCAGCCCCTGGTGGAGAACGCCATCAAGCACGGCATCGCCACCCTCACCGAGGGCGGGGTCCTCACGGTGGATGCCGCCGTCACCGAGGGCCACGTGGTGCTCTCCGTGGACAACCCGGTGGATCCCGATGCCCCGCCCCCGGTGGGCCTGGGCCTGGGGCTCCGGCAGGTGCGCCAGCGCCTGCTGGGGCGCTTCGGGTCGCGGGCCCGCTTTGAGTCCAGCCTGCGGGACGGCCACCACCACGCCCTCCTCGTCTTCCCCTTGGAGACCTCATGAAGGCCCTGATCATCGACGACGAAGACCTGGCCCGGGCCGTGGTGCGCCAGCATCTGGCTGCCCATCCGGATGTGACCGTGGTCGCCGAGTGCGCCAACGGCTTCGAGGCCCTCAAGGCTGCGGCCCAGTACGAGCCGGACCTCATCTTCCTGGACATCCAGATGCCCAAGCTGGATGGCTTCGAGGTGCTGGAGCTGCTGGAGGCGGAGGGTCGGCGGCCTGCGGTCATCTTCGTCACCGCTTACGACCAGCACGCCCTGCGGGCCTTTGAGGCCCATGCCGTGGACTACCTGCTGAAGCCCTTCCCCCGGGAGCGCTTCGACGCCGCCCTCGCCAAGACCCGGGCGCTGCTGGCGGCCAAGGAGGCCCCCCTGGTCGCCCCTCCTGCCGCCGCAGAGCTGGCCGCCACTGCCCGCCAGGGCCGACCCCTGGAGCGCATCGTGGTCAAGGATGGGCCCAAGATCACCGTGGTCCACCTGGACCGCCTGGACTGGGTCCAGGCCCAGGACGACTACGTGCTGCTCCGCACCGAGGGGCGGAACCTGCTCAAGCAACAGACCCTGGCCAGCCTCGAGACCCAGCTGGATGCCGGCCGCTTCATCCGCATCCACCGCAGCTTCATCCTGAACCTCGACCGCCTCGTGCGCGTGGAGCAGGACGGCAAGGAGCACCGGGAGGCCGTGCTGCGCGACGGCGCCCGCCTACCCGTCAGCCGAGCCGGCTACCAGCGCCTGCGGGAGCTGTGGGAAGAGTCCTAGACCGTCGCGTGCAGCTGGCAGGGGTGGACGTCGCAGTGGCCGCAGCGGCCCATGCAGACCAGCGCCTTGGGCGCTTCGACCGCTGGCTTGAGCACCGGCGCCATCACAGGGATGGTGCGTGCCATCCGTACCACCCCGGAAGCCCGCAGCAGTGGGCGTTCGGCAGGGGCTTTCTGGACGGTCGAGCGGGGCATGAGGATCCTAGGCCTGAGGGCGCTTGAAGCACTTGGCCACCCGCTGCATGAGCAGGGGATCGCCCTCGATCTGGATCTTGCCGGTCATGAAGGCCTCCTGGGCGTTCAGCGTTCCGGTGTTGAGTGCCACGAAGTCGTCGACCTTCGCTTTGAGGAGCGTATCACAGGGTTTGAGGAGGCGAGGATACACCATGCAGGCGCCGTGGCGGATGAACAGGCTGTAGCCCAGATCATCGATCTGGTAGCCCACACAAGCCTCGAGGTCCCCGGCCTTGTCCACCAGAAAGCGCTCGGGCATGGACTCCAGCAGGGCCTGGGCCGGGTTGATATCGGCTTCGAAGTGGGCCGTGTAGGCGGCGATCCGGCTGAGGTCGCCTTTGAGGCTGAGGCTGCCAGCCAGGAGCGCAGCCACCAGGTTCAGCTTGCCCACGTTGAGAGCAGCGAAGTCCGCATCGGAGATGCCCAGGGAGGGGCCCCCCTCTAGCTCGCCGGGACGGATGGCCAGGCCCACAGGGCTGAAGTCCAGGCGGTAGGGGACACCGTCCACCTTCAGCTCCAGGCTGCCTGCCGCACCGCCCTTGTAGCGCTTGCGCAGGGTGGCAAGGGCTTTGCCGCCGGGGGTCGAGGGGAAGGTGATCTCGGGTTCGGCGGACCAGGCCTTCCAGGCACTGCGCAGGACAGCCATGTCCCCGGCGAAGCGCAGCTGGCCGCCCAGCAGCGCCGGGCCAGGCTCCGAGAGGCCACAGACGAGGGTACGCACTGCGGCTTCGTCCCCGCTCAGCTCGGCGCCCTCACCCCAGGACTCGCTGCCGACGGTGACCTTCAGCCCCGCACCAGCGGCGGCCAGACGGGCCGGCACCAGGTCCTTGAGGGCCTTCATGGGGCCCCCTGCCTTCTGGGGCTTCTTGAAGAACTTGGGGAACTTCTGCAGGAGGCCCAGGTCGCCGGTGCCCTTGAGCTTGCCGGTCATGAAGGCCTGCATGGGGTCGAGCTTGCCCTCGCTCAGGGCGATCCAGTCCTCGGCGCCGATGACCACCACAGAGGTGGCTTCCGGCTTGGCCTCGCGCTTCAGCGTGAAGGCGCCGTTCTCGATGAGGCAGGCATAGTCACCCCCGCCCTCGCCGGTCACCTGGTAGTAGACCGAGACCGTGAGGCCCTGGGCCTTCTCCGGCAGGAACAACTCGGGCATCAACGAGAAAATGCCGTCCACCGTCAGGGCCATGGAATCACCTCGCTCACAGGCCCTGAGCATGGCCGGGCCTGGCAATCCCATGCAACGGCTACCAGGAGTCAGTACCGGGGGCCGACTCCTTCCCCGCAGGCGAAGCCGAAAAACCAGGCTCCGGACTTGGCTGGGACCCGCCGTGTGGTGACAATTGTCACATGCCCATCCCAGCGCTCCGGTCCCAATGCAGCTCCTGCCTCTCCGGAAGGCTGGAAAGGGGTGCCGCAGCATGACCCTCGATGACCTCATCAACGACTGGAACCCCCGCCCCGCCACCGGCGACCGCGCGCCCCTCCTGAATGACGAGACCCTGCGGGACGGCCTGCAGAGCCCCTCCGTCCGGGACCCCGAGATTGCCGACAAGCGGGACCTCACCCACCGGCTGGCCCACCTGGGGGTCGATGCCCTCAACCTGGGCTGCCCCGGCGCCGGCCCCAAGGCCCTCGCCGCCGTCCGGGCCCTCATGGTGGAGATCCGGGACCACCGCCTGCCCCTCAGCCCCAACGTGGCGGTGCGCACCCTGGAGTCGGACCTGGAGCAGGTGGTCGAGATCCAGCAGCGGGCTGGCCTGCCCCTGGAGGCCGGGGCCTTCCTGGGCTCCAGCCCTGTGCGCATGGACGTCGAAGGCTGGGACCTGGCCTTCCTCGTGGACACCGCCCGCCAGGCCGTGGCCTTCTGCCACCACCACCAGGTGCCCGTCATGATGGTCACCGAGGACACCACCCGCGCCCGGCCCGAGGTCCTCAAGGCCATCTACACCGCCGCCATGGACGAGGGCGCCAGCGCCATCTGCCTGTCCGACACCTGCGGCCATGCCACCCCGGACGGCGTCCGCCGCCTGGTGCGCTTCATCCGCGAAGAGGTGGTGGGCACCCGCCCGGTGCGCATCGACTGGCATGGGCACAACGACCGGGGCCTGGCCCTGGTGAACGCCATCGCCGCCTTTGAGGCTGGGGCGGACCGCCTGCACGGCACCATCCTGGGCATCGGGGAGCGCTGCGGGAATGTCGCCCTTGATCAGCTGATGATCAACCTGCACCTGATGGGCTTCCCCAAGGGGAACCTGACCCACCTGCCGGCCCTGGCCTTCCGGGTGGCCGAGCTCTGCGGTACCTCCATCCCTGCCAACTATCCGGTGCTGGGCCGAGATGCCTTCCGCACGGGCACCGGGGTCCATGCAGCGGCCATCGCCAAGGCCCTCCATCGCGGCGACGTGGTGCTGGCCGATGCCGTCTACTCCGGCGTGCCAGCCGCCCTGGTGGGCCGGCGCCAGGAGATCGAGATCGGCCCCATGGCGGGCCACAGCAACGTGATCTACTGGCTCGAGCTGAACGGCTTTGACCCCAACCCCGCCCGGGTGGAGCGCATCCTCCGAGCGGCCAAGGACAGCCCCCGGATCCTCACGGAAGCGGAGATCCGCTCGGTCCTCTAAGGCCGTGAACCTCCCCGGAACTGAGGCGGACCACCCCCCGGGCCGTGGTCACCCTTAGCCGGCCGTCGGCCTCCCAGCCCAGGCAGGTGCCCTGCCCCTCCTCCCAGCGCAGGGGTTCCCCTGCTTCTGGCCACCGGAAGGGAACTGGAGGTTCCTCGGCCAAATTATTCCAGGCATGAAGGATGGCTTTTACCAGTGCAGGAATTCCTGGAACCTCCAGGCCCAGCTCCAACAGAGAGGCCGGGGGGATGGCGCGCTCCGGCAGCACCGGAGCGCTGCGGAGGTTGACCCCCAGGCCCAGCAGGAGGCGGCCACCCCCCTGCTCGCCCAGGATCCCGCCCACCTTCACCAGGTGACCGCCGTGCCAGGCCACCAGGTCGTTGGGCCACTTGAGGCCCAGGACCCGGTGCTCTGGGTCCAGCACCCCCGCTGCGGCGGCCATGGCCCGCTGGAGCACCAGGCCTGGGCTGATCTCCGCCGGGATGGGAAGGGCGGCTGACAGCCACAGGCCGGCCCCCGGGAGGCTCTCCCAGCGGTTGCCCTGCCGGCCCTGGCCCCCCGTCTGGGTGTGGGCCACCACGGCACAGAAGCCAAGCTGGGGCTGGCGCTTCAGGAAGGCCTGGGTGGAGTCCACCTCGGCCAGCAGGAGGATGGGCAGAGGCTCCGGGGATTGCCGTTCCGGAGCCATCGTCTACTTCCGGCTGCCCTGGTTGCGGAACCAGAGGATCCTGAGGCCGTCCAGAGTGAGGTCCGGGGCAATGTGGGTGATGTGGGAGCAGTGCGGGGCCACCACCCGGGCCAGGCCACCGGTGGCAGCCACCTTGGAGCCCGGGCACTCCACCAGCAGGCGCCCCAGGATGCCCTCCACCATGCCGACGTAGCCGTAGAAGATGCCAGACTGCATGGCCTGGATGGTGTTCCGCCCCACCAGACGCTCTGGCGCGGCAATCTCCACCCGGGGCAGGCGGCTGGCCCGCTGGAAGAGGGCCTCGGCACTGATCTTCAGGCCGGGGGAGATGAGCCCGCCCAGGTACTCCTTCTTGGCGTTCACCACGTCGTAGCTGGTGGCAGTGCCGAAGTCCACGATGATGAGGGGCGCCCCGAACTTCTCAATGCCGGCGACGGCGTTCACCAGGCGATCTGCGCCCAGCTCAGCAGGGTTGTCGATGAGCACCTTCATGCCCGTGCGGACCCCCGGCTCCACGTAGAAGGCCTCCACGCCGAAGTAGTTGCGGGAGAGGCTCATGAGCACCGGGTGCAGGGGCGGCACCACGCAGGAGATGGCCACGTGCTGGATCTGGCCGGCCTCGATGCCCTGGTGGCGCATGAGGGCCAGGGCCGAGAGGCCGTACTCATCCACGGTGCGCTCGCGGCTCGTGGCCAGGCGCCAGGAGCACACCAGCGGGGACTCCGGCCCCTGGGAGAGGTCGAAGATCCCCAGCACCACATTGGTGTTGCCCACATCAATGGCCAGCAGAAGACTCATGGACGCTCCAGGAAACGTGCGGAACCTCTAGGATCGCCGCGGGTGGTCTGCGCCGCCACCCCCCTTGTGATCTCCCGCCCCGGCGCATCCGGTAGCCTGGAACCTCCGCCAGGAGTCGCCATGCCCCGCACCATGATCGAACCCTTCCGCATCAAGTCCGTGGAGCCCATCCGCATGACCACTCCGGCCGAGCGCCTGGGGATGCTGGAGGCCGCGAAGCTCAACGTCTTCAAGCTGCGGGCCGAGGACGTGCTGCTGGACTGGCTCACGGACTCCGGCACGGGGGCCATGAGCAGCGCCCAGTGGGGCGCCATCATGCTCGGCGACGAGAGCTACGCCGGGGCCAAGAGCTTCTACCGCCTCGAGGCCGTCCTGCAGGACATCACCGGGATGCCGCACTTCATCCCCACCCACCAGGGCCGGGCGGCGGAAAAGGTGCTCTTCAGCGCCGTGTGCAAGAAGGGCGATCTGGTGCCGAACAACAGCCACTTCGACACCACCCGGGCCAACCTCGAGTTCAACGGCGTGGAGGCCGTGGACCTGGTCATCCCCGAGGGCCTCCAGCCCGCCCTCATCCACCCCTTCAAGGGCAACATCGACCTGGCCCGCACCGAGGCCCTGCTGGCCCAGGAAGGGGCCCGCATCCCCTTCGGCATGATCACCGTCACCAACAACACCGGCGGTGGCCAGCCGGTCTCCATGGCCAACATCCGGGCTTATGCGGCGCTCCTGAAGCGCCACGGCAAGCCCTTCATCATGGACGTCTGCCGCTTCGCCGAGAACGCCATGTTCATCAAGCTGCGGGAGGACGGCTACCAGGACACCCCCATCCGGGCCATCTGCCAGGAGATGTTCAGCTACGCCGATGGCTGCACCATGAGCGCCAAGAAGGACGGCATGGTCAACATGGGCGGCTTCATCATGCTGCGCAGCGACGAGTGGCTGGATCCCGTCCGCAACATGCTCATCCTCACCGAGGGCTTCCCCACCTATGGGGGCCTGGCGGGCCGGGACCTGGAGGCCCTTGCGGTGGGCCTGGAGGAGGGCATGGACGAGAGCTACCTGCGCTACCGCCTCCGCACCGCCGAATACCTGGGCGAGAAGCTGGAGGCCGAGGGCATCGGCTTCGTGAAGCCCACCGGGGGCCATGCGGTCTACATCGACGCCCGCACGGTCCTGCCGGACATGCCCATTGCCCACTACCCGGCCTGGGCCCTCTGCAACGCCCTCTACCTAGAGGGCGGGATCCGCGGCGTCGAGATCGGCTCCGTAATGTTCGGCAAGCACCAGCCGGACGGCAGCGAGACCTACCACAGCATGGAACTGGTGCGGCTGGCCTTCCCCCGCCGCATGTACACCCAGAGCCACTTCGACTTCGCTGGGGAGGTCCTCGCCGAGGTCAAAGCCAAGGCCAAGGAGATCCGCGGCGTGAAGATCGTCAAGCAGAGCCAGTACCTCCGCCACTTCACCGCAGAATTGGCCTGGGTCTGAGGCAGGCAAAAGGGGTAGGCTGAGGGATCCCAACCCGGAGTCTTCGTGATCAAGGGTTATGCCGGTCGCATCCTGGACGTGGACCTGAGCCGCCGAACCTTTGGGTTTCGCCCCCTGGACGAAGCCACGGCCAAGCTCTACCTCGGCGGCAAGGGCTATGGCATCCGCCTGCTCTACGACCTGACCCCGGCCGGCATCGATCCGCTGGGCCCAGAGAATCCCCTCATCTTCGCCACGGGCCCCCTGAACGGCTCCCTGGCCCCCCAGTCCAACCGCTTCGCCGTGGTCTGCAAGAGCCCCCTCACCGGCGGCATCGGCAGTGCGGCCTGCGGTGGCTCCTTCGCCTTCGGCCTCAAGAAGGCGGGCATCGACATCCTGATCGTGCGCAACCAGTCGCCCACGCCCCTGCGCCTGGAGCTCGATGGGGATAAGGACAGCGTGACCTTCCTCGATGCCACCGACCTCTGGGGTCAGGGCACCCGGGCCACCCAGGAGGCCCTCGGCAAGGGCCGGAACCACGCTGTCATCGGCCCCGCCGGCGAGAACCTGGTGCTCTACGCCGGCATCGTCTCGGACGAGCGCATCGCCGGGCGCACTGGCGTTGGGGCGGTCATGGGCTCCAAGCGCCTCAAGGCCATCTCCGTCACCGGCACCCGCAAGCTGGAGCTGGAGAACCAGGAGAAGTTCAACGAGTACACCAAGTGGCTCCGAAAGCTCTTCCGCTCTCACCCCGTACTGGGCGAGAAGCTGCGGCGCTACGGCACCATGGGCATCGTCAACACCACCAACGCCCGGAACATCCTCCCCACCCGGAACTTCAAGCTAGGCCACCACGACGACGCCATGAGCGTGTCCGGCGAGTACCTGGAGGACCACGGCCTCGTGGGGGTGAAGTCCAGCTGCATCCACTGCCCTGTGGCCTGCGGGCGCGAGGTCACAGTGGCAGGCGTGGGCCGGGTCAAGGGCCCCGAGTACGAGACCGCGGCGCTGCTGGGTCCGAACCTCGAGATCACGGACCTGCGCTGGGTCAACGAGTGGAACTTCCTGGCGGACGACCTGGGCATGGACAGCATCAGCCTGGGCGTGACCTTGGGCTTCGCCATGGAGCTGCAGGAGCGGGGCCTCCTCCAGAGTGGGCTGACCTTCGGCGATGCCACCGGCATCAGCGCCATGATCCAGGACATCGCCCACCGGCGGGGCCTGGGTAATGACCTGGCGGACGGCGTGAAGCGCATGAGTGAGCGGCACGGGGGCGCCGACTTCGCCATGCATGTGAAGGGCCTGGAGCTCTCGGCCTACGACCCCCGGGGCTCCTATGCCCAGGGTGTGGAGTATGCGACCACCAACCGGGGCGGCTGCCATGTCCAGGGCGCCAGCATGTACTTCGAGTCCACGGGTCCCCTCACCATCGACCCCCAGAGCCTGCGCCTCAAGGCCGAGATCCCGGTGGTGCAGCAGAACCTGGCCTGTGCCATCAACTCCATGGTGCTCTGCATCTTCACCACCTACGGCATGATCCCCAGGCAGGTCCACGAGCTGGATCCAAAGAGCCGTCTGTACCGCACCATCACCTACTTCTTCGAGCGCAGCGGCCCCCTGTACCGCCTGCTCATGAGGCTCAAGCTTGCACCCGTGACCTGGTTTGAAAAGTGGCTCACCTACATTACGGGCCAGTCCTTCACCTCGGGCCACCTGCAGGAGATCGGTGAGCGGATCTTCAACCTGGAGCGCATGTACAACCTCCGGGAGGGCATCAGCGGCGCCCAGGACACCCTGCCCCACCGGATGCTGCACGAGTCCACCTTCCCGCACCTGGACTCCGGGCATCCCCTGGATCAGCTCCTGCCCCGCTACTACGAGATCCGAGGATGGGACGCCGAGGGGG
>CAIMFT010000037.1 GCA_903840385.1 uncultured Holophagaceae bacterium
CGTCACGCTGAAGTACCCCGCCCGGGACGGCCAGATCTACACCCTCAACCTCATCGACACCCCGGGCCATGTGGACTTCACCTACGAGGTGAGCCGCAGCCTGGCCGCCTGCGAGGGGGCCATCCTGGTGGTGGATGCCACCCAGGGCGTGGAGGCTCAGACCCTCGCCAACACCTACCTGGCCCTGGAGAACGGCCTGGAGGTCTTCCCGGTCCTCAACAAGACCGACCTCCCCAGCGCTGATCCCGACCGGGTGCTGGAGCAGATCGACACGGTCATCGGCCTCGTGGACACCGCCCATGCGGTCTACGTCAGCGCCAAGACCGGGGAAAACTGCGAGGAGGTCCTCGAGCAGATCGTGAAGTGCATCCCGCCCCCCCAGGGGGACCCGGCGGCGCTCCTCCAGGCCCTCATCTTCGACTGCTACTACGACTCCTACCGGGGGGTCGTGAGCCTCATCCGGGTGATGAACGGAACGCTGCGGGCGGGGGATCAGGTCCGCTTCATGGCCACGGGCAGCGAGCACCGGGTGGACGAGATCGGCATCTTCGATCCCAAGATGGACAAGGTGGACACCCTCTCCGTGGGCGAGGTGGGCTACCTGGTGGCCAGCATCAAGCAGCTGGCGGATGTGAAGGTGGGCGACACCATCACCCATGCCCTCACCCACAACACCCGGCCCTCCACCGAGATGCTCAAGGGCTTCAAGGAGATCCAGCCGGTGGTCTTCGCCGGGATCTTCCCCACCTCCAGCGACGACTTCGAGAACCTGCGCAACGCCATGGAGAAGCTGCGGCTCAATGACAGCAGCTTCACCTACGAGCCCGAGACCTCCACCGCCCTGGGCTTCGGCTTCCGCTGCGGCTTCCTGGGCCTGCTCCACATGGAGATCGTGCAGGAGCGCCTGGAGCGCGAGTTCGACCTGGACCTCATCATCACGGCCCCCAGTGTGCGCTACCACGTCCACCTCACGGATGGCTCGGAAACCGCAGTGGACAACCCCTCCAAGCTGCCGCCCCTCCAGAAGATCGCCAAGATCGAAGAGCCCATCATCGAGGCCACCATCCTCACCCGCACCGACTTCGTGGGCGGCCTCATCAAGCTCTGCGAAGAGCGGCGGGGCCTCCAGCAGAAGCTGGAGTACGTGAGCCAGGACCGGGTGATGCTGGTCTATGAGATGCCCCTCAACGAGGTGGTGCTGGACTTCTACGACAAGCTCAAGTCCATCTCCAAGGGCTACGCCAGCCTGGACTACCACATGAAGTACTACTCGGAATCAGATCTGGTGAAGATGGACATCCTGGTAAACGCTGAGCCCGTGGATGCCCTCTCCATCCTGGTCCACCGGAGCAAGAGCCAGAGCCTGGGCTTGGCCCTCTGCCAGCGGATGAAGGAAGTCATCCACCAGCAGATGTTCGACGTGGCCATCCAGGCCGCCATCGGCAGCAAGATCATCGCCCGCACCAACGTGAAGGCCCGCCGCAAGGACGTGCTCGCCAAGTGCTACGGCGGCGACGTCAGCCGCAAGAAGAAGCTGCTCAACAAGCAGAAAGAGGGCAAAAAGCGGATGAAGTCCATCGGCAACGTGGAGATCCCGCAGGAGGCCTTCCTGGCCATCCTAAAGGTCGACAACTAGCTCAGCTTGTCCGTGTCCTTCAGCTCGCCAGTCTCCAGGAGATTGGCGAGAAAGCGCTGCAACTCCCCTTGGCCGATGATGCCCCGGCGCTGGAACAGCTTGATGAGGCCCAGCACGAGGGTGCGGGTCTGGTAGCTCTCCAGGCCCCGGGCCTCCGGACCGTGGGTGCGGCTGTGCACCAGGTCGGGGAGGGGCTGGGCCCCCGCCGTAGCGGTCTTCTCGAAGAGGCCGAAGGGATCCACATCCAGCGGCTGGGTGGGGGCCGAGGCGCCAAAGAAGGGATCCCGGGGGAAGGCCACATTCCGGCTGGAAGGGGCCGGGAAGGTCGGGGGGGCCATGGCGAAGGTCACGGGCAGGGCCGTCTCCTGACCAGAACCGGGGACTTCCACCGTGAGGATCCCGGAGCTGCTATCCATGCGCCGGTAGTGCTCGGCAATGGCCTTCCTCAGGGAGCTGTGGGAGGCCACCACCGGCTCCACGTTGAGGCCGGAGGCGAACCGCGCGCTGTCGATGGCGTTCAGGTCCGAAGGGTCAGTCATGGCGAGGACCAGGGTCTTGGGCTCGCGGACGCTCACGGGCAGGACCGAGAACTGGTCGGCCAGGCGGTGGGGGATGAGCCTCAGCACCTGAGCAGGCACCTCGAGACCACGTACATCCACCTTGGGCACGCCCGTCTGTTTGCTGAGGAAGTCCACCAGCACTTCCTCGGAGATATAGCCGAGGGCCACGAGGTTGCTGCCCAGGCGGCCCCGGGCAATCTTCTGGTGGGTGATGGCGCTCTGGAGCTGAGCAGGCGTGATGAGGCCGCCCTCTACGAGCAGCTCGCCCAACCGCTTGATCTGTTGCTGCATAGGGGTTCCGGTGCCTTCTAGCGTTCCCTTGAGGGTCATATGCAAGGTAACTTGATTCAAGGGCTTTGTGGAGGTGGAGGGGTTATGGACGCAGCGGAACTCTGGCGGGCCACCCTGCACGACCTCAACAACCTGCTGGCAGGCTTTCAAGGTGTCCTGGAGCTGAGCGACCCGAAGCTGCCCCTGGACCCCCAGAACCGGGCCCGGCTGGAGGCCAGCCTGGAGGATGGGAAGACCCTCATTGGCATGGCCCGGGCCCTGGCCCTGGGCCGCTATCCGGACGCTGGCATGGCCCCCTGGAGTGAGTGGCAGGCGGGCCTGGAGGAGCGCCTCTCCCCCATGGCCACCCTCTTCCGCTGCCGCATCCAGGTGGTGGATGCGGGTGCTTCTGGCACCTCCTGGCCGGCGCCCATTCAGCAGGACTGGGCGGCAGCCTTGACCCGGCAGATCCTTCCCTGGGCGGCCCCCGGAACCCTCTCCATCGAGGCGAGTGCCAAGCCCGACCACTGGAGTCTGCTCTGGCTCACCGACGCCCCCATCCCCGCCGCCCTGCAGGCCGACCCCCCTGAGGGCCTGGCCCGCAACCTGCCCGCCCTCTGGCTGGTGGATGTCGCGGGAAGGGAGGGCATCACCCTCGAAAAGATCCCCCGCGGGCTGCTGGCCCGCATGGGCCGCCCATGCCCCCATCTTTCATCCGAGCCGACCTGACCATGAACCGGCCGAACCGATCCCTGCCCCATCATCTGTCTGCCCTGGCCGCGGTCCTCTCCGCCACCCTGGGAGCCCAGGCGCCCCCACCCTCGGCGGTGGTGGAGGTGACGGCCACGCGCTTCCCGGAGGACCCATTCCGGGTGGCGGCTTCCATCACCGTGCTCTCCGCCCGGGAGCTGGCGGACCGTGGCGCCACGGACCTGCGCAGCGCCCTGGCGCTGGCGGCGGGTGTCTTCATCGCCCCAGGTGGCGACGCCGGTCCCGCGTCCAGCGTGCCGGAGTTCTGGGGCCTCAAGGAGTTCGATGCCTTCCTGCTGGTGGTGGATGGCGTGCCCTGGGGCGGCGCCTTCAACCCGGCCCTGGCCACCCTGAGCATCGAGGGCGTGGAGCGCATCGAGGTCCAGCGCGGGGCCGCCCCGGTCATGTACGGGGCCACCTCCTTTGTGGGGGTGATCCACATCATCCGCGGTGTTCCCTCGGACACGCAGGGCTCGGCCCGCCTGAGCCTGGGCACCCAGGGCAGCGGTGGCGCCGCCCTGTCCCTGCGTCTCCCCTCGGCTGCGGGCGTGGACGCCAGCCTCATCCTGGACCACGACCGGCAGGGCTTCCAGGATCCCCGCACCGGCTTCCAGCGCACCCACCTGCTCTGGCAGAACCGCATCCAGGCCCTGGACGGTGTGTTCCGGGTGAACCTGGAGAGCACGGCGGTGGATCAGCAGCCCGCCAGCCCCTTCGTACGGGTGGGCAAGGCCCTCACCACCCTGGTGCCGCTGGATGCGAACCAGAACCCCGGCGGCGCCTACCTGAACGACCGGCGCACCGCACTCACAGTGGGCTACGACCGGAGCGCCGGTGGAGCCACCCTCTGGTCCACCACGCTGTCCGTGGCCCGGGCCAGCCAGGAGGTCCTGCGGGGCTTCCTGACGGACGTGAGCACCGCCAGCCCCAACGCCCACGGCTTCCGCGAGCGGGTGGAGCTCACGGACGTCTACTTCGACTCGCACCTCACCTGGACCCCGGCGGCCACCCTCAAGGTGGTGACGGGCGTGGATCACCTCCACGGCCAGGGCAGCGGGCGGGGCGGGGACTTCGACTACACGGTGCGCCTGGACGGCGCCAGCTCGCCTGCCGGCGCGGCCCTGCCATCCCAGGCCGACATCCGGGTGGATGACCAGCGGGCCTTCACCGGTCTCTACGCCTACGCCCAGTGGCAGGCCGCACCCCGGCTGGTGCTGGAGGGAGGTCTCCGCCTCACCTCGGCCCGGGAGACCCGGCACACCGCGCTGCTGGACCTGGGTGCCACGGTCCCCGAGACCGGCCAGGACAGCCGCACCACCACGGGCTTCACCGGCAGTGTCGGGGCCGTCTGGACCACCTGGCAGGCCGGCGAGGACCGGGTGAACCTGTTTGCCGGGGCGCGCACCACCTTCAAGCCTGCAGCGGTGGACTTCGGCCTCGACAGCGCGGCGACGATCCTTAAGCCGGAGACGGCCACCAGCTTCGATCTGGGGCTGAAGGCCGACCTCCTGGGTCGCCGCTTGGGCCTCGAGGTGAGCGCCTTCCTCATGGACTTCAAGAACCTGGTGGTGCCGCAGGTGCTCAACGGCTCGCCGGTGCTGGCCAATGCGGGCACCGAGCGCTTCCAGGGCATCGAGGCCGGGGCCCGCTGGCGCTTCAGCCGCGACTTCTCGGGGACCCTTGCCTACAGCTACCACGACACCCGGTTCCGGGACTACGCCACGGACTTCGGCGACGGC
>CAIMFT010000038.1 GCA_903840385.1 uncultured Holophagaceae bacterium
CCGGTTCTGGCAAGACCTTCACCCTCACCGTGCTGGTCACCGCCAACCTCGGCCGGGAGGACCTCCGTCCCTTCGAGATCCTGGCCACCACCTTCAGCGAAGCCGCCGCCGCCGACCTGCGCGAGCGCCTGCTTCGCCCCCTGGACCTGCTGACTGCGCTGGATGAACCGGCCTGGAGGGCCTTTCTGCCCCTCCTGCAGAGCGCCGACCCCAAGGCCCTGGAGACCTTCCTTAAGGGCCTGCCCTTGGGCGAGCGCCCCCGGAAATCCGCCGAGGAAGTAGCCCAGGCGGCTGGCCACTGGGTCGAGGCTTCCTGGACGGCATCACCCGAACGGGCGCGGGCCTTCTGGCGCCGCATCCGGCGCGAAGCGGAGCTGCTGCAGGTATCCACCATCCACAGCCTGGCCATGCGGGTGCTGGGCCGGGGTGCCGGTGCGCCCGAGACCATCCTGGACGTGGCCCATCCCGCCCTGCTGCGGCTACTCCGCCAGACCGTGCGGGAGGCGCTCACCCTGCCCGACACCGATCCCGACCACGTGCCAGCCCGCCTGCTCCTTACCTGGGCCGAGCGCAACTGGGAGAGCCTCTCCCAGGGTCACGACAACCACCGCGATGCCATGGGCCACCTCCACCCCGAGGATCCAGCCCCCCGCCGCGCCGACCTGCTGGCGGCCCTCGCCACCGCCGAGGCGGCCCTGGCGCCCTTCGCCGCCGATCCGATGCTGGGACTCGATGCATCCAGCTCCCAGCACCGGCACTTCAAGACTTCCTCCATCCGGCCGCTGCCCGCCGCCGGCGCAGACCTGGCCACGCGCCTGCGCTGGGCCGAGGTCCAGGACCGGCGCGTGGATCCCTCCAAGGGCTACTACAGCGCTGCGCTGAGGGTGGCCATGACCACCTTCGAGCCCGTGGTGGATGCCCTGGAAGCCTGGCTCCGTTGCCTGGTCGTGGACGCCCTGAATCGCTTCGAGGCCGAGAAGACCCGGCAGGGCCTCGCTACCTTCGGCGACCTGGTGCGCACAGCCCTGCACAGCCTGCAGGATGGTCCCCTTGAAGGCGTCCCGCCCCGGCTGCTGCTGGTGGATGAATACCAGGACACCTCGCCTTCCCAGGACGCCTTCCTGGCCAAGCTGGGTGTAGCGCAGATGGTGCGCGTGGGTGACGTCAAGCAGGCCATCTACGGCTTCCGCGGCGGCGATCCCGAGCTCCTGGGCAACCACCTGCAGGCGGCGGGGGAGCGGGCCTTCCGCCTGCCCTACAACTTCCGCTCCACGCCCCAGGTGGTAGCCCTGGCCAACCGCTACGTGGAGGAGGTCTGGCCGCAGCTCGCACCGGGCACCGACAGCTTGGACGGGGCCCAGGAAGCGGTCGCACCGGATTCGCTGCCCGTGGGTCTGGTGCGGACCTCGGCACCGTCCTCCCGGGCTGATCTGCCGGCCCTGTCTGATTGGATCTCGGGCCTCGCCCGGGAGGACGGCTGGCGGGAGTGCCTAGGTGAACCGCCCAAGGCGGGTCCCCGCCGCCGCACCCTGCTCCTGAAGCAGCGCACCAAGCTGCCCATCCTGCTGCAGCGGCTGAAGCGCCAGGGCATCCAACCCTACGTGGTGGCCAAGGAGGGCTTCTGGGACAGCCCCGGCGTGCGCCTGGTCATGGCGGCCCTGGAGGCCGTGGCCCACCCCGAGCGACCCCAGCCCTGCGTGGCACTGCTGCGCCAGATTGTGGGCCTGAGCGATGGCGACATCACGCGCCTGGCCCTGTCGCGAGAGGGGCGACCCGGCCTGCCCGGCCTGGGCCAGCTCGATCCCGAGGCCTCCCCCGAGGCGCAGCGCGAGGCGGTCCGCTGGCTCCAGGGCCTGCGAGAGCTGTCCGCCCAGGAGCTGGTCGGCGGCCTGCTCAACCAGGGGGCACTGCTGCGCGGCATCGCCGCCCTGCACACCCACGGCACCATGGAGCCCCTGCGCGCCCGGCGCAACCTGGCGGCCCTCCTGGGCATGCTGCTGGGTCTGCCTGCCAGCCCCTCCGTGGCCTACGCGGCCCTGGAGGACGAGCGCAGTGGCTCGGAGCGGGGCGACCTGCCCGCCGCCGCTGACGCCGCAGACCTGCTCATCCAGACCGTCCACGCCAGCAAGGGGCTGGAGTACGACGACGTCATCCTGCCGCTGCTGCACGCCCACCCACGGTCCTTCCGCAAGGGCGAGCTGCGCACCAGCCCGACCACCGGGGCCCTCCTGCTGGCCTGGAAGCTGGGCACACACCAGGGGCGGGCCTACCGGGAGCTGAAGCCGCTCATCGAGGCGCGCCAGCGCCGGGATGATTTGAACCTGCTCTATGTGGCCCTCACCCGGGCCAAGGGTCGCCTCTGCCTGCTGCTGCAGGAGCCGAAGGATCCCAAGGATGCGGCTGAAGCCAAGACCTGGGCCCACTGGGGCCAGCACTTGGTGGCGGCCCACCCCGAGCTGCAGCTGCTGGATGAGGCACCTGAACCTGCGGAGCTCCCGCCAGTGGAGGCCATCGTTGTGGCGGCGCCCGCTGCCCGGCCGGCCCTCGCTCCGGCAGATGCCGCTGACGACGCCCACGCGGCCCTGCCAGCGGAGGCCCGCGCCAAGGCTCGGCAGGACGGGGAGCTGATCCATGCCTTCCTGCGGGACCTGCTGGTGCGCTGGGAAGATCCAGCGGGCTTTGCAGCCTGCCTGGCGGCACCCCCAACCGTGGCTGGTGCGAAGGAGCATGCGGAGCGCTTCCTGACGGCCTTCGAGGCCCGCGGCTGGCGCCACCTGCGCCGCCGCACCGAGCTGCCCCTCGCAGGCGCCGCTGCCAGTGGCGCCCAGGGTCGCGCCGACCTGGTGGTGTGGGAAGAGGACCGCATCCACCTCCTGGACTTCAAGAACTCCAAGGCCTTCGGCCCCGAAGAGCTCGCCAGCTACCAAGCCCAGCTTGCCCGCTACGCCCAGGCCATCCAAGCCCGCGAGGGCAAGCCTGTGGAGGCGTGGCTGGTGGCCATCAAAAGTGGGGAGTGGGTAAGGGTGGGGTGTAATGAGTGATAGAAGCGCCGTTCTGGACCATCGGGCTCAGCATGGTGGTCCTTCGAACACCAGTGGCTGAATCCGATCTCCTATAAATGGATCAGGCAGCCATTTGGCTTACCCACAGCCACCGGCCATGTCGGGTGTGACTTGGGGCGCCCGGCATGGCCATCAAGAAAATCAGCGGTAAGGGAAGCGTTGAATGGGACTTCTTCGCAACGCTTTGGGACACATTGCAACACTTTGCTACACCCAGGCCCTGTCATTGGAGCCGTCCTGATCACGGCAGGTCATCTCAGTCGCCTAAGTTGTAGCTGTCGTCGCAATATGTCGCAATGTGTTGCGTGTCACCCCAGACCCACGCATCGAGCAGATGTGACCCGGGGCGTCCAGCACGGCCTTGAAGAAGACTGCTGGTAAGAGAAGGGTTTGAGCGGACCCCATCGTCATCGATTTCGTTGGTTGTTGCGTTCAGCAAGTGCCGACATTGCTCGGCCATCTGCGAAAATTTGTTCGGCAAGTTTTTGCGAGATCAAAAGCGCCTTCGCGATTCGGTAAAGATCTGGAATTGAAGGTGCATCCTGGGTCCAAAGTGGCTGATCGATCCGCTGGAGAAGCACTAAATTAACCTGGTGGAACTGAAAAAACAGTTTCATTAGATTCTGCTTTCCGAGTTGATTAATCACTCTGACAAAGCGATTTTCTGGTTTCCAGCGGTCCACCTCACGCCTTGCTCCAACCCATCCCTGCTCGGTGGCCACCCACTGCAGATACCTGACCGAGACACCGTGGTGCCGTGCCACCTGCCGGACAGAGGGATTCGAAACAGGTAGGTTCTGTCCATCCCTCGGGAGTCCCGTAAAGAAGCTGATTCTGGCC
>CAIMFT010000039.1 GCA_903840385.1 uncultured Holophagaceae bacterium
CCGTGGGACCCACGGTGAGGGAGTGGATGTTGAAGCCGCGACGGCGGAACAGCATCGCCACCCGGGTGAGGACGCCGGGCTCATCATCGGTGTAGATCACGAGGACATGGGACATGGGTTCTCCATCCTTCCTTGGCGAGGCAGGCGCTAGACAGGGTCTTGGCCGGTCTCGGCGATGGGACTGGGCGAGGGGCGCAGGATCATGTCATGGAGCGCCGCACCGGCGGCCACCATGGGATAGACCGCATCCTCCTGCTCCACCTTGAACTCGATCAGGGCGGTACCGGGAACCAGGCGGGCCTGAGCCACGGCAGCGGCCAGATCCGAGCGCTTCTCGACCCGCTGGCCGTGGATGCCGAAGGCCTCCGCCAGCTTGACGAAGTCCGGGGACAGGATGGGCGTGGCAGCATAGCGGCCCTCATAGAACAGGGCCTGCCACTGCCGGACCATGCCCAGGTAGCCGTTGTTGATGACGGCGATGTTCACCTTCACCCCCTCCTGCACAGCGGTCATGAGCTCAGCGAAGGTCATCTGGAAGCCGCCGTCGCCAGCCACCACCCAGACCTCGGCATCGGGGCAGGCCAGCTTGGCACCGATGGCGGCCGGCAGGGCGAAGCCCATGGTCCCGGCGCCGCCGCTGGTGATGAGGCTACGCTCACCGTCGTGGTGATAGTACTGGGCCTCCCACATCTGATGCTGGCCCACATCGGTCACCACCACGGCCTTGCCCTCGGTGATCTTCCACAGGTCATGCATGACGTGGGCAGCGTAGAGGTGGCCATCATCGGGCAGGTTCTTGATGTCGCGCACAGCGGAGTCGCCCCGCCAGGAGCGGATGCGCTCCAGCCAGGGCGTGTGGTCCGCCGCCTGCACCGCCGGCAGGATGGCGGTCAGCACCTGCTTCAGGTCCCCGCCCAGGGGCACGTCCACCGGCACCAGCTTGTTGATCTCGCTAGCGTCGATGTCCACGTGGATCTTGAGGGCGTTGGGGGCGTACTCCTTGAGCCGGCCCGTGACCCGGTCGTCGAAGCGCATGCCCAGGGCGATGAGCAGGTCCGCCTCCTGGATCGCACGGTTCACCCAGGCCTCGCCGTGCATGCCCATCATGCCCAGGCTCAGCACATGGGAGGCGGGGACTGCACCCAGGCCCAGGAGGGTCTCGGCGAAGGGAATCTGGGCCAGCTCCGCCAGGGCCATCACCTCGGGCCGGGCTCCAGAGAGCTGGATGCCATGACCGGCCAGAATCACGGGGCGCTTGGCCGCATTGATCATGGCCACGGCCCGGTCCAGGTCCACCTGCTTGGGGGAGGGCGGAAGGTGGCGCAGGTGCCGGGTGGGTGCCGCACCTTCCCAGTCCAGGACCGTCCGGCTCTGCTGGGCGTCCTTGGTGATGTCCACCAGCACCGGGCCGGGCCGACCGCTGGAGGCCACGGCAAAGGCTTCCCGAATGGCCGGTGCAATGTCTTCGGCCCGGGTCACCAGGTAGTTGTGCTTGGTGATGGGCAGGGTGATGCCGGTGATGTCCACTTCCTGGAAGGCGTCCGTGCCCAGCAGGCCGGAGCCCACCTGGCCTGTGATGGCCACCACGGGGATGGAGTCCAGCATGGCGGTGGCGAGGCCGGTCACCAGGTTGGTGGCGCCAGGGCCCGAGGTGGCCACCACGACACCGGTGCGCCCGGAGGCGCGGGCGAAGCCGTCGGCCATGTGCACGGCGCTCTGCTCGTGGCGCACCAGCACGTGCCGGATGGGGTACTCGGTCATGGCGTCGTAGGTGGGCAGGATGGCGCCGCCGGGGTAGCCGAAGACGGTCTCCACACCCTCCCGCAGCAGACACTCCCAGATGATCTGTGCGCCGGTCTGTTCCATGGCGTGCTCCTTCATCAGCGGTGCTCCGTTCCCACAAGTTCCAGTGCGGTGCGAATGACGGCCCCCATGGCGGCGGTGCCGTGCGGGTAGGCTGCGCCCTTCAGGTCCTGGGTGCCGTGGCCCTCGGCCAGCGTGCGGTCCACGGCGGCTTCGAGCGCGGCGGCCTCGCGGAGCAGGCCCAGGGCGTGGCGGAGCAGCATGGCCGCCGAGAGGATGGTCCCCACGGGGTTGGCGAGGTCGCGGCCGGCGATGTCCGGAGCCGAGCCATGGATGGGCTCGTAGAGGCCCACGGTGCCGCCCAGGCTGGCGGAGGGCAGCAGGCCCAGGGAGCCCGCCAGCACGGCGGCCTCATCACTGAGGATGTCGCCGAAGAGGTTCTCCGTAAGGACCACATCGAAGTCCCGGGGCCGGGCCACCAGGGCCATGGCGAAGCTGTCCACGTAGGCGTGCTGGACGGCCACGTCCGGATATTCGGCGGAGAGCTCGTCCACCACCATGCGCCACAGGCGGGAGGTCTCGAGCACGTTGGCCTTGTCCACGGAGACCAGCTTCTTGCGTCGGCCCCGGGCCAGGTCGAAGGCCACCCGGGCCACCCGGAGGATCTCCTCCCGGCTGTAGGGCAGGGTGTTCACGGCCCGCTCTGGGCTGAAGCTGCGGGGCTCGCCGAAGTAGAGGCCGCCGGACAGCTCCCGGACGATCATCATGTCCGTGCCGCGCACGATCTCGGGCCGCACGGGGCTCGCATCCTCCAGGGCGGGATGCACCGTCACGGGACGCAGGTTGGCGTAGAGGCCCAGGCCCTGACGAAGGCGGAGCAGGCCGGACTCCGGGCGCTGGTCGCGCGGGTGCTTGTCCCAGGCGGGTCCACCCACAGCGCCCAGCAGCACGGCGTCGGCGGTGCGGCACAGGGCCAGGGTGTCTTCAGGCAGGGGATCCCCACAGGCGTCCACGGCGGCCCCGCCGATGAGGGCCTCCCGGAAGCTGAAGCGGTGACCGAAGACCCCAGCGACGGCCTGCAGGCAGGCCACGGCCTCCCGGGTCACCTCGGGTCCGACGCCATCTCCTGGGAGGACAACAATCCTGGCTTCCATGCGGTCTCCGGTGGGGCAAAGCACCCCTGGTGTTGGATGAGGGGTCTCAGACGCCTGTTACAGGGGCATCGGTCCGGCGAAACCGGCGGGCCAAGGCCGCTTCGAGGCCAGGCAACCCCAGCGCCATCAGCGGCCGGGCCCTCCGCACCATCCCGTCCAGAGTCAGGCTCCAGCCCAGAGACTGGTTGCCCTCCTGGAGGGTGGTGTCGGCATTGGTGATCCGCTGGGCGCCCATTGGCTGGTTGACTCCCGGGTACAGCACTGGCAGAAGGAATCGATTCAGGTTGCCCCGAACCGTCCCATGATTATAGTTAATAATTTTTATGATTCCATTAGTTTTCCTTAAGTGGCTAGACTCGTGGATTCTGGGGGTGGCGTGGAGCTCGGTCAGCTGGAAACCTTTGCGGCCATCGCGCGTGAGAAGAGCTTCTCCCGCGCAGCGGAGCGCCTGTTCAGGACTCAGCCGGCGGTCAGTCTGGCCCTCAAGCGGCTGGAGGAGGAGCTGGGCGAGGTGCTGGTGGACCGCACCACCAAGGGCGGCACCCTCACCGATGCCGGGGAGACCCTCCTGCCCCTGGCCCACCGCATGCTGGAGCTGCGCCAGCAGATCACGGACACCTTCGGCACCTTGAAGGGCCTGCACCAGGGCCGCCTCAGCATTGGCGCCAACGAAAGCATGTCCGAGTTCCTGCTCCCCCGGATGCTCCTGACCTTCCAGCGGGCCCACCCTGACATCAAGCTCCAGGCCTACCGCCTGCCCTCGGATCGGATCCCCACCGAGATCCTGGAGCACCGCCTGGATGTGGGCTTCGTCTCCTATGACCCCCTCCACTCGGGCCTGCGCAGCGAGGTGGTCTTCCGGGACCACATGGTGCTGGTGCTGCCCCCGGGGCACCGCCTCAGCGGCCGCCGCTCCGTGGACGTCAAGGCCCTGGGCGAGGAGACCTTCATCATCCACAACGCCCTCACGCCGACCCGAGCGGCCATCGTGGACCTCTTCGCCCGGTTCCGCACCCCCCTGCGGATCACCATGGAGGTGGGCACCCTGGCCACCATCTCGGACTTCGTGGCCAAGGGCGCAGGCCTGGCCATCATGCCGCGCATGACCGTGCTCGACGCCATCGAGTCTGGCCGCCTCGTCGAGGTCCCCGTCCGGCAGTTGAAGATTGAGAAGCTCATCCGCATGGTCTGCCGGCGCGAGGAGGCCCTCTCCCATGCCGCCAAGGCCTTCATCGCCATGGTCCACGCCAGCGAGATGTCCGTCCCGGCCACCCAGGCCCTGAACCGCCCCTCACGAAGGAACCGCCCATGACCAACGGCGCCCGCACCCTCTACGACAAGCTCTGGGAGGCCCACCTGGTGGCCACCCGGGACGATGGCACCAGCCTCCTCTACATCGACCGCCACCTGGTCCACGAGGTCACCAGCCCCCAGGCCTTCGAGGGCCTGCGCATGGCGGGCCGCCCCCTGCGGCGCCCCGCGGCCATCCTCTCCGTGGTGGACCACAACATCTCCACCCAGAACCGCACTGCTGAGATCGCCGAGGAGACCAGTCGCCTGCAGGTGGCCGCCCTGGTGGAAAATGTGCAGGCCTTCGGGGTGCCCTACATCCCTCTGCTGGACGATCGTCAGGGCATTGTGCATGTCATCGGGCCCGAGCAGGGCTTCACCCTCCCGGGCGCCACCGTGGTCTGCGGGGACAGCCACACCAGCACCCACGGCGCTTTCGGGGCCCTGGCCTTCGGCATCGGCACCAGCGAGGTGGAGCACGTCATGGCCACCCAGACCCTGCCCCAGCGCCGCTCGAAGAACATGCGGGTGCGCTTCGAGGGCACCCTGCCCCCGGGCCTCGGCGGCAAGGACCTGGCCCTGCGTCTCATCGGCCAGATCGGCACCGCCGGCGGCACCGGCCACGTCATCGAGTTCACCGGCTCCGCCATCCGTGACCTCTCCATGGAGGGCCGCATGACCCTCTGCAACATGGCCATCGAAGCCGGGGCACGCTCCGGCCTGGTGGCGCCCGATGAGACCACCTTCGCCTACCTCGCCGGGCGGCCGATGGCCCCTGCCGGAGCCCTCTGGGACCAGGCCGTGGCCAGCTGGAAGAACCTCGCCACCGATGAGGGCGCCGCCTTCGACCGGGAGGTGGTCATCGAGGTGTCGGACCTGGCCCCCCAGGTCACTTGGGGCACCAGCCCCGAGGCCGTGGTGGCCATCACCGGTTGCGTGCCCGACCCGGCCCTGGCCGCCAGCGCCGCCGCGCGTGAGGCCATGGCCCTGGCCCTGGCCTACATGGACCTTCGGCCCGGCACGCCCATGGAAGAGGTGCCCGTGGATGTGGTGTTCATCGGCTCCTGCACCAACGGTCGCATCGAGGACCTGCGCGAGGCCGCCCGTGTGGCCCAGGGCCGCAAGGTGGCTGCAGGCGTGCGGGCCCTGGTGGTCCCAGGCTCCGGCTTGGTGAAGTGCCAGGCCGAGGCCGAGGGCCTGGATCGCATCTTCCTGGAGGCTGGCTTCGAGTGGCGCCTACCCGGCTGCAGCATGTGCCTGGGCATGAACGATGACCGACTGGAGCCCGGCGAGCGCAGCGCCAGCACCAGCAACCGCAACTTTGAAGGCCGCCAGGGCCGGGGCGGACGCACCCACCTGGTGAGTCCCGGCATGGCCGCCGCCGCCGCCGTCACGGGCCACTTCACCGATGTTCGCCGCCTGCTGGAGGCCCAATGAAGCCCTTCACGACCCTCACCGGCACCGCCGCGCCCCTCCTCCGGGCCAACGTGGACACGGACCTGATCATCCCCAAGCAGTTCCTCAAGACCCTGGTGCGCACGGGCCTGGGGCAGCATCTCTTTTCCGAGATCCGCTACGACGCCGAAGGCCGTGAGCTGCCGGACTTCATCCTGAACCAGCCGGCCTTCCGGGGTGCGGAGCTCCTCCTGAGCGGCCCCAACTTCGGCTGCGGCTCGAGCCGGGAGCACGCCCCCTGGGCCCTGCTGGACTTCGGCATCCGCTGCGTCATCGCCCCCAGCTTCGCCGAGATCTTCTTCAACAACTGCTTCGCCAACGGCATCCTCCCCCTGGCCCTGCCCATGGCCGCCATCCAGGAGTTGGCCGAGGCCCCCGGCCCCGTCACCGTGGACCTGCCAGAACAGACCGTGACTGCCGAGGGGCTGAGCTTCCGCTTCGAGCTCGAGCCCGCCCGGAAGAACACCCTGGTGCAAGGCCTGGACGAGATCGCCCGCAGCCTCGCCTGCCTCCCCGCCATCGAAGCCTACGAAGCCCAGCGCGCCCAAGCGACCCCTTGGCTGTGAGCCGGAGCCAACGATGAGATCCATGACTGCTTTTGCCGAGATCGTCCAGCCGCTGGAGGCGGGGCAGCTGCGGCTGACGCTGCGGAGCGTCAACAGCAAGGCCCTGGACCTCTCGCTGCGCCTGCCGCCGGCCCTCTTCCCCCTGGAGGCCGCCCTGCGGGCCAAGGTGCGGGGCGCCGCCCAGCGGGGCAAGCTGGACCTCACCATTGAAGTCCAGGACGAACCCTCCCTGGAGCCACGCCTGAACCGCGCCCTGCTCCGCTCCGCCGCCAAGGCCTGGCAGGAGGACGCCGAGTGGCTGCACCTGCCCCCCCTCAGCGCCGACGCCTTCTTCCGCCTGCCCGGCGCCTGGCTGGCCCCGGACTCGGACCTGGCGGAGCGCCTGGAGGGCAAGCTCCTCCAGGGGCTGGCCACCCTGCTGGACACCTGGAACGAGGGACGCCGCCGGGAAGCCGAGCGCCTGCGCCCCTTCTTCGCCGACGGCCTGGCCCGTCTGGTGGAGCTGCGGGACCGCCTGAAGGCTGGTGCGGAGGCCCAGGCCGCCGAGCTGCCGGGTCTCTACCGCCAGCGCATCGAGCAGCTGCTGGAAGACGCTCGCCTCGCGGGCCAGCTACCCGCCGAGCGCCTGCTGGCGGAGGCCGGTGTGCTGGCCGAGCGCCAGGATGTGCGCGAGGAGCTCATCCGTCTGTCTGCCCACCTGGACGACTTCGCCGAGCGCCTGGCCAAGGACAGCCTTGAAGGCAAAGCCGTGGACGTGTGGTGCCAGGAGGTCCTGCGGGAGCTCAACACCACCGGCAGCAAGTGCAAGCGCATCGAGATGACCCGCGCCGTCATGGAAGCCAAAGGCGCCCTCGACCAGATCCGCGAACAGGCCGCGAACCTCGAGTAGTGCTGGGTTTGGGAAAGACAACTGATCCAACGCGAAGACGCTAAGACGCAAAGACGCAAAGAGAAGCGAACGGGCAAGGGGCTTAGGGTCGTCGCGCCTTTGTGTCATTTGCATTGTCCAGATTGGCGGTGCCAGGCCGAGCATCAGGTTGTTCTATGCTGGCGGGACAGTGCCAGCCATGGATGGTCATGCGACACGCCCTCTCCTTTCTCCTCACAGCTGTTCTCGTGGCGGCCCCCCCGCCGGAAGAGGGTGCCTCCCAGCGGGCGCTCCATCTTCAGTCCTTCGAGCAGGTCTGGAGCACGGTGGCCCAGCGCCATCCGGACCCAACCCTGGGGGGCCTGGACTGGCAGAAGGTCCACGATGAGCTGAAGCCCAAGGTGGAGCAGGCCGGCTCCCCAGAGGCAGTCCGGGCTGTCCTTACCGACATGCTCAGCCGACTCAAACAGAGCCACTTTGGTATCCTTCCTGCAGAAGTTTTCACGGATCTCCAGTCCGCTACAAAGAGCAGTGGTTCCCCCGGTCTGGACCTGCGGTATCTGGATGGCAAGGCCCTGATCACGGAGGTGCAGACCGGTTCTCCTGCGGCCAAGGCTGGCGTCAAGCCCGGCTGGCAATTGATCAAGGTGTCCGGGAAGGAAGTGGCGCCCATCCTGCAGAAACTGGGGGCCCGGTTTCAAGCTTCCACCGGGCTGAGTCTCTTCCTCAGCCGGGCCGTTATGAGTCTGCTTCAGGGCCCTGTGGCCGAGACCGTGGAAGCCGACTTCCATGACGGCACCAAGGTCGTCCACGTCACCCTGGGCCTTGCGGCACCCCGAGGCCGCGTCATCGCACTCGGAAACATGCCGCCCATGCCCTTCTGGGTCGAGCACAGCGCCCTGCCGAGTGGCGTGAGGTATGTGCGGTTCAGCTCCTGGTTCGAGCCCGAAACCATTGCCGAGGCCTTCCGCGCCTCCCTGCGGGAAGGCGGCCCCGTCAAGGGTTTCATCCTGGACTTGCGAGGCAACCCGGGCGGCATCGGGGGGATGGCCATGGGTGCGGCAGGGTGGTTCACGGAGCAGTCGGGCAAGAAGCTGGGCACCATGGCTCTGCGGGGCACCAGCCTCAAGTTTGTGGTGAGCCCGCGCCCCGAGCCCTATCTGGGCCCCATCGCCATCCTCGTGGACGGTTGCACGGCTTCCACCAGCGAGATCTTTGCAGGTGGCATGCAGGACCTGAAGCGTGCCCGGATCTTTGGGAGCCAGTCTGCCGGCATGGCCCTCCCCTCTGTGTTCGAACGACTCCCCAATGGCGATGGTTTCCAGTACGCCATCGCCAACTACATCTCAGATGGAGGCCGTTCCTTGGAGGGACACGGCGTGATCCCGGATGAGAGCGTTATTCCCACCCAGCGGGACCTGCTTGCTGGACGAGATCCCATCCTGGACCATGCCCTGGCCTGGATCCTGCGGTCAGCCCACTAACCAAGAGGAGCCCACATGTCTTACTTACGCACCATCATCCTGACCCTCTCAGTGCCGGCTCTGGTCTGCGCTCAGGCGCTTCCCAAAGGCGAGACCATCATGGATCGCCACGTCGAGGCCACCGGAGGCCTCAAGGCCTATGCCACCAAGAAGTCCGCAGTCTACAAGGGCAGCCTGGCCGTGCCTGCCATGGGCTTGAAGGGACCGCTCACCCTCACCAAAGCGGAGCCCAACTCCCAGCTCATGGAGGTCGAGTTGCCCGGTGTGGGCAAGATGCTGGAAGGATTCGATGGCAGCACAGCCTGGGGCTTCAATGCCATGCAGGGGCCCAGCATCAAGGAGGGCGACGAGAAGGCCTTTGCCGTGCGGGGAGCCCGCTTTCACTCCGAGGACTGGCGGAAGGACTACAAGTCCGTAGAGACCGTGGGCGAGGAGGCCCTGGAAGGGGAGCGCTGCTACAAGGTCATCTGCACACCCCATCAGGGACCCCAAGAGACCCAGCTCTTCAGCGCCCAGAGCGGTCTGCTGCTGAAGGCCGCCGTCAAGATGAAGACCGCCATGGGCGAGATCCCTGCGGAGACCTCCTTCAAGGACTACAAGAAGGTGGGGGACATTCTCGTGGCTCATACCGAGAATCAGTCCGCAGCAGGTCAGGTGATGGTGCAGACCTTCACGTCCGTGGAATGGAACGTCGCTTTGCCCCCGGACAAGTTCTTGCCCCCAGCAGAGGTGCGGGCCTTGGTGAAGAAGTAGCTTCTTCCTCCGCGTTCAAGATGCACTCTAGGAAGGCGATAGGAACGCTGAGGAGAGCCGAGGCGCTGAGGGAAGCGGAGAATGGCCGCGTGTTCAGTGCTGGCATCACCGTGTATCACTGTTCATCACTGGTTGAAAAGAAATGGAACCGGTGATGGACGGCGATACACGGCGTGAACGGCTTTTGGCCCCAGCTTCGCACCCATTCCGGTGGCTATTTTCAGGACCTGATGGTGTTCCTTTTCCCATGAACCAACATTCGACCTACAGCCCCAGCGGGTCGTAGGGCAGGTCTGTGGCGGCCTGCCAGGCTCCGAAGAGCCGGGTGCGGGTCCAGTCCGTGGGGTCGGGCCGCAGGCGGCGCAGGCGGCGGGAGAGGAACCACACGCTGCCGTCCTTGAGGCCGAACTCGTCGTAGGGCGCCAGCCGGGCCTTCGCCATGTCTCCGGGGGCGACTCTACCCGGGAAGGCCGCCCAGGCCCAGCGCCGCGCGCTCAGTCCTGCGGCCCAGTGAGCGCCCTGGAGCAGGGTCGGGTCCGTGACCAGGGAGACTGCCGCAAAGCCAGCGCGCCCCAGCGGGAAGCCCTCGAAGCGGGTCAGGGTGGTGCCCCTCCGCACGAAGGGCCCGCTGCCCGGCACCCGCCAGTGGAGCAGAGCTTCCGGCAGGTCCATGGGACGGCTCTGGAACTGCAGCTCCAGAGTGGCCGCAGCCAGCACCCGCCCCTGGCCGCCCAGGCGACCCGCAGCGGGCTGAATGGCCTGGAGCATCCGCTCGGCGTCGAGGGTCGTGCCGTCCTGCAGGCGCCAGCCGGGCCGGACCGTGATCCGCCAGCGGCGACCATGGCGGGAGGCCTCCAGAGCGGCCACCAGCAGGCCCGAGAGCCCACCCTCTGGCCCCCGCTCCAGCAACGCCAGGTCCGACTGGGCCACCAGCAGGGCCGCCACTCCGGGACCGGCAGGCAGGAGCACCTCCAGCCTCGCCGCGTCCTCCTGGAACTCCGGGGCCGCCGGAACATAGAGCGCCCGGCCATCCCCCAGGGGCACCGACACCAGGCCAGCCTGCCAGGCCAGGTAGCCACCCACACCCAGGGCCGTGACCAGCAGGGCGGCAGCGAGGGCGAGGGCCGGCCGCACGGTCAGGCCGAGCGCAGGTGCGAGGCCAGGGGCTCGATGCGGCGCAGGGCCACCTCGATGTCCTCAGCGGTCAGGTCCCGATGGGCGATGAAGCGGATGGCGGGGCCCACGGGCAGGACCCGGACGCCGACGGCTTCCAGGGCCACCAGGGCCTCGGAGGCATTGGGCACGGGCACCAGCAGGATGTTGGTCTCGGGCACCGGTGCGGCGAGCCCAAAGCTGCGCAGGCCCTCGGCCAGACGCTGGATCTTGGCGTGGTCCTCGCCGAGCCGTGGCAGGTGGTCCAGGGCCACGAGTCCGGCAGCAGCGACGACCCCGCCCTGCCGCACTCCGCCGCCCAGCATCTTGCGCAGGCGCCGGGCCTCGGTCATGGCGGGCGCGGAGCCGCAGAGCAGCGAGCCCATGGGGGCGCCCAGGCCCTTGCTGAGACAGACCTGCACCGTGTCCACGCCAGCGGTCAGGTCGGCCAGCGCACAGCCCAGGGCGGTGGCGGCGTGCCACAGGCGCGCCCCATCCAGGTGCACAGCCAGGCCAGCGGCCTTGGCGGCAGCCACCAGGGCCCGGTGCTCGGCCGCGGGCGTCACGGTGCCACCGGCGAAGTTGTGGGTGTTCTCCAGGCAGAGCAGGCGGCTGCGCAGGGTGTAGTAGGGGCCGGGCGAGCCGGCGGCCCTGGTCACCTGGGCCGGCGTGGGTCGGCCCGGGCCGCCCTCCCAGGCCAGGGCCTCAGGCATGCCCCCCGCCAGCCAGGCGCCCGTGCCCAGCTCCGAGCCCAGCACATGGGCCTGGGCCGGGGCCAGGAAGCGGTCCCCCCGCCCCAGGTGCAGCATCAGGCCGATGAGGTTGCCCATGCAGCCCGAGGGCACCCAAATCGCCGCCTCCAGGCCCAGCAGGTCCGCCACCCGGGCCTCCAGCACGGCCATGGTGGGATCCCGCTCCAGCACATCGTCCCCCACCTCGGCCGCGGCCATGGCGGCGCGCATCTCCGGTGTGGGCCGGGTAACGGTGTCAGAGCGGAGGTCGAGGGATCGCATGGGGAGATTCAACCATGCATGGCAGACTGATGGATTGACGGAGTCACCAGATGCACCTGCTACACGCCATCCTCCTGGGGCTGATCCAGGGCCTGACGGAGTTTTTGCCGGTCTCTTCCACGGCGCACCTGACCCTGGCGGAGCACCTGATGTTCAAGGGCCACCCCATGCCCTTGGCCTTCGATGTGCTGCTCCACGTGGGCACGCTGGGCGCCCTGATATTGTACTTCCGGCGGGAGCTGCTGCAGATCCTCATGGGCTGCTTCGGGCGGGACAAGGAGGGCCGTCGCCTGACCTTCCTGCTGTTCCTGGCCATGATCCCCACGGGCATCCTCGGCTTGGCCAGCAAGGGCATGAAGGAGGCCGCCAAGGAGCACCTCTGGGTCTACGGCCTGGGCCTGCTCTGCACCGCCGTCATCCTGTACCTGGCCAACCGCATGAGCCAGCAGCGCGTGAACTTCCAGGGACTGGACTTGGCCGGGCGGGATCTCCATGACCTGCGCCCCATGGACGCTCTCGCCGTGGGCGCCATCCAGGGCATCGGCGGGGGCTTTGGCCTCTCCCGCTCCGGCTCCACCATCTCCGTCGGGGTGTTCCGTGGCCTGCGCCTGCCCACGGCGGCCCGGTTCAGCTTCCTCCTGGGCATGCCCACCATCGCCGCGGCGGCGGTCGTGGAGCTGCGGGGCCTCCTAAAGCCCCTCTGGAAGCACCAGCCCCTGCCCCCGGAGCTGGCCTTCCCCCCGGGCTCAGCCTCTCCGGTCCTGCTCTGCCTCGTGGGTGTGGGCGTGGCCCTCATCTCGGGCTACCTGGCCATCGGCCTGCTGGACCGCTTCACCCGGAAGCCCCGCCTGAACGGCTTCGCAGCCTACTGCCTGGTCCTGGGCCTGGGCATCCTGGTCCTCAGCAGCACCGGGGTCCTGATCCGCCACTAATGGCCGCCCCTGGACCGTTCGCCGGTCCAGATATTCCGTCCACCGATTGCGAGGCAGAACTACGGCGTTTTGCTTAAACTGGGTTCTTCCAGTCGGGAGGCCGCTTTGATCCAAGTCAACCAGGTCCACAAATCCTTCACCGTGAAGGACCGGAAGACCAAGACCAACAAGCGCATCGAGGCGGTCCGGGGCATCACCTTCACGGTCAAGCCCGGCGAGATCTACGGCCTGCTGGGCCCCAATGGGGCCGGCAAGTCCACCACGCTGCGGATGATCGCGGGCCTGATGGAGCCCGACTCCGGCAGCCTTGATGTGTGCGGCATGGATACCCGAAAGCAGGCCGAGGATGTCCGGGGCTGCATGGGCTATCTCAGCACCGACATGGGCATCTACACCCGCTTCACCCCCCGGGAGCTGCTGCGGCTCTTCGGCGGGTTCCAGAGCGTCGACCCGGCGGTGGCCGAGCGCCGGGGCCTGCACCTGCTGGACAAGCTGCAGCTGGCGGACTTTGCCGACGTGAAGATGGAGGGGTTCTCCTCCGGTCAGAAGCAGAAGGTAAGCATCGCCCGGGCCCTGCTGCACGATCCCAAGGTGGTCATCTTCGACGAGCCCACCACGGGCCTCGACGTGCTGACAGCCAAGACGGTGCTGGACCTGCTCCGGATCATGCGGGAAGAGGGCCGCACCGTGATCGTCAGCACCCACGTCATGCCCATGGTGGAGGACATCTGCGACCGGGTGGGCATCATCTTCGACGGCAAGCTGCACGGTGACGCCCCGCCCCGGGAGCTCCTGCAGAGCCGCAACGCCAAGACTCTGGACGAAGTGTTCTTCCAGCTGGCAGCTGAATCCGAAGGGAGCAACTGATGCGCGGCGCCCTGCTCATCGCCCGGAAAGAGTTCCTGGAGCTCTCCAAGGACCGGAAGACCCTGTTCTTCACCTTCGTCCTGCCCTTTCTGCTGTATCCGGCCCTGTTCGGCATGATGGCCAAGATGGGCAAGCGGGACGAGGCCCAGAACCGCAGCAAAGCCAGCCGGGTCTATGTGAATGACCCATCGGGCGTGGTGGCCCCCCTGCTGAAGGCCACTCCGGGACACTTCGAGGTGGTCCCCAAGCCCGCTGGTGACCTCCGCCAGGCCCTCCGCGACCAGAAGCTGGAGCTGGCGGTGGACGTGTCTGCCACCGCAGCGGATGCCCTCCAGAAGCAGGAGACCTTTGTCCTGACGGCCACCATGGACGAGAGCGAGCGCACCTCGGAGATCGCCCTCAAGCGCCTGAAGGATGCGATTCGGACCCAGGAAAAGTCCTGGGTGCAGACCCGCCTCCAGACCCTGGGGGCCTCCGCTCAGCTGGCAGAACCCCTGAAGCTCGAGGTCAAGAACGCCGCCGACGTCACCCTCGAGGTTGGCAAGGTCATGGGCCGCATGCTGCCCTACCTCCTGATGATCATGATGTATGCGGGCTCCATGCAGCACGGCATCTACGCCACCGCCGGGGAGAAGGAGCGCCACACCCTGCTGAGCCTCATGGCCACCCGCCTGCCCCGCAACCAGATCATCCTGGGCAAGCTGCTCTACATCTTCAGCATCGGCGTCATCGCCGCCCTGCTGAACCTGCTCAGCATGGGCCTGTCCGTGGCCACCGCCAGCAGCGGCGCCGCCGGCTCCCTCCAGGCCGTGGCGGCCATCGCCAACCCCATGACCCTGGGCCTCACCTTCCTGATCATGGTGCCCCTCGGCCTCTTCTTCTCTAACTTCATCCTGCTCATGGGCATCCAGGCCCGGAACACCATCGAGGCCGGCAGTGCCATCACCCCGGGCATCTTCCTGGTCATGTTCCTGGGGATCTTCACCATGGCTCCCGGCGTGGAGAAGATGACCTTCCTCGCCTACGTGCCGGTGGTGAATGTCTGCCTGGCCCTGCGCAAGCTGTTCAGCCAGCAGTTCAGCTGGATGGAGTATCTGGTGGCCTTCGCCATGACCGTGGGCCTGGCGGCCATCATGACCCTGGTCTCCACCCGCATCCTCAACCAGGAGAAGGCTCTTTTCAAGGCCTGAGCCCCCCCTCCAGGATTTGCCCCGGGAAACCTGTCACTCTATAGTTTCTCCAATGCATCCAGAGGATCCCCGAATGGCAACCAAGGCCAAGACCGCACCCACCCCGAAAGCAGCGCTCCCTGCTGACCAGGCAGCCGCTTCCTCGGCCACTCCTGCCTTCGAGCATGCCCTTGGGCTGTTCGAGGCCGGGAAACACGCCGAGGCCGCCAAGGCCCTGGAGGCCGTCATGGTGGCCGCAGAAGAAGCGGGCGAGTGGGCCGTGAAGCGCCGCGCCCAGATCTACCTGGGGCTGGCCCTGACCAAGCAGAACCCCCCCAAGGCCGTCAAGCCGACCGCCCTCGTGGAGATCCAGGCCAGCCTCAACCGCCGGAACACGGAGGAGGCCATGAAGCTCATCGACAAGGAAGTGAAGGAGCACCCGACCGAAGCGGTGGCCTACTACCTCAGGTCCCTGGCCTTTGCCCAGACCGAGAACGTTGAAGCTTCTGCGGACAGCCTCAACCGCGCCCTGGAGCTGGATCCCGACCTCGTCTTCCAGTGGCACATGGACCCGGACTTCAACTCCATCCGCAAGTCCCCCCTCTTCGCCTTCACCGAGAACCGCTAACAGCGGGGGCCCTCAGCCATGGCTGGAGCCTCCCTGGGTCTGGATGCCGAGTGCCCCCTGCGGGTGGTGGCCCTCGGGGGCGGCACTGGGCTTGCCTCGCTGCTCCGAGCCCTGAAGCGGGAGGCTGGTCGCAGCCGGGATCCCTGGAAGCTCACGGGCATCGTCACCGTGTCCGACAATGGGGGCTCCTCTGGGCGCATCCGGGAGGAGCTGGGTGGCATCCCCCCGGGGGACCTGCGCAACTGCCTCGCCGCCTTGACCATGGAGGACTCCGCCCTCTCGGACCTCCTGAACTACCGCTTCAAGAGTGAAGGCGACCTCTCTGGCCACTCCCTGGGGAACCTCATGCTTTGGGCCCTGGCGGACCTCACCGGCGACTGGGTCCGGGCCATCCGGAAGCTCTCGGGGGTGCTGGTCACCGCTGGCCGCCTGTTCCCCTCCACCGTGGTACCCGTCACCCTCTGTGCCGAAGACATGGCGGGTCGCACCTACGCTGGCGAGACCGCCGTGGGGGCCAGCCACCCGCCCCTGGCCCGCCTCTGGCTGGAGCCCCGTGATGCCGAGCCCCTGCCGGAGACCGTCCTGGCCCTCCTGAGCGCCGACCTCATCCTGCTCTCCCCCGGCAGCCTCTACACCTCCACCATCCCGAACCTGCTCCTCCGGGAGCTGCAGGAGGCCGTGGAGCTGTCCCAGGCCCCCGTCGTCTATGTGGCCAACCTGATGACCGAGCCCGGCGAGACCCAAGGCCTGGACCTGGAGGCCCATGTGGCCACCATCGCAGCCCTCACCCACACCCGGCTCGCCGCCATCATTGCCAATGAGACGCCCCTGAGCGCCGGCCTGCTGGCCCGCTACCAGGAGGAGGGCGGCCAGCCCCTCCTGACCCAGGCAGACCAGATCCTGGGCATCCCGGTCCACCGCTTTCCCCTGCTGGACCCCGAGATGCTCACGGCCCGCCACCACCCGGACCTGCTGAACCGGGCTATCCGGGACGTGCTTGCCCGCCTCTGACCTCTTATCCAATTCCAGGGGATGCCGATGAGGAGGCAGGAGGGGTCTGCCGCCCGGGACTGTCATTGGGATTGCTCTCATGACAGGAACGTGGATAGGCTTTTCCCTTCAGGAGGCGGGGCTTGGCGCTGAACGGCGATCTGTCCACCATGGGCCTGGAGGATATCCTCCAGTGGCTGGCTGTGGGCAAGAAGACCGGGGTCCTGGAGCTCAAGGGCACCCTGCACACCAAGCGTGTCTCCTTCCTGGACGGCCGGATCACCAGCGTGTGGTCCTCGGATCCCCGGGAGTACCTCGGACAGTACCTGCTGGCCTTCAACCGCATCACCGAGGAGCAGCTTCGGGATGCCCTGGCCACCCAGGAGGATGAGCAGCAGCTGCTGGGGCGAATTCTCGTCAACCGTCACCTCATCACCGAGGCAGAGATCCGGCGCATCGTCCAGATGAAGGTCGAGGAGAGCCTCTTCGACACCTTCCTCTGGGGCCTGGGTACCTTTGAGTTCCACGATGGGGCGGCGCCCCACCAGCGGTCCATGCTGCTCAGCCTGGACGTGACGGGGATCGTGCTGGAAGGAGCCCGGCGGCTCGACGACTGGAAACGCATCCGCAAGGTCATCCATGGCGGGGACGCTGTCCTGGTGGCAGTCCCGGAGGCCATCGCCGAGCACCTGCCCCTCTCCCGCGAGGACGCAGAGATCCTGGCCCGCCTAGACGGCCGCCGCAAGGTGGACCAGCTGGTCCTGGAGCTGCGCATGCCCGAGTTCAAGGTCAACCGTCTGCTCTTCGACCTCCAGGAGAAGGGGCTGGCCCGCCTCCTGGATGGCGGCGGCCACCTCGGCGAGCACCCCAGCCTGCACCTGCAGCGGGCGCGGATCCTGGTGGAGAAGCAGAAGCTCCAGGAGGCCCAGGAGGAGCTCCGCCGCATCCTCCAGGAGCAGCCGCGCAATGCCGACGCCAACCAGATGATGACCGTGGTCCAGAACCTCCTGGAAGAGACCCGCCTGAATCAGGACCTGATCCCCGAGCTGGCGGTCTCCATGGACGTGCTCATGACCGCGGACCTCTACCCGAACGAGGCCTTCCTTGCCAGCCGCGTGAACGGTGTGTGGAGCATCCGGGACATCCTCTCCATCGCCCCCTTCGAGCCGGACGAATGCCTGGGCATCTTCTCCAAGCTCCTGAAGCGGGGCGTACTCAAGACCTCGCAGCCCGCCCAAGCCGATGATCGGCCCACGGCCTCAGCCTGAGGGTGGCCCCTCCCGGCCTTCCAGGGGAACCTGCTAACCTGCGAGCGGGTCCCCGCCACGCCCTGCCGGAGTCTGTTCCGCGCGGCGATGCGGGTGCCGCCCAGGCGTCCCTCTCGGAGGTTCCATGCGTGCCGTGCTCGCCCTTCTGCTGATCGCCCTGCCCCTCACTGCCACGGCCAAGAAGCCCACGGCCGCGCAGCTGGAGGCCCAGGTCAAGACCCTCACGGAGGAGCGGGATGACCTGAAGCAGCGCCTGGCTGGCACCGAGGACCTGCAGCAGGAGCTCGTCGCCGCCCGCAAGGCCCGCGATGTGGCCCGCAGCGAAGGCGAGACCGCCCGCAAGGAGGCCGAGCAGCTGAAGGCCAGCCTCCGGGAGAATCAGGGCGGCAGTGATGCCCTCCTCAAGGAGCTCCAGGAAGCCCGCCAGGCTGTGGCTGACAGCATGTCCAAGATGGCCCAGATGACCGCCGAGGGCGAGGAGCTGCGCCGGAAGGCCAGCACCACTCCTGTCGAGGGAGACCTGGTGACTGTGAGCGAAGAGATCGTGCCCGCCCGCCCCGTCAATCTGAACCGCGTGACCCCCCGCCTCAAGTCCACGGGCCTCCTGTCCGGCCGTCCAAAGGGCGTGGTGGTGGTCAATGTGCTCGTCAGCGACAAGGGCGATGTGCTGGCCGCCCGCCTGCTCCAGGGCCTGCCTGACAGCTCCCCAGAAGCCGCCGTGGCCAACGAGGCCTGCGTGGACGCCGCCAAGCGCATCGTCTTCGATCCCGCCGCCTCCAAGGACGGCAAGACCCGCTTCAAGGTCTGGCAGGGCGTCGGCTTCTACCTCGACTGAGCCTGGACCAGAAACAACGAGGAGCCGGCCAAAGTCAGGGCCCCGAAGGGGTTTGGCGGCGGTCCGTTTTTATCTTTTTCATCCCCTTCATCCCTGTTGAAAAAAGCACTGAAACAGGGATAAAAACGGATGAAGGGGATGAGGCTTCCTCTGCGCTCTCTGCGGTTGGCGTTTCTTGTCGCCGGAATCCCCGAATGACCTCAAAAAACCACAACAGGCAGGGCGCTGATGCTCAGGCCCGCTCGCCCCAGGGACTCGGGTCGCCGAGGCCCCAGCGGGCTTCGTACCAGACCTTCTCGAGACACAGGCCCTGCGGCGGTGCGGTGAGGCCTGCGCGCCGCCGATCCCCAGACTGCAGCACCTGGGCCAGGGAGCCCGGCTCCCGCTTGCCCCGGCCCACTTCCACCAGGGTGCCCGCCATGATGCGGACCTGGTGCATGAGGAAGCTGCTGCCTTCGAAGATCAGCTCGGCGCCACCTTCTCCGGGCACGATGCGGATGGCGTGCAGGGTCCGCACGGGGGTGCGGGCGGCGCACTCCGCACAGCGGAAGGCAGAGAAGTCGTGGGTGCCCAGCAGGGGCGGAACGGCCTCCGCCATGGCGGCCAGATCCAGGGACTGCGCCTGGTGCACATGCCAGCGATAGGGGGCCTGCAGGGGATCGGCGGCGGGCCCAAGTCCCAGTCGGTAGACATAGCGCTTGGCCACCGCATGCTGCCGGGGGAAGAAGCCCTCCGGAGCCGCCTGAACCGCCATCACGCGCAGGTCTCCGGGCAGGTGAGCATTGAGGGCAGTGAGCAGGCGGTAGGGCTCCCACTCTCGTTTGGCGTGAATGAGCACCCCCTGGGCCCGGGCGTGCACACCGGCATCCGTGCGGCCGGTCCCCTGGGGCATGGGAGCCTCGGGATCGAAAGCCCGGAGCGCCTTCCAGAGCTCGCCTTGGCCGCTGCGCAGCGAGGTCTGGATCTGCCAGCCATGAAAGCCGGCGCCCGCATACGCCACGGTGAGGAAGTAGGGGTGGGCCATCGCCCCATGATAGGCCCAGGGGGCCGCGGGCGCATCCGGAGTTCTACGGCGATCTGCGAGAAGCATGGGACTTAAAATGGGCAAGGCCGGGCCTCGAGAGGTTCCACGGCCACCCGGATCCCCTGCCTGCGCCGTTCTCCGAAATTTCCCAGAAGAAAATCCTTGACCCCACTGCATCTGCGGCGTAATTTTTGGGCAGTTTATAAGACTTGAGGATTCATGGGCATCTACGGATCCTTGCTCTCTGAAAAGCCAGCAACCACGGTCGTCTCCTTCGGGAGCCGATTCCGTTTTTCACAACCCGGGGGCACAGATCCCCTATTTTGGAGGTTTCCATGAACAAGGCTGAACTGGTTAGCGCCGTCGCCGACAAGGCCGGCATCACCAAGGCCCAGGCCGCTGCGGCCCTGGATCAGGTCCTCGGTGGCATCGCTGCCGCTCTGCGCGCGGGTGGCAAGGTGACCCTCGTCGGCTTCGGCACCTTCTCCGTCGCCAGCCGCGGCGCCCGCACCGGCCGCAACCCCCGCGACAACAAGCCCATCAAGATCTCCGCCAAGAAGGTCGCCAAGTTCAAGCCCGGCAAGGCCCTGGCTGACAGCGTCAACGGCAAGAAGAAGAAGGGCAAGTAGGGTTTAAACGCCTTACAGCATTTAAGCTACGAAAGAATCAGAGCCTGTTTCGACAGGCTCTGATTCTTTTTCAGCAAGCTTTTTTTGATCGTTATCGGGCAGCGTGGTCTGAAACGCCCAGGCCCAGGCTATCAGTAGCTCTCGGGCTCTCCTGACTCGGAAAACCCCAATTCCACTGGCCTCCAGAGAGAGGCACCGGGAGTTTTCCGCTATTCAGGCCCAGGCTGGAGGCTTCCGATGAGGAGAGCATCTGACGAGGGACGCATGTCCGAAGAGACCCCCAGCCCAAAGAAGAGCAACCTTAAGCTCATCATCATCGTCGTCGTGGCGCTGCTGGTGCTGGGCGGGGGTGGCGGTGGAGCCTGGCTGTTCATGAAGAAGCGGGCGGCAGCCAAGGTCGCTGCAGCCAAGGCCCAGGCCGAGGCGGCCACAGCCCCGCAGGGTGCCGGCGAGGCAGCCGCCCACGAGGTCGCGGACTCCGAGGAGTGCGAGGATGTCGGCACGAAGAAGGAAGGCGCCGGCGAGGCCCCGCCGGTCATGGTGCTGACCCGGACGGTCAACCTCTCAGGCCCCCGCCGCAATGCCTTTCTCCGCTGCGAGTTCAACATCCTCTTCTGCGACCCCGAGCTGGGCAAGCTGGTGGCCGGGGACAAGCCCTCGGCCCAGAAGAGCATCATCCAGGCCACGGTCCTGGCCGCGCTCTCCGGCAAGACTGTCGATGAGGCGTCGGACGCCGAGTCCCGGGACTCCCTGCGCAAGGAGATCAAGGACAAGCTCAACGAGCAGTTCCGCCCCCACGCCCTGAAGCCTGGCGAGAAGGAAGACCCCAAGCACAAGCGGATCACCCGCCCCATCAAGAGCGTGCTCATCGTCGACTGGGCCATTCAGCAGTGAGCCCGCGCTCTGGCACGCCCATTGCGCTGGGGGGTCCAGGGGTCCACCTTTTGACGGCCCCGGGGGGGAGCGCATGGTGAAGCGTCTGGAGAAGGTCGAGACCGATCGCGTGCTGACCTTCGAGCAGGTGGTCACGGAGCTCATGCCCTTCATCGATACGCCGCTCCGGCTGGAGATCCAGCTGGGCCAGTCCCGAATGACCATCCGTGACCTGCTGGAGCTGGAGCCCGGGTCCCTGGTGGAGCTCAAGAAGAGCGCCGGTGAGCCCATGGACGTGCTCTGCAAGGAGCGGGTCCTGCTCCGGGGTGAGGTCACGGTGCTGGAGGACAGCCTGGGGCTGCGGATCACCGAGATCGTGGACCCGGACCGCAAGGTCTAGCCTGGAACCCCTGCGGCCTGTGGCATCCTGAGAGTTCGCCATGGATGCCCCCCGACCCAGCGCCGCCCCCCCGGTCGCCCTCTGCTTGGGCGGCCTGGATCCGTCAGCAGGCGCTGGCATCCTGAGGGACACCCTGGCCCTGGCTGGCCTGGGCTGCCAGGCCATGGCCGTCCCCCTGGCTGAGACCCTGCAGAATGGGCTCTCCTGCGTGCGGATCGAGCCCCCAGCCATGGACCCGATCCAGCGCATCGAGGCCCTGGCCCCCCACCTCCTGGGCAACTGGGGTGTCAAGGTCGGCCTCTGCGCCCTGGATCCCGGGGCCTTCCGCCGCCTCTGTGCCACCCTCTGCCTGCTGGCCCCCCCCGTCCGCATCTGGGACCCCATCCTGGCCCCCAGTGCCGGGGCCGGGCTGCACAACGGCGCCGACCTCCGCCGCATGGCCTCGGACCTCCTCCCCATGGGGGGCTGGGTCGTCTGCCCCAACCGTGGCGAGGCCGCAGCCTTCGCCGGCCTGCCCCCCGAGGCCATCCGCACCGCCCCGGTGGAGGCCCTGGTGACCCCCTGGCTGGAGGCGGGGGCTACCGCCGTCTGGCTGAAGGGCGGGCACGCTGAAGGCGACCTGGTCCAGGACCTCTGGTGCACCCCCCAGGGCCAGCTACCTCTGGAGCCTTCCCCCCGCCTACCTGGCGAGCGCCGAGGCACCGGTTGCCTCCTGTCCGCCACCTGGCTGGGCTATCGCTTGCTGGGCCACGCCCCCGAGGCCGCCGCCTGGCAGGCGGCCCGGCGCCTCCGGGCCCAGTGGCCCCTGGCCTTCGCCCCCGGCGGGACCGGGCGGATGATGTTCGCACCCGAGCCCCGGTCGGCGGAGGCCCCATGAACCTCGTCGAAGGCAAGGGCTTCCTCCTCACCTCCGCCCTGGACGCCCCCTGGGCCGGGTGGGCCGGCTCCCGGTTCCTGGACGAGGGCCTCGCCTCGGTCCATGCGGCTCCGGGGCGCGCCCTGGCCCGCCTCATGAACCTGACGGCCCTGCTGCCCGGCGGCTTTGCCTTGATCTGGGACCACCCCCCGACCTGGATGCAGGCCCTTCCCCCCGAGGCCCGCCAGGGCTGGTGGGAGGCCATTAGCGCGATCCCGGGTCTGACCCTTCATCTACCTCCGGAAGCCGCCCAGAGTCTTCCTGGCGGGGCCTTCCGGGCCTGGGTGCACGCTCCGGCCTGCCCCGAGGGGGCCGCCGGTGACCTCTGGCGCCAGGGTGTGGTGGGCTGGGTGCCCCGCACCGAAGGCCCCTGGCGCCTGCCGGGCCTGGGCGTGACCGCCCCCGGTGAGGAGGCCCTGCCGGGCTGGCTCTGGGGCGAGGTGTCACTCTCCTTTGGCGCTCTGCCCTCTCTGGCCTCCGGCGAGGCCCTGGTGGCGGCCATGTCCGAGGCCCAGGGTGCCGCCGAGCGCGGCCTGGCCCAGCGCTTCGCGGCGGGGGCCTGGCCTGACCTCCCCTTCTCCCGGCGCTCTGTGGGCTGGCGCCTCGCCCTGGTGGGCGGGACCGAGTTCCAGCGCTCCGGCGGCTCCTGGTCCGCCGCCTTTGGCCAGCTGCGGGCCCTGCAGGCCCTGGTGCAGGAGCGCCTGCGCACACCGGTCCACCTGGGTGCGGGGGATGCCCCCCTGGCTGGGGCGCTGCTGGGCCGCCAGGCCCTCCGGGAAGGTCACCCCTGGCGGGCCAGCCTGCCCCTGCCACCGGCCCCTGGTGCCTTCACCCCGGGTCTCACGGCGGATCCCCGGGATCCGGCCCCCCTCGAGGCGCGGGCCCTCCTCCCGGCGGGCTGGGAAGCCACCCTCGATCACCCCCCCGTGGCCCTGCTCCGGGTCCCCGCCGTGCCACCGGAGGCCGGCGCCGACACCCTGCTGGCCCAGGTGCAGTGCCCCCCGGCCATCCGCTGGCTGCCCCCGGACCTCCCGCCCCCCGGCCCCTTTGATCCCGAGCGCCCCTGGGGCCCCGCCGCCGCCTTCCCCTTCCCTGCCGACCCCGCCCACGGCGTCCAGCGGGGCCTGTTCGATGGGCACGAATGAACCTCTTGGAGTGACCTGAATGTCCGCCGAACACACTGCCCAGCAGACCCGGATCCGAATCGCCTCCCTGTCCATCGTGGCGGGCATCTGCATCCTGGGGCTGAAGTTCCTGGCCTATACCTTGTCGGGCTCCGTGGCCCTCAAGTCCGACGCCATTGAGAGCATCGTGAACATCGTGGCGGCGGTCTTCGCCCTCGGTGCGGTGATCTTCTCCGGCAAGCCGGCGGACAAGGAGCATCCCTACGGCCACGGCAAGATCGAGCACTTCAGCGCGGCCTTCGAGGGGGGCCTGATCTCCCTGGCGGCGGTCTTCATCCTCATCGAAGCCACCAAGGGCCTGCTCTACGGCGTGGAGCTGAAGGACCTGGGCAGGGGCCTGGCGGTGAACCTGCTGGCAGGGGTCCTCAACGGCCTCCTGGGCTGGTTCCTGGTGGCCCAGGGCCGCAAGCAGCGCTCCCGGGCCCTGGAGGCCGATGGCCACCACATCCTGTCGGACTTCTGGACCAGCATGGGCATCGCCGCCGGACTGGTGGCCGTGAAGCTCACAGGCCTCAAGTGGTTCGATCCCATCATGGCCATGATGGTGGGCCTGCTGCTGGCCCGCACGGGCTTCCGGCTGGTGAAGGAGTCCTCCCAGGCCCTGCTGGACATGGAGGATCCGGAGATGCTCAGCCGGGTGCTCGCCGCCATGAACAAGTCCCGCACCTGGGACATCATCGCCCTCCACGAAATGCGCACCTTCCGCACCGGCCGCTACACCCACGTGGACGTGCACATGGTGGTGCCGGAGTACTACCCTGTGCGCCGAGCCCATGACCTCTGCGAAGACTTCGGCAAGGCCGCGCTGCTGGAGGGTGGCATCGAAGGCGAGGTGCACACCCACGTGGACCCCTGCGCCCGCCTCTACTGCGACCGCTGCGCCGCCGACCCCTGCCCCATCCGCACCACCCCCAAGACCAGCAACAGCCCCTTCACCCTCGACGAGGCCACAGCATTAGGTCCGACCTGAATCGAGGGAGGGCAAAGGCTCTCCACGAAGGACACAAAGGGAATCGAAGGACACCAAGAATGGCTCCAAGGGATTTGGCCCTTCGGCCCTTCTTCGTGCCCTTGGTCCTCTTTTTCTTCGTGCCCTTCGTGGTGATCTTTTAGAAAACAGCCTGGTGCCGCAGGGCGTCGATGGCGGCCATGAGGGCGACGGGGTCGCTGGCGGCGTGGAGGTTCTGGCGGAAGCCGTGGCCACCGGGCACGCCCTTGGTGAACCAGGCACCGATCTTCTTGATCTTGTGCAGGGCCTCCCGGGGCTCCAGCAGGTCCAGGAGGATCTGGAACAGCCGCAGGGTGGCGTCGATGCGCATGGGGGTGGTCACCACCAGGTCCGGCTCCAGGATCTGCCGGAACAGGTAGGGGTTCGTCAGCGCACCCCGACCGATCATGACCGCAGCGCAGTCCGTCTCCTCGATCATGCGGAAGGCGTCCTCGCGCGTGTTCACATCCCCGTTGCCGATGATGGGATAGGCGCGACCAGCCTCCACGGCCCGGGCGATGATGCTCCAGTCCGCATGGCCGGTGTACTGCTGGACCCGGGTGCGGGGGTGGATGGCCAGGGCCTGGATGCCGGCGGCCTCGAACATGCGCAGGAAGTCCAGGAACTCGCCCCGATCCTTCTGCGATGCGTCCCACCCGGCACGCATCTTCACGGTCACGGGGATCTTCACCGCCTGCACCATGGCCGTCACGCAGCGCTCCGCCAGGCGCATGTCCCGCAGCAGCGCTGAGCCCGCACCGCCCTTGGTGACGTTGCTGGCGGGGCAGCCCATGTTCAGGTCCACCAGGTCTGCGCCGGCGGCTTCGCAGAGCCGGGCACTCTCTGCCAGGGCCTCGGGACGACCCCCGGAGACCTGCATGGACAGGGGCCGCTCGCCCGTGGCGGCCATCATCTTCTCGGCCTTCACCGCGTGGCGCACCAGGGCCTCGCTGCTGATCATCTCTGAGACCACGAGCCCCACACCACCCACCTCGCGGATGAACTTCCGGAAGGGCTGGTCGGTGATCTCGTGCAGCGGCGCCATCACGAGGCGGTTAGGCACCTCGACGGGTCCGATGTGGAAGGGGCTGTGGGGGAAGGTCACGGGTTGGCTTTCATACGACCCAACAGTTTACCCTCTGCTCCGAAATTGGCCTGCGGCCAATTTCGGAGATGGGGCGGCTGGCGCCGCCCAAAAACTGATGCAATCTCAGAATCTGGCCCAGCCAGCTCCAAGCACTTCGGAAACGCGCAGCGTTTCCTAGCTCTGAATTCGGCGCAGCCGGATTCAGAGCAGAGCCGCTACCTGCGCGGCGGCGGCTCTTGTAAGTTGGCCAAGAACTCATCATTGGTCTTGGCCTTGCCCAGGCGGTCCACGAGCAGCTCCATGCTCTCGCTGGGGCCGCTGGCGCTGAGGATCTTGCGCAGCACCCAGATCTTGGCGAGCTTGGCGGCATCCAGCAGCAGGTCCTCTTTGCGGGTGCCGGACTTCTGGATGTCCATGGCGGGGAAGA